>NZ_JAWRXI010000003.1:0-460033 GCF_046535075.1 Brevibacillus sp. SIMBA_040
CCCTGTTCAATACAGAGATCATCTTCTTGGAGCTGCCTAGACTTTTTAAAAGTGTCCTTTACAAAGGGTACATTTTAATAAGCAGGAGGCCTCTTGCTCTTCTATTCCAATCATGCCGTAGCGGACTTCATGTCATTATCATCTTCCTGCTGGTCGCGCCATGGATGAAACTCATTCTCCTGTTTGGCAATGACTACTGCAGCAACTCCATTACCGATCAGGTTCGTAATTGCACGTGCCTCAGACATAAAACGATCTACACCCAGAAGAAGTGCGATTCCCTCTACTGGAATCATTGGGAATGCAGCAAGAGTAGCTGCTAGCGTAATGAATCCGGAGCCTGTCACACCTGCTGCTCCCTTGGAAGTGATCATCAAGATTCCCAGTAAGGTCAGCTGTTGCCAGATACTTAAATCCACTCCATATGCCTGGGCAATAAACAAGGCCGCCATGGAAAGATAGATGGAGGTACCGTCCAGATTAAACGAATAGCCTGTCGGTACAACCAATCCGACAACCGATTTGGAGCAGCCGTACTTTTGCAGTCGATCCATCATACGCGGAAGGGCTGACTCGGAAGAAGAGGTACCAAGAACCAGAAGGATTTCTTCGCGAATGTATTTGATAAATGAAAAGATGTTGAACTTGTAGTAGCGGGCGATCCCGCCAAGAACAAATACGATGAACAGGAACATTGTGATGTACACGGCAGACATCAACAAACCGAGTTTGGTAAGTGAGCCGATACCAAATTTCCCAATCGTATACGACATCGCTCCGAATGCGGCGATCGGGGATACTTTCATGATCATGTTGACTACACCGAAGAATCCGTGTGTCAGCTTATCAAACAGTTTAATGACTGGCTGGGAAGCTTGGCCCATTGCTGCGAGTGAGAGCCCAAAAAGAACCGCGAAAAACAGAATTGGCAGCAGCTCGCCTTTAGCCATCGCGCCTACTACATTGTCAGGGATGATTCCTATGAAGAAGTCAATGAAGCCATTACTTTCCGCAGCAGCCTCTGTGTACTTGGAGACATCTCCGCTAGTCAGGCCTGTTTTGTCAAAACCATGACCTGGCTTAATCAGATTGACCACCAATAAACCGATTGCCAACGCGATCGTGGTAACGATTTCAAAATATAGAAGTGCCTTGCCGCCAATCTTTCCTACCTTTTTCATATCGCCCATGCTGGCAATTCCGTTTACTACCGTGAAGAAAACAATGGGTGGAATCACCATTTTAATCAGTTTGATAAATACGTCTGCCAACACTTTCAGCTCTGCGCCAAACTTGGGGGCAAAATGACCAACGATGATACCCAGGATAATGGCAATGACCACTTGTACGGTCAGGTTTTTAAAATTAATACGCATGTGCTAACCCCGTCCTCTCTCTTTTTTTGTAAGCGCTTCATTCCTCTATTTCGCATTTTATAGAATGAACAAAAAATTGAAAACGATACGGTCATATTGGTTGTTTTGGTCTTTATGGTCACGGAACTGTCCTGAAAAAAGTCGAATGTTGACATACGTTCGACAGGTTCGGTAGGTAAAGTAGGATATGTACATAGCGACACGTATCGAAATAAACAACGGGGAGAATGGACTTTATTTGAGCGATTCTTTCGAGGGAGCAACAGAGCGGCATAGAAGTACAAAGAGCTTCACCGCTGATGGTGAAGCTCTTTGACACTATCCATTAGGGATTTACCGATTTTAGGTGCGAATTGATCGTACACAGGCTGTAGCGCCGAAATCCAGGCAGCCCGTTCCTCCTCAGTCTGTTCATGAATCTGCATGAGGTTTTGCTCTTTTAAGAGCTTTAGCTGGCTGGCGTTCATGGAGACAGCCAACTGGTTGTTGTAATCAGTTGCTTCCTGCAGCGCTTCCTGAATACACTGCTGTACATCGGGTGGGAGATTGTTCCAAAATGTTTTGTTTATCACGACAGCATATCCCAGATAGCTGTGGTTACTAATTGTCATGTGCTTTTGTACCGTATAGAGGCGTTTTGTATATACATTGGAGATCGTATTCTCCTCGCCGTCTACTTTTCCGGTAGCGAGCATGCTGAAAAGATCGTTAAATGCCGAACCGACTGGAACCGCTTTCATTGTCCGGAACTGAGTTTCCAGCACTTTGCTGGGAATGATGCGGAAACGCTGCCCGGCGAAATCAGCAGGCAAGATGAGTGGGCGATTGGCTGTCACCTGTTTAAACCCGCTTGACCAGAAAGCCATTCCTTTCATATCTGACTGATCCAGTGTATCAAACAGCATTTGGCCGATCTTTCCATGAAAAATTCTGTCCACGTCCTGTTGATCACGAAACAGGTAGGGCAGCTCCAGAACAGCCCACTGGGGAATCGAGCCCGACAGATGTGAAAAGGCTGGTGCGATCATCTGGATTTCGCCATTTCGCAGGGCAGACAATTCCGTACTTTCAGAATGCAGGACGCTGTTGGGAAAGACCTGGACTTCCACTCGGCCATTCGTCTTGTCCTTCACCAACTGGGAAAACCGTTCGACAGTCAAACCCTTTGGTGTGTTTTCTGCGACCACGTGGCTAAACTTGATTATGATTCGTTCTGAGAGTCCCTCCTGTTCCTCGTCATATCCCCACTTTGCCTGCGAGAGATCAGGCCCAAAGCCTATCGCTACGGCGCTTGCGAGACCGAGCAGGACGATCAAGGCAATGCTTGTAAAAGATTTCATGAATTCACCTGCTTCTATCTGTTGATATGCTGGGAGTACTGTATCAAAATATATGGTAGCAAGCAAACATAAGAGAGAGGAAGAGCTTCTTGTTCAATCGTTTAAAAATTAAATGGAAGATCCTGCTGCTTTCCATAGGTATCGTATTGTTCTCTCTCTTGATTGGCGGTCTGATTATCGTGGGTGGGATTATTCGGATGACAGAGACGCAGCTGGGACAAAGACTTATGACCACTGCCCGTACCATTGCAGAGATTCCTTTGATCCAATCGAGTATACAAGAGCCTGATGGCTGGAAAATAATCAGTCCTACAACACGCAAGCTGCGAATTGTCAATGATGTGACCTATATCGTCGTGTTAAACAAAGAGCGTGTCCGATATTCAGATCCACTCGATAAACGGATCGGCACCTTTTTTCGGGACGATGGGGTTGAGGCGGCATTCGCAGAGCACTCTTATCTGAAAAAGGTAAAAGGGGAGATGGGAACTGCGTTGCGTGCCTACGTGCCAATCATGAACGAGCAGCATCAGCAGGTAGGCGTAGTCGTGGTTGGTCGGGTGATGCCAAATATTTGGGAGATCATGCAGGGAGAGCGTAGGAATATTGCCATTACCTTTTTCCTTTCCTTGTTGTTTGGTGTCTGGGGCTCGTACCTGCTTGCCCGCCATATGAAAAAGCAAATGCTTGATCTGGAACCCGAAGAGATTGCACGGATTTTGGTTGAGCGAACAGCGACCTTTCATGCCATGCACGAAGGAGTCATTGCTATCGACAACCGGGAGCGGATCACGATCTTTAATGATCGGGCTAAACAGATTTTTGGAATTGAGGGGGAAGTGTTGGGCAAGCCGATTCGGTCTGTGCTGCATGACACCCGGTTGCCGGAGGTGTTAGAATTAGGTAAAAATATTACCAATACAGAGTTGCACGTCGGCAATGCCCTGCTCTGGTCCAATCGTTTTCTGATCAAGGTTGAGGACAGAGTCGTAGGTGCGCTGGCCATTTTCCAGGATCGGACCGAGGTAGCGAGGATGGCAGAAGAACTAACAGGGGTCAAAGAGTTCGTAGGGGCTTTGCGGGTGCAGAACCATGAGCATATGAACAAGCTGCACACGATTGCTGGGCTGCTTCAGCTCAATCAGAATGAAAAGGCGCTTGCTTATCTGTTCGAAGTGAATGAGCAACAGGAGGAGCTGACATCCTTTTTGTCCACGCAGATCATGGATGAAAATCTGTCTGGTCTTTTAATGGGAAAGGTAAGTCGAGGCAGAGAGTTGGGTATTCAGGTAATCATAGACCGGATGAGTCATCTGGAACAGTTTCCGTCATATATGGACCACCACAATTTTGTGCTCATTCTCGGTAACTTGATTGAAAATGCATTTGATTCGCTTGAGAAATGCGAAAGACCGGACAAGGAAATCACAATTAGCATTGAGCAGAACGCCGAAATATGTTCCCTGCTGGTAGAGGATAACGGGATCGGCATGGACGAAGAGACACGTAAACAGATGCTGGAACGCGGTTTTTCCACCAAGGAGAGGGAGCATCGTGGCTTGGGACTGCATTTGGTACACCAATTAGTGAAAAAGGGAAGAGGAGAATTCGTTTGCCATTCTCAGCTTGGCGAAGGAGCGAGCTTTCTGATTACCTTCCCGATGAAGGCGGTGGACGAATAATGGAGCAGGATAACATTCAGGTTGTAGTGATAGACGATGATCCGATGGTACAGGAAATCAACAGACAGTTTATCGAGCGGGTGCCCGGTTTTTTGGTTGTTGGCGTAGCGGCCAATGGGGTAGAGGGCATAAAGCTGGTGGATGAGCTGGCGCCCGATCTGGTGGTTATAGATGTGTTCATGCCCGTTTTTGACGGCATAAAGACGCTGATGCAGCTGCGCGCCACGGATCGGGCCGTCGATGTGATCGTGATTACGGCAGCCAAGGACACGGCCACGATTCAGACGATGTTGAGAAACGGTGCCAAGGACTATATTATCAAGCCTTTCCAGTTTAATCGGATCAAGCAGGCACTGGAAAACTATCGGGAGTTTCGCCAGCAGATCAGGCGGGATGGAATGGCGTCTCAGGATGAGGTGGACATGCTGTTGTTCGGCAAAATATCCGACCCGGCGAAGGACACAACAGAACCGGTGCGGGACATGGCGGTATTACCAAAGGGGCTTCACGCGGTGACATTGGAACAAATCGTCGGCCATCTGGCAAAAGAAAGTCACTCCCTTTCTGCAGAAGATGTGGCGGAACGTGTCGGGATCGCCCGAGTAACGGCAAGACGCTATCTGGATTATCTGGAAAAGGGGGGAAGGGTCAGGCTTGATGTTGTTTATGGCGGAATAGGCAGGCCAACGAATCGCTATTTACTCGTATCCCAACAATAAAATAGCAGGCAGGAGTGGGCAGGATCAGCTCCAGCAAGATTTAATGAAGTGAAATACATCGGAACGTTCTATCAAAGCGAATTCACCAAGGCAAAAAGGGGGTAATTGCCGTCATGAAAAAATGATTACCACATTAATCATCTGAATCCGTGACCGTACCTACTCCCTGATTCCTATTTTGGGGTTTTATGGTGAATTTTAAGAGAAAGCAGTATGTTTAGAACTTCAAATTAGGTTGCGAGACATTAATCTACTACGTGTACACTTTTTTACCGACACCAAACCTCCGAAAACCCAAGTTATTGATACATCTCCTATGCCGATTCATCTCCGTATCGAATCCTTTTCGTCGTGAATCATCCAAAATAAAAAATACCTCTCTCCTCACTATTTCTCTAGGCAGTTTTCACTTGCAGACACCGTCAGGCGCTTCACTGACTTAACAGACCTTTCATAGCCAAGCCACGGTTCGATAAATGCTTGAATCCACTCCTGATCCGGCGCTGAATAGAATTGCGTGAAATGAGTCGAACCCCTATCTGGAATAGTGGTCCTGCTAAAAATATGAACATGAGACGGCTCGGTTGAGCATTCCTTTATCTCGTGTTTCCTGATATGGTGATAGGATACATACGTCTAAACGAGTATCAGTATGCAGACAGGGAGGAAACCACAATTGTCTGACGCTTTTCAGCTGGGTCCATTTATATTGAAAATGAGTATGCTGGCAGCAGTCGTTTCACTGGCTTGCGGTTTTTTTGCAATTACACTGCGACTGAAAAAAGAGAAGGTAGAGCGAACGCCAATCATTGAGATGCTGAGTAATTCTGTCTTCCTGGCGTTTTTGGTCTGGAAGCTCAGCTACGTTCTCTTTCACTTTTCCAAAGCAATCGAAAACCCATCGTCGATCCTGTATTTCTCAGGGGGGGGAAGCGGTGTTTGGCTGGCCGCTGTGGCAGTGGGGATTTATCTTGTGCGCAGTATACGAAAAAAAGCGATCCCGGTTCATCTGGTCGTTCTTGCCAGTGCAGCAGGTTTTTTGGCTGCAAGCGGCGTATACCATTTGCTTACCGTAATCCTGGAAAATAGTGATAGGTGGTATCATGCTCAGCAGGTCGTCATTAGTGCGGTATTTCTCTGGTGGCTGTTTACCAGCAAGCAGGATCAAAAAACAATGACTTTCTGGTTGGCTCTTCTACTCTGGTTTGGAATCAGCCAAGTCTATGTTCGATTGTTTATAGATACAAGAAACGCTTTGGTTCTTGGGCTTTCGAAGGAGCAAGTTGCGTTCTATTTGCTATCGCTTCTCTCTTTATTTTTATCTACACGGCTCCAGACTCCCGTTACCGGAGGACCATCTGATGAAACATAAAAATGCACTTGCGGCTATTGTGTTGTTAGGGTTACTCGCTTGGGGAATAGTGGATACTGGGAAAACACCTACAGCGCCATCCCTACCAGGTGATGCCGAGCAGGCAGCTGGACAGGGGAACAAAACAATTGGAATCGAAAAAGGAAATCTGGCCCCTGATTTTGAATTACAGGCGCTACATGGAGGGAAGATGAAGCTCTCCGAATTACGTGGAAAAAAGGTGATTGTAAACCTGTGCGCAACCTGGTGTCCTCCGTGCCGGGCGGAGATGCCGGACATGCAGAGCTTTTATGAGGAAAATAAAGAAAAAGGGGTCGTTATTCTTGGCGTCAATCTGACCCAGACGGAAACGAATCCGGAGGCGGTCTCTACCTTCGTAGAGGCTTATGGCATTACGTTTCCGATTCTGCTGGATGTCGATAAGCAGGTATCGAATGTGTACAGGGCGATTTCGATACCTACGAGCTTCATCATCGATTCTAACGGCGTGATTCAAAATAAATTTATAGGACCGATGAATCAGGAAATGATGGAGAATATGCTGTCTGCGATTGAATGAACAAGCTGACAGCCTGTTTGTGGGCTGTCAGCTTGTTACCGTAACGTATAGGAACTTATAAGCGTGTGACACTTATGAATTCCGGAGCGCATGGAAACTTTCCACCGAAACGCGGTCGCTCCTCCTTGAGGAGGCTTCGATAGGGGTTTGCTTATGCAAAATCACTTGGATGAGATGCTGTTGTTATTTACCCTCAGTGCAGAGAATTGCTTTTAGCGCCTGAACTTGCTTGCGCTCACCTGCAACGACCAGGGTAGCTCCTGTACAGAGGACGTACTCAGGACCGGGGTTAATCGTTTGCCGATGGTCTTTTTCAATAACGGCAATAATCGTTGCTCCCGTTTCTTGACGGACATCGAGCTCGCCAATCGTTTTGCCGATTGAAGCAGAGCCATTCTGGATTTTGTACCATTCGATAATAAGCTTGTCCAATGCGACCTCAACCGTTTCCAATGCCGTTGGCTGATAGGTCAATCCGCCGACGATCGCAGCGATTTTTCTCGCTTCGTCATCATCGAGGGTAATCATGGAAATGGTTTCGTCTGCATCGTCATTGTCAAAATGGTACATTTCTCTGCGTCCATCATCGTGAATAACAACGACCAGTTTATCCCCGCTTTTTGCTTCAACTTGGTACTTCCTTCCGATTCCTGGCAAATCGGATTCTCTAATCGAGAACATACAGCAGTCTCCTTTACTAACTTCTGGTTGTTCAGCTGAAATAACCGATACCTTATTTATTATACATGAAGTGGCATCACGATACATGCATATGAAAACAAACGCACGAAAATTGAATTTTGCTCCTTGTGAGCAATGAAGATGGAGTAAGGGTGATGAACAATGGCAAACAAGCAGTATCGCTTAACAGAAGCTGAGTGGCATTTTATATCGGAAATGCGTGAAATTGATATGGATGGATTACTAGACATCGTGATTGCCTTGCGGAGTGAAGTGAGGGAGCTGGAGAAAAAAGCTGAGCTGATCCGTGACCGTGAAAGCGAAAGCTGGCAGGCAGATTATCAAAAGACCCAGAAACGGATCAATCATTTGCGGCAGTTTGAACACGATATTCGAAAAACCTGGCCAATTGAGTAAGCCTCGGAAAATTACTTCCCAGGCTTCTCCATCGGTGCGTTCAAAGTTCTCCCCAAAAAGTGGTAAGGAAAATTTCGAAGGTTGACATACGTTCGACACGTTCAATAGGTAAAGTAGGATATGTACATAGCGACACGTATAGAAATACACAACCGGAAGAATGGAGGACTTTCCATGTTTAAAAAACAGTACCTGGCGATTGCATCTGCGTTGGTTCTTACCGTAGGATTATTTCCGACAAGCTCTTCTGCATCTGTTGCGACGAAGAATTTGCAAGCAAAGTACAACAATATCAAAGTGCTGTATAACGGTGCTTCCGTTCCGACAACAGTCGAGCCTTTCATTGTAAATGGTACTACCTACATTCCGCTTCGCATGATGGCAGGCGTGTTCAACAAAGACATCACGTGGGATGGAACTACCTATACCATTAACGTAAAGGATCAGGCAGATTCCCAGCACGCAGCTGAACTCGCAGCACGTGATGCGCAAATCAGAACCTTGCAATCCAAAATCGACAGCTTGAACAAAGAGATTACTGATTTGGAAGACGATCTCGACAAAAAGAAAAATAATGACGATGACGATTTCGATGATCGTTTGAGTGATTTGGAAAAGCAATTGAATAAAGAGTATGGCGACTTCCAAGACCTCGAGTGGGATATCACGCTCGATGGAGATGAAGACGAGATTGAAGTCGAAATCGAGATTGACCTCGATGAATATCAGGACGATTTCGATGATCTGGATGATTCCGATTTCGAAAACCTGGTAGAAGATATCGTGAATGACATCTGGGATGAATTCGATGACGCAGATGTAACTGGTAAAATCATCGATAGCGACACTGGCAAGAAAAAATACAGCTTCGAAGGCGATGTTGACGATGAGGACATCTACTTCGATGGCAGCTTGATCTAATAAGGTTCTCCAAAGCCTTGCATCCTTTTCTTAAAAGGGAATGCAAGGCTTTTTTCCTATTTTCCAAAATCAGCAAATCTTTTTCCAAAGAGAAAGAGGTAAACTGGTAGTATAGAAGGATAGTAGAAAATGAAGTAGAATAGGTGTCCATGCAAGGGAAAGAGCGAATGGAGAATGATGATATGCCTCTCAATTTGGAAGGTATTCGATGAAAAGTATTTTGTTAGTAGAAGACGAGCTGGTTATTTCACGTGTGTTAAAAGCGTACCTGCAAAAAGCAGATTATCAGGTGTGGCAGGCAGAGGATGGAGACGAGGCGACACAGCTCTTTGATGAGCGAAAGCCTGACCTGGTCCTTTTGGATGTCATGCTTCCGGAGCGAAGCGGCTGGGAGGTTTTGCAGTACATTCGGGAAAAAAGTGCCTGTCCGGTCATCATGATAACGGCGTTGGGGCAGACCGATCAAAAGCTGAAAGGGCTGAACCAGGGGGCAGACGACTACATAACGAAGCCGTTTGAAGCGGAGGAAGTAGTTGCTCGGGTGAATGCCGTTTTGCGGCGCTCGACTATATTAATCAAGGACCAGGAAACGAGATTTTTTGGTAGTCTGAAAATAAACTTCCAGTCTCACAATGTGACGCTACATGGTTTGGAGCTGCTGTTTCATCCACGTGATTTGTCTCTATTGCTGTTTCTGGCACAAAATCCGAATCAGACCTTTACCCGCGAGCAGTTAATTGAGCAGGTATGGGGGATGGACTACGGCGGAAGCGATCGCGCTGTAGATTTGGCGATCAAGCGAATCCGAAAGACGCTGGAAAATTGGCCTGCCACCGAAGGCGAGATCAAGACGCTAAGAGGGGTGGGGTACCAATTCTGTGTTTATCAAAAATAATGAGCCCGTGTCACTCCTTCGGTATTGGACGACACGCTACCTGCTTACGCTTTGTGTCGGTCTCATCCTAATCGGGGGTATATCCGCTTACTGGATCAAATATGCGGCGACCGAGAAGCAATTGGAAGTGACGAGACTGTTTGCAGAAGAAGTAGCTGATCGTGTAGTCGATGATGACGGGAATGTACTGGTAGGAGACAAGCTCCATCAGGTGCTGGATAATCGGCGTAAGTTTATGGGCGTCGATCGCAATCTCCTTCTTTTCGTTCAAAATAAAAAAGGAGAAATCATCTACAATCGCATGGGGATGGTGAATCCAGCCTTGAAGCAGGCTCTTCCACGTATGCTGGAGCAAGCCAATACTGCGGACAAGGTGAAGCAGCCGAATGGTGATACGCTATACGTCATCAGAAAGGATTTGGATTATAACGACGTCCCAGTAGGTAAAGTCATCCTGCTGTTTCCAGACACGGATATCAAGGTAGGCAGGGAGCAGGTTCAATACTTGGTCATTATGCTGGGCAGTCTGGGGCTGCTCGGATGGGCGGTTATTTACTTTCACGCCCGCAAGCTGTCTGATCCGATTCAGGATGTTGTCCTGTCTGCTAGACGGATCGTAGAAGGAAATTACGATGTCTCGATTAATAAAACGATCAAGGAACGTGAAATACACGAGTTGGTCTATACCTTCAAGGAGATGGCAGACCGACTCAGGCAGCTGGAGAGCATCCGCACCGAGCTTTTAGCAGGTGTTACTCACGAGCTCAAGACACCTGTGACTGCCATTAGTGGGCTGGTGCAGGCGATCAATGACGAAGTGGTTGCTGGTGATGAGCAAAAAGAGTTTTTACAGATTTGCTTGAAGGAAACCAAGCGACTGCAAAAAATGGTAGAAGATTTGCTCGATTTCAATTCATTTGCCGTCGGTGCTATTGCTGTGCAGCAAGAGGAGCAAAATCTAAGCAAGCTCGTCCGGGAGATTGCCTCGCAATGGAGGATTACGCAGGATTTAGACACCGTGACGCTAATCACGCAGCTACCCGAGAAAGAAACGATCATCAACGTCGATCCGGGCCGTGTACAGCAGGTGCTGATCAATCTGTTGAATAACGCCAAGCAGGCCGTCGGGAAAAAGGGAACGATTAAACTGGTGCTATACGAAACCGACTCGGATATGCGGGTCGATGTAAAAGACGACGGTCAAGGTATCCCGCTGGCCGAGCAATCACTCGTGTTTGAGAGGTTCTTTCGTGGCAGCAACAAAAAGGACAAGGTGAGGGGCCTCGGACTAGGCTTGTCCTTTTCCAGAATGATCGC
The DNA here is from genome assembly GCF_046535075.1 of Brevibacillus sp. SIMBA_040. Taxonomy (NCBI): domain Bacteria; kingdom Bacillati; phylum Bacillota; class Bacilli; order Caryophanales; family Paenibacillaceae; genus Brevibacillus; species Brevibacillus sp. SIMBA_040. The sequence goes on from NZ_JAWRXI010000003.1 coordinate 11,280, forward strand.
CAAGGCACTTGGTGGCGATCTGATTCTAGGAGAAAGCTCGCCACAAGGCTCTACGTTCACGCTCATCCTCCCGAAAAAATAATGCTTGTATGCTTAAGGCTTCACCACATGATGGGGTGGCCTTTTTGTCATGTATTCTTTACATTCCTCGAAGCTATTCCCACAAACCCGCCAATAACAAAGGACTACAGCTGGCGAGAGGAAACAGGAGAAAATGCGAGGGTCTTTGGAACAGCAGCCGAGGCGCAATGGATAAAGCGAAACACGCTGTTAAGCGTCCACCTTGAAATAACCTCTTCGAAATCGCTGCTTTGGACGCGGTTTCGCTTTAGGAATGGAGCCGGACAGTCAATCCCCCAGCAGCTGTTCCAAGAACCCGGAGCCTTTTCTCCTGTTTCCTCCCCTCCACCCAAAGTCCGCCCCCACCCTGATCTTTCAGAATTTTGAAGGAAGGCAGTCAACAGATGGAGAAGGAGTATACAAGAAAGCCTGAGTATACGCCCAGCTTTCACACTATTACAGCAGGCGGGAGTGGGCTCTATGATCGACTTTGAAGCGTTATTAGGCTCCATCTATGATATTGTTCACGTTACGGACGCTGAAGGCAGGACACTTTATTGCTCCGAAAGATACAGTGAGTTTTTTGGCATTGATCCAGAGGAGATGATAGGCAAGCCTGTCGAGGAGTTTTACCGTCTGGGATATTTTGCGCCAACCATTACGATGCGCGTGATTCGCGACAAGAAAAAAGTGCAGACGATCCAGACCACGCTGCAGAATCGCAGATTGTACGTAGAAGGGACGCCCATTTGGGACAAGGATGGCAACTTCAGCGGTGTCGTCAATACCTCGATTGACATTACAGACCAGAAACAATTACAGCAGGAGCTAAATGAAGTGAAGTACGTGGGAACCCTTTTTCAAAGCGAAATGACGAAAGAAAGAAGCAGACAAAAAGGGAATACCTGTCTCATCTATCGCAGTCAGTCCATGCAACAGGTGGCGGCGATGGCTGAGAAGCTGGCGCAAGTCGATTCATCGATGATTTTGCTCGGAGAGTCGGGAGTTGGAAAAGGTGTGCTCGCCAAGTACATCCATGAATGCAGCCCACGAGAGGACAAGCCGTTTGTGCACATCAACTGTGGCGCAATTCCTGAGACGCTGCTGGAGTCTGAGCTGTTCGGATATGAAAAAGGCGCCTTCACTGGAGCCGATAAGGATGGAAAAGCTGGATTAATTGAAAAGGCAAACAGGGGAACACTTTTTTTAGACGAGATCGGAGAAATGCCGCTTGCTTTGCAGGTGAAGCTCTTGACCGTCCTCCAGGAAAAAACGATTACACCAGTAGGCAGCTCGGTCTCCCGCAAGGTCGATGTGAAGCTGATTACCGCTACGAACAAAAATCTGCGCAAAATGGTGAAGGAAGGCAGATTCCGTGAAGACTTGTACTACCGAATTCATGTCGTGCCTCTGGAAATACCGCCGCTGCGGGAGAGAAGAGAAGAAATTCCCGTTTTGATCCATTACTTTCTCAATGTATTTTCGCAGAAATACTGCCTCGAACGCCAGTTGAGTGACGTATGCTACCGGATTCTTGAGGATTACGATTGGCCAGGAAATGTGCGAGAGCTGGAGAACGTGGTTGAGAGGCTGGTCGTTACGTCGCATGATGTTTTCATTACACCGGCGCAAATACCGCGTTATATCCACAACCAGCAGAGCAGCGCCCACAATGGCATAAATGTAGATCGTTTGATGCATATGCAGGATGCTATGGATGAGGTTGAGCGCCAGCTGGTACAGCGTGCTTTTGACCAGCATAAAACGACGACGAGGATCGCAGAGGCATTAGGGATTAGTCAGCCTTCTGCTAGCCGCAAAGTGAGAAAATGGGTATTCACTGGTGAATGATTCCTATTCGCTGGTGAATAGTGAGAAAGAGTAAGAAATTTCAATATTATTTGTTTTTGTATGCATGGTTGAATAGTTCCGGGGCAAGCCATGCGTTTTATCGTGTGGCACCAATTTTGCAGTAAGAGATGCACAGGAATAAGGGGGCTTTCGATCATGAAAAAAACGATCACCATGCTAGTCAGTTCCTTGCTCGTAGCTGGAAGCTTGGTCTCTGCCTGTAGCAGCACGAGTACTTCTTCACCAGCCAATTCCTCCACACCTGCTACACATCCAACAGACACAGGACCAGCGGCAAAGCCAGTGAAAACAGAAGCACAAACATTGCGTCTCAATACGGAAGAGCCGGCTACTCTTGATCCGACGTTTGCTGAAGATGCAACCTCGGGAGCGGTGATTCGTGCGCTTTACGACGGATTGACGCGTTTGGATGAAAAGGGCGAAGCGATCAACTCTCTCGCACAGGACATGAAGCTGTCGGATGACAAACTAACCTACACCTTTACGCTGCGTGATGCCAAATGGACCAACGGTGACCCTGTGACAGCGCATGACTTTGAGTTTGCATGGAAATACGCGCTCGACCCAAAGACAGGCTCTCCCGCGTCATACAATTATTATAGTATCAAGAATGCACAGGCATTCACCTCCGGCAAAGCGAAGGCAGAGGATGTTGGCGTAAAAGCAATCGACGACAAGACACTGCAAGTGAAGATGGAGCATCCGACCCCGTTTTTCCCGACCTTGGTATCGTTTCTCCCTCCGGTAAACAAAAATGTGGTCCTGTCCAATCCAAAATGGGCGAACGATCCGAAAACATTGGTTAGTAACGGACCGTTCAAGCTAGATAAGTGGGAGCATAAAAATAAGCTGATCCTCGTAAAAAACGATACCTACTGGGAAAAAGATGTGGTAAAACTTTCACGTATCGAATTTTCCATGATTTCTGATACCAATACCGAGCTGTCCATGTTCCAAAATGGAGATCTCGATTGGGCGGGTGGTCCGATAAGCGGACTGCCGGTAGATGCCGTCGTGCCATTGAAGCAGGAAGGCAAGCTGATGACCAAGCCCAAAGCCACCTCCTATTATATTCGCTTTAACGCAGAGCGCCCGCCATTTACAAACGTAAAGATACGCAAGGCCTTTGCTTACGCGATCAATCGTCAGGAGATTGCTGATAATATCGGCCAGGCTGGTCAGACGCCATTGATGGGGATTACACCGATCACCGCGAGCCTCAAGCCCGAAGGCTTTTTTGCTGATAACCAGCAGGTAGAAGCAAAAAAGCTGCTCGCAGAAGGCATGGCAGAGCTGGGAATAACCAAGCTCCCTACGATCACGTACCTGTACAACACCTCGGATCGCAACAAGGCAATCGCAGAAACACTCCAAGCAGCCTGGAAAAATGTATTGGGTGTAGACGTAAAGCTGCTTAACAAGGAAACAAAGGTGTATTTGGACGATCAGGAGCAGGGTAAGTTTGAAATTACACGTTCAAGCTGGACGGCTGATTACAACGATTCGATCAACTTTTTGCAGAAATTTATTGAAAAGTACAGCTCCTCCAATATTACCCGCTGGCATAGCCCGAAATATACAGAGCTGATCAATCAGTCTTATAAAGAGGCGGATCCAGCAAAGCGCAATGATATTTTACTGATGGCAGAGACGCTCTTGATGGAGGAAATGCCGCTCACAGGCATCTTCAGTGATGTAAACGCCTGGGTACAAAGCGATAAGGTAAAAGGCGTCCGCATTGATCCGCTCAGCAAGATCGATTTCAAATGGGCCTACAAAGAATAAGGGAGAGATTGTAGCGATGAATAAAGGAAGAGCATTGCGTGCAGGAGATACCATCGGGGTGGTTGCCACCTCGAGTCCTGCAACAGAGGAAGTATTGAACAAAGCGATTGCGTCAATGGAAGCTTTCGGATTTAAGGTAAAGGTAGGCGCAGCGTGCAGGGAAACCTACGGGGGATATTTAGCAGGCTCTCCCCAGCAGAGGGCAATGGAATTGAACGCGATGTTTGCTGACGATGAAGTAGATGGCATCATGAGTATGCGCGGAGGATATGGAGCCCCGCAAATTCTCAGCCTGCTCGATTATGATTGCATTGAGCAAAATCCGAAGCTGTTTGTCGGCTACAGTGATATTACCGCCCTACATACCGCATTTGGTCAGGTAGCCAATTTGGCGACACTTCACGGCCCGATGGCTACGTCAGACATTGCACACAATTTGGATGATTGGTCCAAGCAATACTTGCTGCGAGCGATGACACGACCTGAGCCTTTGGGGGCAATCGTAAACCCGCCGGGAGAAGAAATGATTTGTCTCGTAGAGGGTCAGGCGCAAGGTCCGGTTGTCGGAGGCAATTTGGCTCTCATCGCAGCTTTGATGGGGACGCCATTTCAATTGGATACGCGAGGCAAGCTGCTGTTTCTGGAGGACATCGATGAGGAGCCGTACAGAATTGACCGCATGCTGACACAATTGGCACTGGGTGGGCTGTTTGATGATTGCGCTGGAGTCGTGATTGGCACCTGGACGGACTGCGAATCGAAAAAACGCGAAGGCTTCTCTGTGTGGGATGTGTTTCAAAACATTGTCGTTCCGTATCAAAAGCCAACCATCTGGAATGTGCAAATCGGACATGGAGCGTATAACATGGCATTGCCACTCGGTGTGGAAGCGAGTCTGGATGCTACGAGCTGCCAGTTGACAATAGAGGAGAGTGTAACGGTATGAACGTCGAGCAAAAAGAACAAGTAAAGCGCAGGGCCGAAGAAATTTTGCCATGGCTCTCGGAGGTTCGCAGAGACTTTCATCAAAATCCGGAGATCGGTTTAGAGGAGTTTCGTACACAAGAGCAAATTATTCGGTACCTCGACCAGATGGGGATTCCTTATACGAAATCAGCAGGAACAGGAGTTGTAGGACTCATACAAGGCGCAAATCCAGGGGCAACCGTCGCCTTGCGCGGAGACATGGATGCACTTCCTATTCTTGAGCAAAACGACACCAGCTACCGCTCCAAGGTAAAAGGAAAAATGCATGCATGCGGACATGATGCGCACATGACCTGCTTGTTAGGAGCAGCTCGTATTTTGAACGATTACAAGCAGGAGCTGGCAGGCACTGTGAAGCTGTTTTTCCAGCCGGCAGAAGAGACTGTAGGTGGCGCACTGCCGATGATTCAGGAAGGCGTGCTGGAAAACCCGCGCGTAGAAGCCGTATTCGGTCTTCATGTCTCGCCTGAGCTTGAGGTAGGTCGGATTGGGGTAAAATACGGGCAGATGAATGCGGCGTCAGATGACGTACATATCACTGTATACGGCGAAAACGGACATGGCGCGTATCCACACAACGGAAAAGATGCGATCGTCATCGCTGCCCATGTCATTACTGCGTTGCAGACCATTGTCAGCCGCAATGTAGACCCTCGTCAGTCCGCTGTATTATCACTGGGAATCATTTCGGGTGGAACCGCAACGAATATTATTGCCCAGGAAGTAAAGCTCTCTGGTACGATTCGCACGCTGACAAAAGAAGTGCGTGCGCTGGTCAAAGAGCGTGTACGTGAGGTTGCCGACCTGACAGCCCGAAGCTTGGGTGGCAGGGCAGAGGTTAGCTTTGAAGAAGGCTACACCTCTCTGATCAACGACAATGCTATGGTCGATCTGGTAAAAGCCACCGGAGAAGAGCTACTCGGTGCAGAGAATGTCAAAGTAAATGAGCTGCCGAGTCTCGGGGTTGAAGATTTCGCCTTCTTTGCCGAGCATGTGCCTGGTGCCTTCTACCATTTAGGTGTACGAAATGAGGAGTTGGGCTGCACGTTCCCTGTCCACCATCCGCGCTTTGATCTGGATGAGCGGAGCTTGGCAGTTGGAGCAGCTATGCAGGCGTGCAATGCGATGGTCTTTTTGCAGGAGCGTGCCCGCAGCTTGCAGCCTTAACGAATAAAACATCCGCTTTGTTGTTAATCTGTACGGCTCCCGAATAGCTTGTGGCTCGTGGCGGCACACTACAGACGCAATCTCTATTTCCATGAAAGGAAGGAGCGTCGAATAATGAGTATTACGATAAGCCGTCCCGTAACCGAGGTGCTGAACAAGCAGGTTGCAAGCTGGTCTGTCCTGTATATAAAGCTGCACCACTTTCACTGGTACGTGAGTGGTCCCAACTTTTTTACGTTGCACGCCAAGTTCGAGGAGCTGTACAACGAGGCTGCGAAGTATGTAGATGAGCTGGCGGAGCGCCTGCTTGCTGTCGGAGGCAAGCCGGTTTCCACAATGAAAGCCTGTATAGAGAAGTCCTCGATTCAGGAAGCGACAGGTGGCGAATCTGCGGAGCAAATGGTGCAGGCCGTTGTGAGCGATTTTACCAAGCTGATCGCTGAGCTGAAGGAAGGAATCGTGGCAGCAGAAGCGGCAGACGATGATGCCACAGGTGACATGTTTGTGGAGATGAGTGAAAGCCTGCAAAAGCATGTATGGATGCTGCAAGCTTTTTTGGGAAAATGATTGAAAAGAGTAAGCCAGCGAGCTGATGCCTGAGAGGGTGTCAGCTCGTTTTTTCTGTGCCTGATTGGAATTCGTTTTGAAATATTTGTAAGAAAAAATGAAGTGATGTATCTAATCAATGAGAAGGGAGGAGAAAAAGCTGGAAGAAAAAGAATTGCTGCCGTCATTATCAATCCTGCATTCGACTGTGGACGCCTCATTTGAAGTCATCATGGAAAAACATTTGTATGAAGTATACCGCCTCTGCTGTTGGTTTATTCAAGACAAGATTGCTGCAGAGGATGTAACTCAGGAGGTTTTTCTGCGTGCGTACAAAAGCTTGCCCGGCTTTCGGGGAGAGAGCAAAATCGAGACCTGGCTTTATCGCATTGCGATCAACGAATCCAAGCGTTATCTGCGATCCTGGTCCATTCGCCATATTTTTTATCAGGCTGAGCCAGGTGTCCACGAATTTATCGAGATTGAAGAAGGTGTCGTAAGAAAAGAAGAGTGGAGGCTTCTGGCAACAGTCATTGCCAAGCTACCGTTTCGTCACCGACAGATCATAATTCTTCATTATTACGAGGAGCTGACGATTGAAGAGATTGCAGAGATTTTGGAGATTTCATCAGGAGCTGTGTATACACGCCTGCATCGTGCTCGTGAAAAGCTGAAAGCATTGCTGAATAAGGGGGGAGAAAAATGGACCTAGAGCAAAAATTGCGCCAGTTGGCCAAACACGAACAGTACGCAGTCCCGCACGACACAGCGCAGATGAGTCGGATGAGGCTAATGATTCATAAGCGGTTACAAAGCAATCGGAAGCCATTCCCTTTTGTAGTAGCGCCAATAATTGTAGTGTTGTTGTTAGTTGTCTTTTTGAGCGGGAGTCTGGAACATTTTCGAGCAGGCGTAGGCACGGGTAAAAATATCGAGGGAGAGAATAATCGGGCCATCGAGTATACACCAGCTCCAGTCATTAGTGACCGTTTAGCCAAAATTATAAGTGTGATGACTTCATATGATGACATTGAGATCAAGAAGACAGGGCCCTCTCAACTGGCAGATGTGTTTTTGCGTGCAGTTGAAGCGCATGAAGTGGGGACGAATAAAGGAAAGCTGCAAGTAGTCATTTTTCCCGAGAATTTTGACGCGGAACAAATCGAGCTAGATGAAGATCTCACGAAATCGGGAAATATTACATACACCTTCACAGGAACGGATCTAAAGGAAGAGCTGCTGCCACTTCGAGCAAAAGGACCGACCTATGTGTACACGAAAAGCAACCTGCTATTTGCTACGAATAACATTTCTTTGGTTGGAAGCATTCGTTACATATTTGACCTCCGTGAGGTTCATTCAGACATACTGACTAGCTTCGGATTAAATTGGGATGAGTACGACATTTATCGGGGAATAGGGAAAAGGGGCAAGGACGGATGGAGTGAGAAGCAGTTGAAAGATATTGCAATCATAGCTTTAAGACCACCTGATGAACTAGAAAAAGGCGACCTGATGCCTGCTATCTTTTTAAAAAAAGGAGAGCCGATTGCAAACATTATTTATAAAAAGGCAAATGGGGTAAATAAGCTCAGACAATACCGCTGGGATCAAGCTACAGAGGCGTGGATACTGGAACAAAAGAAGAGTATTCAAGGTAAGAAGCGAAAGCGCGAATGAGGACGAAAGTGCCGTTCTAACTGCTATGGGATAAGCCTCTTGTTCCCAAGAAAGGTCTGCTGGTGTAAACTAACTTTGTGATGATAGTAAGAAAGCACTTTCATGATGGAAAGGATGTACGTTCCCATGGCATCACCTTACGTGACGTTCAATCGCGAGCAGTGGAGAGCACTGCGGGCTTCCACGCCGTTGACCATATCGGATGAAGAGCTTGCTTGTTTACAAGGGTTGAATGAAAATGTTTCGATGACTGAAGTGGCGGAGATTTACCTTCCTTTGTCGCGTTTGCTCAATCTGTATGTGGGTGGTACGCAGGAGCTGTATCAGGCTACACATACGTTTCTCGGCAATCAGGATGGCAAGGTGCCGTTTATTATCGGGATTGCAGGGAGTGTGGCAGTAGGGAAAAGCACGACAGCCCGGATTTTGCAGATGCTGCTTTCTCGTTGGCCGAATCATCCAAAGGTGGATTTGGTCACAACTGACGGATTCCTCTATCCGAACCGTGTATTGGAGGAGCGGGGAATCATGAAGCGAAAAGGCTTCCCCGAGAGCTATGATTTACGCAGATTCATCACCTTTTTAGCAGATGTAAAATCAGGTCTGCCAGAAGTATCTGCACCCGTCTACTCCCATCTGGTTTATGACATTGTGCCAGACGAATGGCAAACAGTGCGACAGCCTGATATTTTGATTGTTGAGGGCTTAAACGTTCTTCAGCCGCCACGTGGTGATGATAACGAACCGCGCATTTCCGAAGTTATCGTATCGGATTTCTTTGATTTTACGATCTATGTCCACGCGGATGAAACAGATATTTTGCAATGGTATGTAGAACGCTTCAAGCTGCTGAGACAGACCGCGTTCTCCAATCCCTCTTCTTATTTCCGCCGATATGCCAGCTTGTCTGACGAAGAAGCGACAGAGGTTGCGACTGGCATCTGGAATGAGATCAATGGAGCGAATTTGCGCAGCAACATTTTGCCGACAAGAGTTCGCGCCCAGCTGATTTTGGATAAGGGTCAGGATCATATGGTTCAGAGCGTGAAGCTGCGTAAGCTGTAGATACCGGAAACAGAAGTGGAGGATTTTCCATGAAGATGATCAGTGCCTGTTTGATCGGTTGTGAGTGTCGTTATGATCAAAAATCATGTCTGAATGAAGACCTGGAACAGCTCTTGCGAGAGGGAAAGGTGATTCCGGTATGCCCAGAGCAGCTCGGAGGATTGCCAACTCCGCGACCACCTGCTGAAATTATTGGAGGCGATGGCTGTGATGTTCTGGATGGGCGTGCACGCATTGTTGATCAAACAGGTAATGATGTGACGGATGAGTTCCTTGCTGGGGCACAGCAGGCGTTGAAGCTGGCAAAAACAGTCGGAGCAACCACTGCGATCCTGAAGGAAAATAGCCCGTCCTGTGGCAGCTCATTTGTGTACGATGGCAGCTTTTCCGGGAAAAAGGTGTCTGGGGTTGGCTTGACAGCAGCTTTGTTCAAGCGAAACGGGATTGAGGTTCGTTCCGAGGTTAAATAGTCTGGAAAAAAAGGGAAGAGGGCGTAGTGAACCGCATAGGCTCATACGTCCTCTTACAGTTTTGCTATGTAATAGGTGACGGCTTCTGTTGATTGTCTAATTTCCAGCCATGTCTGCCAAATAGATAAGAGATAGTAGCTACATGCGACAAATGCGAGCGCGTGAAGAGCGTTTTCTAGTGAGTGTTTGCGTAAAATCAACCAGCATAACATGATATAGACCAGGATGATAAACGAAAAGACTAGCCTGCTTTCTCTTCCTGCGAGTGAGTGGATTTCCTGCTTCAATCGAGTAAGGGTAATCTGGTTTTCTTCGTCCATTTGTACACGATCAAGCTTTTTTTCTGTAGTAACAAAGCTGTAATACTCCTCTTCGCTTCCAGTGGCCTTCGTTTCTTCTTCCACTTTGTACATAACACCAGATAACATCGCTTTTTCCGAATAGTGATCATCTGTAAAAATGCGATTTTGATTTTCAACGGTTATCCAGATAAAAAAAGAGGTAACAAAAAGGAACACGACTACAGCCAGCTGACTATATATTTTTGGTTCTACCTCCACATAGATAAGACGTTGCATACTACCAAGTCCTTTTTTTTTACATATAATACCATATAAAAAGACCTTGGATGAAGCTGAATTCACTTCGCCCAAGGTCTTTTCATTTTGCTCTAAGGATTGCGCTTATAACTCTTTTAGCAGCCGCTCCAGCTTTCTTTGCTGGTCCTTGCGCTTCTTTTTAGCTAACCGATCTTCTTCACTCAGCGCACGTAAAAGTGAGTAGCACATCAATACCATAATGACGGCAAAGGGGAGCGCGGCAACGATTGAGGCCGTTTGCAAGCCTTCTAATCCACCACTTAAGAGCAGGACAACGGCGATGGTTGACTGGAGGATGCCCCACGTTATTTTCACACGATTGGACGGGTCCAAATTTCCATCGGATGAGAGCATGCCGAGCACAAAAATGGCTGAGTCTGCTGAAGTGATAAAGAACGTGATAATCAACAGGGTAGCCACGACAGCGAGGATGAACCCCATTGGCAATTGTTCAAGCGCGAGAAATAAAGCAGTTGAAATATCACTTTGGACAGCCTTTCCGATGGGAGCCTGATCAAAAATCTCCAGATGAAGAGCTGTCCCGCCAAAGACGGAGAACCAGATGAAGCTGAGTAGACTGGGGACGAGCATCACACAAATGACGAATTCCTTGATGGTTCGACCTTTGGAGACACGCGCGATGAACATGCCGACAAATGGGGCCCAAGCAATCCACCAAGACCAGTAGAACAACGTCCAGTTGGCTACCCAATTGCCTTGTGTAAAAGGAGTAAGCCGCAAGCTCATCGAGATGAGATTGTTCAAATAGCTACCCAGTGTGCTAGTGAATGTGTCAAATAAAAACGAGGTAGGGCCCAAGACTAGGGTAAGGAATAACAGGCCCATCGCAAGAACAAGATTCGTATTGCTGAGAAACTTGATCCCCTTATCAAGCCCAGTCGTCGCAGATATAAGGAAAAGCACAGTGATAATCGCAATAATTACGATTTGCACGAAGGCATTGGAGGGCAGTCCAAACAGATGGGACAAGCCTCCGTTAATCTGAAGTGTTCCTAGACCTAGAGAGGTGGCTACGCCAAAAGCAGTGGCGATGACCGCTAGAATATCGATAGCTTTGCCAATAGGTCCATTCGTTCGCTCTCCCAACAAGGGAGCAAAAGTAGAGGAAATCAAGCCTTTTGCTCCCTTGCGAAATTGAAAGTAAGCAAGGGATAGTGCGATGACTGCATAAATGCCCCAGGGATGGAGACCCCAATGAAAAAAAGCGTAGCGCAGGGCGGTTTGGGCGGCTTCTGTCGTTTGCCCGGTTACTCCTGCCGGTGGAGAGAAGTAGTGGGAGACAGGCTCTGCTACACCCCAAAAGACAAGACCAATCCCCATGCCAGCACTAAACAGCATCGCAAACCAGGTAGGAAGGGAATATTCTGGCTCATCATCGTCCTCCCCTAAAGGGATCTGACCGTATTTGCTAAACGCTAGGAAAATGCAGAAGAGCAAAAAGCCAAAAGTAACGATCAAGTAGAACCAGCCAAAATTTGTCGTAGTCATGTGCAGCACTTGGTTTGCTGCTTTTGCGAAAAGGTCAGGAGAAAAAACGCCAAACAATACAATAATAAGTACAATAACTAATGAAATAAGAAACGTCATTTCATTCCTCCAAGATTTTAGGACGTTCAACGATGATAATAGTTTATAATCCCGCGTGATTTCCAAAATTATTCCATGTGGAGGGCATGAATAATTGAGCTTCTGGCAAGAACGTGCGGCAGCCAAGCAGATACGTGCGATACGAGGAGCCAAGACCAACCGCCTGTTTACGAAAATGTCTCAATAAAGCGTTTGGCCGCTTTGGAGAGATGACGCCCGGATTGCCAGACGACAGCTGCAGAGGAGTAGATCGAGGTTCCTTCCAGCGCGATCCCGCGAATTTGTTCACTTTTGTGTCTTTCCCAGGCGGAGCGCGGAACGATCGAGGAGCCGACGGAGGCTGCTACCATGCTGACAATCAGCGAAATATCGGGACATTCACAAATGACATGCGGCGGTGCACCAAGTCGCGAGAATTCTTTGACGATCAGATCATAAATACCAAGGCCAGGAATACTTGGCATGATGAGGGGAAGCTGGGCGATTTCGCTCATGTGGATACGCTCGTGGGAAGCATAGGGCGAGCTGGCGGGCACAATCAGGACGAACGGCTCCTCCTCCAGCGGAATCATCGTGCAGTTATTCAGCGAGTGGGGCAGTCGGACGATTGCAACCTCGATGGTTCGTCGCTCAAGCCACTGGTTCAGCAGCTGGGTGTCACCTTTCCATACTTTGTACGTAATCAATGGGTATTTTTGTTGAAACAGGCGAATCTGTTCGGGGAGTCGGTAGGCGGACAAAGCACTTACGCCGATGGACAAGGTCCCGCGAATTCCTTCGCCGGTTTCTTTTACTTCTGAGAGAGCTTCCTCCATCTGATGAACGATATTCAGTGCTTGGCGGTACAGGGTATGTCCTGCCTCAGTCAGCTCCATGCGTTTTCCAGAGCGCTCCATGAGAATGACGCCCAATTCGTCCTCCATCTGCTTGAGCTGCTGGCTCAATGGGGGCTGGGCGATGTTCAGGCGTTTGGCGGCACTTGTAATTTGGCCTTCCTCAGCGATTGCAATGAAGTACCGCAGCTGGCGAATATCCACGTAGGCTTCCTTCCTTCCTTCCTTTTACAATCCATATGAAAAACATATGAAAGACAGATTAACTGGATATTTTTCATATCGATGTGGCTATGATAGCATAATTTTCACAGGAATTCATGAACCAAGCATAAGGAAAGAAGGGAATATACGTGCGTACGTGGCTGGATAAGATATTTCACCTGCGCGCTTGCGACACGACGTTTCAACGGGAAATCATTGCTGGCTTTATCGGCTTTGTCACCATTGTCTACATTGTTGCCGTAAACGCTTCGATTTTACAGGATGCCGGTATTCCGATGGAAGCAGGCATTCTTGCTACTGTTTTGACCGCATTCATCGGCTCACTTCTCATGGCCTTTTGGGCGAATGCTCCCATTATTTTAGTCCCCGGTATGGGAATCAATGCGTTGTTTACTTACACGCTATGCCACTCGATGGGCCTGAGCTGGCAAGAGGCCTTGGCTGCTGTTTTTGTTTCAGGTCTGATTTTTACGGTCATCGCCTTTACCCGGGCGGCGACGGTTTTGTCCAATGCGATTCCTTCCTCGCTGAAAGAAGCAATTACTGTGGGGATTGGGTTGTTTTTGACGTTTATCGGCTTGCAAAAGGGTGGTCTGATCGTAACGAATCCTTCGACCATTGTGGCCTTGGGGGATTTATCTAGCCCGCATGTCATCGTGACGCTGGTAACGCTTATTTTGACGCTGATCTTGTTTGTTCGAGGTGTGCCAGGCAACTTTTTGATCGGGATTGCAGCAGGAACCGGGCTTGGGCTTCTGCTAGGGATTGTTGAGCCGGGAGCTGGCAGCTCGTTTTCTTTTGCGGAATACAGTCATGTATTTGCCGGGATGTCTTTTTCCGGGATTTGGACAATGCCGTTTTGGATCGCCACTTTTTCACTTGCCATGGTGATCGTGTTTGAAAACATCGGGTTGATTCATGGGCATACTGCCATGTTTGGTCAGCCGCAAAAGTTTCGTCGCTCCTTGCAAGCAAATGCCCTGTCAGCTGCTATCTCGGGAATTATGGGCACAAGTCCAACCGTTTCCACAGTAGAAACCGCAGCGGGTATTACCGCAGGAGGTCGTACGGGACTGACGACACTTGTAACGGGAACACTGCTTCTCTTATCCCTTGGCCTCATCCCGGTTGTCAAAATGATTCCGGACGGAGCGGTGGCGCCTGTACTGATCATCATCGGAGCTCTCATGCTGCAAAACGTGCAAAACATCAATCTGAAGGACTTCTCGGAAGGGTTCCCAGCCTTTTTGATCATCGCGATCATTCCGTTGTCGTACAGTATCGTGGATGGAATTGCCTTTGGTTTCGTGGCGTATCCGCTGCTGAAGCTGGCGCTCGGAAAAAGACGGGAAGTGCCGGCACTGCTGTATGTGATAGCAGGACTATTTTTACTTAACCTGATGCTGCCAGTCTTAACGTAATTAATTTAACCCAGACCGTATGAGTGGGAGCTTCATGCGGTTCGGGGTATTTTTTTGTCTTAATCTAGGACTCTAGAATGAAGGAATAGGAGGTGAAATGGTGGATAAATGTATGCATGTAGATGGTTTCATAGTTGAACCTGAAAAGTACTCTGATGATTTTCTACGTTTGTGGTCGAGAAAACAGTTGCGGTGTCAGCAATGTGAAGGAGCTGTTTATTATCGTCATGGCTCACGGGTAAAGCCACATTTTGCTCACGTAGCCAAAACTCAATGTGATTATACGGAGCCCGAGACATTAGAGCACATTATGGGGAAAAAGCTGTTAAAAACGTGGATTGAAATGATTTATCCTTCGAATGTGACTAGACAAGAATATTATTTGGAAGAGATTGGGCAACGAGCGGATATTATTACTATTTTTCCGGATGGACATCGACTTTGTATTGAATTTCAATGCTCACCTATATCTGAAAGGATTTTAAGAAAAAGGATAGATGGGTATGAAAGTATAAACGTATCCCAAGTGTGGATTTTGGGATATAGCCTCTTTACAGAAAGAGCTTTGCATCGCTTTAGATTGCTTGCATGGCAAGATATGATTCAACAACGGCAGAATAAGATGCTGTATTTACTTGATTCCTTAGAAAGCGAGTGTATGTTTACACTTACTAGAGTAACAGCTCAAAGGGATAGAAAAACCATATTTACTTGTGAAAAGATAACTCGTCGGGCACTGAAGGAACACAGTATGTCTGATAAGGGAAGCATAACTTTAGTAAATACGTCTTGCACATGCAAGGGGAAGCCGACAAGAAGAGGCTTCGCTTCGCGTGAAATAAAGCGTCCGAAGCAAATAGGAAAATCCCATTACTTACAACAACTCATTTATCGTCGAGGTGAAGAATTTCTTTCTAGTCCGTTAAGACAATTTGCTATTTCAAGGATTGGTGATTATTTATCCCATCCAGTGATGAATCAAAAAATTGAGGGTGATTATCTGTTTGATATTGATCACCGTTTGTGGCAAAGCTTTTTATTTTTAACAGAAATACATAAAGTTTACCAGAGACGGTCTGGTTACGGAACGCATAAGCAGATTCCCAAGCTGATTATTAAGCACATCCTGGAAAATGATGTGCGCTTTCCAGAAAGACCATTCCGGATTGTGTTGAAAAAGTATGTGAAGCATGAATTAGCTCATTATTTGCGTGATAATAGAATGGAATTCCCACAGGTTAAAACGATTCATGAGGTAATATATGAATATTTTTGCAGACTCGAATATCTTGGGTTTCTCAGAAATATCACACCAAAACATGAGTATATTACACCTGAAGGAAAGTATTTTGGTAGATTTGAAGTCCGATTTGATCGATTTTGTCCTGAGCTATTTGGAAAAACGGAGTCCGAGATTAAAGAATTTTTTCGTATTCATCGCCTTTGTTATATAAGGAATAGGTGGTTTGATTGTAAAACGAGCCGAAAGATTCCATTGCTATAGGTAGTTGATAGTAAAGGGAGCAAGGATGGTAGTATACAAGAGGTTTGATTTTATAGGAAAAACGAAACGAGCCAAAGAAGTCACTCTTCAGGCTCGTTTTTTCGCAAAGGTTTATTGTACCTGGGTCATCAGCTGGACAGCTTCCTGCAATTGCTTCTCGATGTCATGTGGCGTATAGCCAAGCCATGTATCCATGTTGATCTCGTAGACATGGTTGTTTTTGACGGCGGTGAGGTTCTTCCAGATGGCACTGGATTTGATCTCGTTGTAACGTCCCGTTGCCTCCTCACCTGGCAAAAGGCTCACGAATACATAGTCTGCTGTGTAATCAGGCAGCACTTCCATCGAAATCGGGGCCGCCCAGAAGTTCGGATCTTTATCGAGTTCTTTTTGGATTGCAGGGGGTGGAGTAAGCCCAAGCGCTTTATAAAAAGTAAAGCCCATGTTTCGTGCACCGTATACGTAAAACTGCTTCGGATCGATACGGTAGATGGCAACTGTTTTGCCCTCGCCAATTTTACCGAGGATCTGTTCTTTGGCAGCTTTTAGTTTGGAATCAAACGCAGTCTGCCAAGCAGCGGCTTCCTGTTGGCGGTTCAAAATTTCGCCCATCACTTTCACGTGACCAAACATATCGTAGTCCATCCACGGGACAGTTACAGTAGGAGCGATTTTGCTCAGTTTATCGTAAATGTCCTGATCAATATCGTCCGCGATGATCAAGTCTGGCTGTAGGGATATTATTTTTTCGTAATTGATGGCATCAGGAGCCCCAACGTCTTCGATACCTTGAAAATCAGGTCCAGCATTTTCAAGCAAGTGACTTGCTGCACCGATTGGCTTCAGACCAACCATCAGCATTTGACTGGCGTATTGCAGAGTCACAACTTTTTCTGGCTTGACAGGAATTTCAGTTTCTCCCAAGGCATGCTTGTATGTATGAGTAGCTACGGTGTTGCCAGTTGGGGTCGATCCCGATGGTGACCCAGAGGCTCCACATGCGGCAAGCGAGAACGAAAAGAGCAATATGCTAAAAAAAACTAGCAAAGAATGTCTCAAGATGATTCCTCCAGTATGTAAATAAGATAGCTTAATATAATGATAAAGATTATCATTTTCACTCAAACTCGTCAACGCTTTTTGGCGTCATAGAGAAAAGGCCATCTCTTGATACGAGAGATGACCTAAATAGTGGGTATGGTTTTCTTTTTAAGGTTTAATAGGGAGGGGGACTTGCCAGTTTACATTCGGATCAAACGTCACGATGCTCGTAAATCTCAACGTAATGGAATTCATCTCTTTTGTTAGTCCTTGTACAGGAATTTTCAGCTTCAGTCGCCGTTTTCTCGTCTCAGGATCAATCTCATCCCATTCGCCTCGTAAGTCCTCGTTCGGGGTAGATAAGATACGTCCGGACTCGTCGAGAATATCAAAATTTGCTCCTATAAGTGTGGTCTCTTCTTCTAGCTCTAGGATGCTGCTGTTTTCACCGTAGTGGATACCTGTAATCGTTGCACGAAAGCCCTTGTATGTAAATGTCTCATGCTCTTTTTCCAGGTCCTTCAGGTTTATTTTCCAATCCAGGTTCGTGCTTTCATACTGGGCGATTCCTTTCAACACAAAGGTTAGCTTCTTCTTGCTGTTTATGGGGGGATAGGACTGTGAAACAATCGACAAGCTTCCTCTGGACGACTGACTAAGTCCCGGATCATCATGGTCTTCGATCAATATCCCATTTCCCTTTTCTTTAGGGGGGAGAGTAGTGCTCAAAACCACTTTTCCTGACTCATCCACCACATCGTAATGCAACCAGCGTTGGTTAAACCATTTTTTGGCATAGTCATGAAAAAATTCAGGATGATTCGCTTCCAGCTCTCGCCTTTTTTCGGCTGTCCACACTGATTGAAGCGCGAGCGTAGTTACCGTCGGCGAAAAGGTAATGTCATTCAATTGAATAGTTAACCCGGACGGCGTTGTATATGCTGCGTCGATGGGCAAACGTTTGGTAGTAGCCATGCTTTTTTCGAGATTGACTGGTACTTTCAGCGACCAGGTGCCCTCAACCCCATTTACTTTTTTCACCGTAATGTTGACGAAAAGCTGCTTGGCAGACGCATGATCTTTTAGATCAAATACAATATCCGCCAAATCGTCGTGTGTCAGCACCCTACGAATGCTCTGTTTTGCAATTCTTCCAGAGGGTAGCTTGAATGCCATTGTTTGTGAAATGATTTTCCCGTCGTCTGTGGTTATATAGAAGTTGTTTCCGTCCTTCGTGTAATAAAATGGTTCCAGAAGTGGCTCCAAATAGACCCGTTCAAAGATCGTACCAGGGTCCAGCGCTGTTCCATCTTCTGCTTCCAGGCTGTAGGTTAAAATCAAGCGCTTGGAATCAGCCATCACTTCCTTGACTGTAAACGTGATCCCCTGTTCGGTTACGGATGCATGCTGAAGCTGGGAAAAGCCTTGTTGAGCGGCTGTCTGCAAGCCTTTGTCCAGCTCTGGGCGGGTGAAGAACGACTTGACCCAATCGGCAAACGCAGGCGAGACGGTAGTTCCCGTGATAAAGCCGATGATGAGTATGGCGGCAGTGGCATATACCAGCACTTTTTTACTGATGGTTGCTCGCTTTTGGAAAGTAGGCGTTTCGCTTCGGTCAGGTAGGCTGTCGAGCATTTGGAGGAATCCTGCATGGAACCCCTCTGGTATACTCTCGTTTCTGTTTGCGGCTTCTTCCTTCAGCCATTGATCCATTTTTTGATCTACACGATCCTTCATCGTTGATGCAGCCCCCTTTGCTCATCCGCCGGCGCGTACCATTTTGCAAGCAACGCTCTTGCTTTTACCAGTCGAGATTTGAGTGTTCCTTCGGCTGTTTGCAAAATCTCAGCCATCTCTTTGACTGTGAAGCCTTCGAAATAGTGGAGGTGAATGAGCATACGCAGCTCTTCGTCCAACGACTTCAATGCTTGCTGCAATTCCACATGGGCTTCAAACTGATTCGTCGTTTCGGCAGTCTCCGGTAACGAAAGCAGAACAACCTTGTTTTTCTCGCGAGCCATACGGTAGCAGGCATTCATCAAAATCCGAATAAGCCAGGTTTTGAAAAAGCGAGGCTCACGCAGCGTGTGGATGGAATGAAAGGCATTCATGACAGCTTCCTGTACGGCATCGAGACACTCATTGTCTGTTTTTAAAATGGAGCGTGATACTCTGTATAGTGGCTGTTCCATGCTCTTGATCAGACGCACAAACGCCTCTTTTTCTCCTGCGATGGCACGCTCGATATCTTGCGCGAAATTTGCTTCCACCTTTCATGACCACCTTTTTTGCTTTCTATATCATTAGAGTAGGATAAATGAGATTTGGTTGAAGGAAGTCTGAAGATGTTTTACAAATTTTTCTATAACTATCAATTATGCTACAGTGGAAAGAGGAAAACGGATAGGGGAAGAGGGAGTATATGATTCACGAGATGACGATTCAAGTACGCGTTGCGGATTTTACAAAAAGAAAACAAACGAACACCCCTCGCGCTCGTTGGCTTGCAAGGGGTGTTCGCATTTTTATGTCTTGTTGAAATTAGCGTTTAACCAGAACAAATGCTTGTTTTACTTCATTCAAAGACAGGGCAACGGATTTGAACTTTTTACCGAGGTCTGTTGCAGGGTCAAACACGCTGTCTTGCGGGAGCGAAGCTACATATACCGTATTTGTCGCTGTATTTTGAGCAATTTCATAGCCGATTGGTGGTTCAGCCGGGTTGTTAATGACATGATAGGAACAAAAGAGTAACAGGCGAGCTTTATGCTATAGTTACAATTACGTTCATTGCACAGCAAGAAACGGAGGGGTAGCTTTGCACAAAGAGAATCTGCTGGAAGAATTGAAGTACATAGACGGGATTACGATTATCGATACATCGGGAACGATTTTGTTTACCGTGAAATTTAATCCTCGCTTTGTCTCAGAAATTGAGGAATCAGATGAAATTGTAGGGACGAATCTTTTTTCTGCGTTTCCGATGCTCAATGAGAAGAACAGCACACTGTATAAAGCGATGAAAAACGGTCAACCCATTTTTCGCAAGAGCCAGGAAATCATTGATTTTAAAGGGCAGCAGATTGAAACAACCAATGTGACCCTGCCAATTAAGTCGCATGGGAAAATAATTGGGGCGATAGAGCTTTCCAAAGATATTAGCAAGCAAGAAGGGCTGCTGGAAAATCTGATCGAAATGGACGCCAAGCTGTTCATACCAGATAAACGTTCAAAGGGAACGGTAGAACCTGAGCGTGCGAGATACACATTGGACGATATCATTACCACGAATAAAAAGATGATCGAGCTGAAAAAGCTGGCAGAGAAAACGGCACGTGGTACTTTACCCGTATTCATTTACGGAGAGACGGGAACCGGAAAGGAAATGTTCGCGCACGCCTTGCATAATGCCAGCAATCGTGCAGACAAGCCGTTTATTGCCCAAAATTGTGCCGCAATTCCGGAAAGTTTAATGGAGAGTATTTTGTTTGGAACAAAAAAAGGGAGCTTTACTGGTGCGGAGGATAATCCGGGGTTATTTGAACTGGCAGATGGAGGAACGATTTTTTTAGATGAGTTGAATTCAATGCCGATTGCGCTACAGTCGAAGCTCCTGCGAGTCCTGCAAGACGGATTGATTCGAAGGTTGGGAGACAAGCATGTGCGCAAGGTCGATGTGCGGATTATTGCAGCGGCGAACAAACATCCGCGGGTTTGTGTGAAGGAAGGCTTGCTGAGAATGGATTTGTTCTATCGGCTTTGCGTCATGCCCTTTGACTTATTGCCGCTGCGAGAGCGGAAAGACGATATTAAGCTGCTGCTTCTCTATTTTATTAACAAGTATAATCATGAGCATGGAAAAAGGATTCGCCATGTGTCCAAGGAAGCTTACGATTTCTTGATGGCCTATACGTGGCCGGGGAACGTCAGAGAGTTTGAGCACGTTGTGGAGTTCGTTGTTAATCAAGTGGACGACGAGGAAGAGACGCTTACCCTTTCGGATGTGGAGAAGATTACACGCCACCTATGGGACGATAGTGATGTAGAGGTATTTGAAGTGGGACCGCTCAAACAGGCGATCGAAAAGGTAGAAAAACAATTCATTGCACATGCCATCGAGAAAACAAAAGGAAATGTATCGCAGGCAGCCACTATTTTGCAAATTCCCCGCCAAACCTTGCAAAACAAGCTTAAGTTGTACCGGTTAAAGTAGGTTAATGCCGACAAGTTAACAACGTCGGTCTTTTTTTAGGTAAAAGGTGCCGAAAAAATAACATTCTGTGCCGAAAAAATAACAAAAGAGGATTGGGGGTCCCCCTTATCAAGAAGATAAACGAGGAATAACGGCATAGATTGATGAAAAATTCTGCCTTTTTCCAATTGCTGGATGGTACGATATTTGCTTTTATTGTCCAATGTCATCATCCAACATGTTAGGAGGCAGACGAAATGATTATTGGTACATTCAAAGAACTAAAACTGGGTGAAGCGAGGGTAGTGCTGACCCCTACAGAAGTATCTGAACTGACGAAGAACGGTCATACCGTATTAATTGGAACAGGTACAGGCGAAATTGCCGGTTTTGCAGATGAGGAATACGCCAACGCGGGTGCAACCATCAAGTCTGGTATGGAAGAGATCTATGCGGAGGCTGAAATGATTGTCAAAGTGAAGGAAATCATGCCTGAAGAGTATGACTTGCTTCGAAAGGATCAAATCATCTTTACATGCATACATCCCGCAGCCAATCGGGAAGAAGTTGAAGTACTCTTAAGCAAAGAAGTCATCGCTTTTACTGCTGAGGATACGCATCAATTCGGTTCGCCAAACGCAGAAGTGGCGGGTAAGCTGGGGGCGCTATGGGGTGCTCATTACTTATTAAGCGTCAATGGCGGAATGGGCAAGCTGGTTTGCGGAATTGGCGGAGTCCCAGGGATTTCGGCTTTGGTAATCGGGGGAGGCATCGTGGGTAGAAGTGCGGCGGGCGTTCTGTCTTCTCTGGGTGCGCACGTAACCATGATGGACGTCAATATCGGTGTGCTGCGCGAAACGCAATATGTATTGCCAAAAGGAGTAGACACCATGTTTTCCAGTCAGAGCAATATCAGAAAGGTGTTGCCTCATGTTGATCTGGTGTTGAATTGTGTGAAATGGCCGAAGCATCGCAGCGATCATTTGATTACCCGCGAGATGCTCAAGCTGATGCGAAAAAAATCAGTAATCGTAGACATTAGTGCCGATGTAGGGGGAGCCATCGAAACCTATCGTCCGACTACCTATGATCAACCTACTTATGTGGTGGATGACGTCATTCACTTCGGTGTGGACAATATTCCTGGTGCCGCACCTCACACGACATCCATTGCCTATGCTGCATCTGTCTTTTCCCATATTCAGTCGATTGCAGAGCACGGTCCGGAAGAAGCGGCTAGACGAAACCCGTATTTGCGTAGAGGGTTGACTACGTACAAAGGAATACTGACGCATGAAGAAACATCGTTGATTCAGAAGAGAGAGCATACTTCAGCCGAAGAAGTCCTTGGTATTGGTGTCAGGTAAGTTTGAAAACGGCAGATCAAAAAGGAGGTAAGTGAGTGAATGGAAACAGCTGTAAACCTGGGAATCATCTCATTGGTTCCCGCCACGATTTCAGTCATTTTAGCGTTTTTTACTAGAAATACAGTGTTTTCTCTTGCAGTTGCCTGTTTCATTGGAATATTGCTGTCTGGGCAAGGGTTAATGGGGTTTCCCACTCTCATGAAAAACGCTCTGGGCACAACCAGCTTCTCTGGTTTATTGCTGTTGGAGCTGTTCATCGGTGTTGTCATTGCATTCTTTCAGCGAACGGGCGCTATTCAAAATGTAACGCTCATGCTGGAGCGCAAAAATTTTACCCGGGTTCGCACGCAAGTTGTCGCATGGCTTCTTGGGATGGTCGTCTTTTTCAGCGATTATTTCAGCCCGCTGTTCGTTGGTTCGACCATGCGCAATCTGTCCGATAAGGCGCGAATTTCACGGGAGAAGCTGGCGTATATCGCGGATTCTACTTCGGCTCCGGTTAGCGTTCTTGTACCAATTACAGGCTGGGCTGCTTACTTTACGGGGCTTTTGATTGGGATCGGTACAATAGCGACCGAAGCGGAAGCTATGTCTGTCTTTTTGAAAACGATACCATTCAATTTTTACGCTATTCTCTCCGTCTTATTTGTAGGTTTGCTGGCGATGAAGGTCATCCCGGAATTTGGACCAATGAAGCGAGCGGAGAAACGAGCGCTAGAAGAAGGAAAAGTGCTGCGTGATGGGGCAGACCCGCTGATGGGCTCTGAATTAACGGATACCCCTCCTTATGAAGGGGTTAGAACGAATGTATTTTTAAACTTTTTCTTGCCGGTCATTGTAGTGGTATGTATCGCGGTAGGAACCTTCATTACGATGAAGTCTGCGAAAACGATGGAAGCATTTTTAGCCGCAGCGGTCATTCTTGGGATCATCATGCGCTTCCAGGGAATTCCGTTCAACGATATCATGAAGACGGCTACCGCTGGGATGAAGGGTGTTTTGCCGGCTATTCTTGTTTTGGCTTTCGCCTTCTCGCTTAACCAATTAAGCAAAGACTTGGGGACAGCTCAATATATCATTTCCGTGACAGAGTCGTGGTTGACACCAAATCTGCTACCATTTCTCGTTTTTCTCATGTGTGCGGTCATTTCGTTCGCAACCGGAACTTCATGGGGGACGTTTGCGATTGTCATGCCGCTTGCCGCACCACTTGCCTTTACATTTTCCGGCGGGGAAGTATCCTTGCTCGTATTGGCGACGATTGGGGCAGTGGCTGGTGGTGGAGTCTTTGGGGACCACTGTTCGCCGTTGTCAGATACAACCGTTCTTGCTTCCACCGGAGCGGCTTCCGATCATATCGACCATGTAAAAACACAGCTGCCTTACACGCTCACAGTAGCGGGGATTGCCGCTATTTTCTATTTGGTGATTGGGCTGGTATTTGTATAAGAGGAAAGCATAGGACTTCACGCTCTGTTTGAGTAGGAAGGAATGTAGATAGGGGGACCATGCTCTATTTGCCAGGTAGGTGAATATCCTGTCAGTAATGACTAGGAAAGGAGCGTGACCATACTTATGAACGGTTATTGGTATGGACCCTACTCTTACGCATCTTATAATCCCTACCTACCTGTCGCGCAGGAACAGCATGATGAGCGGATGCAGATTGTTCTTCGGCTCATTCAAGAAGCGATTGAAGATGAGCGCCACGATGAGCTATTCTATGACTACTTGATCAGTGTCGCGCCTACGGAACAAGAAAAGCAAGTCATTACGAGCATACGGGACGATGAGCGAAAGCACCGCAGCTTGTTTCGTCAAATCTACACACAGCTAACCGGTCAACGCCCCAGCATCTCCGGCCAGGAAGAACCATTTCAAAGGCCAGCCAGCTATTTGGAGGGCATCGAAAAAGCGCTCATGGGCGAGCTGAAAGCATTTGAAAAATACAGAGTGATTTACAAATACATCCCCGTGCAATTTCGGGATACTATCTTTGAAATCATGACCGACGAAATGAAGCATGCGAGCTACTACAACTGGCTGTATGCGAAGAATAAATGAGCGGGGAAGGCCTCGCTTGAATGTGCCTGTCTGGCGTTGCTGCGACAGGCTTTTTTGTATGCAGTGCAGTCCATACATCCAGCAGGGGTTCCAAGAATCTGGAGCTTTTTCTCCTTTTTCCTCGTTTCCACTATAGCCCGCCTCCCCATTGCGAAACCACACGAAAAAAAGTAAAATGATGAAATGCCCAAAGGGCCGCGGTTCGAAATCTTCCCGCGTTATCAAAACTAGGAGGCACTACTATTATGTTTAATCTTACCTTGGGCGTCGTATTTGCGATCGTCAACTTTGGACTCTTTCTACTTTGCTATCGCCTGTTTGGTAGAATGGGACTCTATGCATGGATCGGAATGGCCACCGTGCTCGCCAATATTCAGGTGGTCAAAACCATTGAAATGTTTGGACTCGTCATGACGCTGGGCAACACCATTTACGCGTCTATTTATTTGGTCAGCGACCTGCTCAACGAGAAGTACGGGGAGAAGGCAGCCAAAAAAGCCGTCTGGTTCGGCTTTTTCACACTGATCGCCACGACGATCATCATGCAGCTGGTTTTACTTTTTGATCCTGTTGAGACAGATATCGCGCAGGAACCAATGGAAATGCTGTTTGGCTTGATGCCGAGACTCGCTTTGGGCAGCCTGTGTGCGTACCTGCTCAGCCAATTTGTGGACGTTAAAATCTACTCCTGGCTGAAGAAAAAATGTCCAAAGCCAAACCAACTATGGATTCGCAACAACGGAAGCACCTTATTCAGCCAATTGCTAGATTCCTTTACCTTCTGCACGATCGCCTTTTTAGGCGTCTACCCGATGGAGGTATGGTGGCAAATCCTGCTAACTACGTATTTAATCAAATTCGTTGTATCAGCAGCCTCGACCCCTGTCCTATACATCGCCCGCGGCATGAAGGTGCCAGAGGATTAATAATATCAATAAAAGCAACCGCCAAAGCCGAAAAGCGATGGCGGTTTTTTTATTTTGCCTTTCACGTTCCCAAACCCAGCATAGCGACGCTTTCAACACCAGCCAAGTAGACGCAGATGGCTGGTGAGAGGAAACAAGAGAAAAGCGAAGATCTTTGGGACGCATCCGAGGCACAGTGGAAAAAGCGAAACACGCTTTTAGCGTTCCCAAGAATCTGGAGCCTTTTCTCCTGTTTCCTCTCCTCCCCAACAGCCCCGTCGAACACGACGAACACGCTTTAAAATGGCGCTTCCGCGTCCCCCCTCCCGATTTATTTTTCTGGCAAATGAAAAAATGAGTTGTGTTTTCCCAGAGACCTGCGCTATAGTAAAAACATAAAATTTAATAAATGATAATCAATTATCAAATATTGATAATGGAACGAGAAGCCATCGTATGCTAATCTGTTAGGAGGGATATCACTTACGAAAGAAGGAACATGAAACAGATGAGTGCTGAGAAAACATTAGACATTTTGGATTTATTCGATTTCGACACAAGAGCGTTGAACGTTCCACAGATTGCAGAAAAGCTGGGTCAACCCCAAAGCTCTGTCTATCGTCACCTACGACTGCTCAAAGAAAAAGGCTATGTTATGGAATCGGCCAACGGCTATTACAGCCTCGGCTACCGTCTTTTAAAGCTCGCCAAAATCGTCCGACTGGACATCAATATAACTGCTATCGCTCAACCCGTTATGAGACAGCTGACTAAGGACACGGAGGAAACCACGATTTTGCTGGTACACTCTAATCTGCAGGCTGTTTGTCTCGAAACGGTATCCTCCCATCAACCGATCAAGGTTTCTTCTGAGCAAGGACAAATCGTCCCCTTATATGGGGGAGCATCGTCAAAGGCACTGCTCGCTTTTCTGGGCGAAGAGGTAGTAGACGGCTTGTTTGCCGGGGGATATGTTCGCAAGCATACGGAGTTCACCATCACGGACAAGGCGGCCTTAAAGGAAGATTTGGTTACCATCCGCGATAAAGGCTATGCCTTTTCAGACGGAGAGATCGATGAAGGGGTAGTCTCTTATGGGGTACCGATCCTCGATTCGAATCAACAAGTAATCGCATCTTTGAGTATCGCAGGACCGCGAGAGCGGATGCTGGAAAAGGACGAGGGAGAACTGGTTGCCCATCTCAAATCTGCAGCCCAGGCGATTCAGCGCTATCTGTAAAGATAGGTGGGAGATTAGGATGGAAAAATACGATTTGGTTGTGCGTGGAAAAATTGTTGCGGAAGATGAGGTAGTACAGGGACAAATCGGGGTAAAGGATGGCAAGATTGCGACCATCCAACCGGCTGATGCAAAGCTCGAAGGTGATAAGGTACTGGATTTCGCAAACGCTTACGTATTTCCAGGAACGATTGATGTTCACGTTCACTGCTTTAGCAACCCGAACGAAGGGATCATTCCAACAAGCATGTCAGCGGCAGCAGGAGGCATCACGACTTTTCTGGACATGCCCTACGACCTGCCAAATCCGATTGCAAATGTAGAAATCTTTGAAAAAAAGGTAAAACAGCTGGAAGAGGAAGCTGTGGTTGATATGTGCTTATGGGGAACGATTGCCAAGACAGGTGGAACGGATCAAATCGTTCCTTTGGCAGAAGCGGGAGCGGTCGCTTTTAAAATGTCTACCTTTGAAACCGACGCTTATCGTTTTCCGAGAATTCCCGATCCAGAGATTCTCAAAGCGATGGAGCTGATCAAGGAAACAGGACTTCGCGCTGCTTTCCACTCGGAAAATGACGAAATTATCGTAGACATGATCGATCAGTACAAACGCGAGAACAAGGTGTATCCAAAAGCACACAACGAGACTCGCCCGCCTGTAACAGAAACGAGTGCGGTACTCAAGCTGATGGAATTCGCTTACTGGACAGGCGTAAAGCTGCATATCGTTCATGTCAGCCACCCACGCACGATTGATTTGATCAATGCATTCAAGGCACAAGGCGTCCAAGTAACAAGCGAGACCTGCTATCCATATTTGCTGCTGGACGTGGATGCACTGGATAAATTCGGTCCAAAAGCGAAAAACAACCCGCCGCTGAGACAGCCGGATGAGGTAGCTGGCTTGTGGAAGCATCTCGAAGCGGGAAATATCGAGCTAATTTCCTCCGACCATGCGCCGTGGGGACCAGAGCACAAGAACCCGGGTAATGACAACATTTTCAAAGCGTCCTCTGGGATGCCAGGAGTAGAGATCATGACGCCGCTCATGTTTGACAGCACAGTAGCAAAAGGCAAGATGACTCCAGTGCAATTCGCCAAAGTGATGGCGCAGCACCCCGCAGAAGTATTCCAAATCCCGGGAAAGGGAAAAATTGCGGTAGGCTACGATGCAGATTTCGCCGTGATTGATCCTGAACAAACATGGGTAGTGGATGAGACAAAATTCCGTTCGTTCTCCAAAATGTCACCATTCCATGGGCAGCAAGTGAAAGGCAAAGTCATTTCCACTATTGTTCGCGGAACGACTGTTTATGACGGCGAACAGGTGACAGTAGAACCAGGCTTCGGTTCCTTTGTCCCTGGTTCTGCGTACAAAGGAGCGGCTGTTGGGGGGCGCAAGCTTTGAGCATCACGCGATTTACAGACATGCTAGATGTGCTGCTCGACAAGCAACTGGCAGATATTCCGGCTGATACTGCCCAGCGTGCTACATGGATGATCGCAGATACATTGTTTGCAGCAAGCTTGGGCTTTCAAACATCTGAATTAAAAGGCTATCTCCTGGAGGTAGGCGTTGATACACAAGATGAGGTAAACGCAATTCCACTTTTGGGAACAGGCTTGTACACGACCAAAGAACAAGCAGCGATGCTGTACGGTACGGCTATTGTGAGCAACGAGCTGGACGAAGGAAACCAGTTCGCCAAAGGCCATCCGGCAGCGCATATGCTGGCTCCTGCTCTGATCACGGCACTTGCGCAAAAGGCAACTGGAGCGGAAATGATCCGCGCCTTTGTGATCGGGTATGAGGTAGCATCCCGGCTGGCGTATGCGAGCAATATGAATGACGACATGCACCCGCACGGAACATGGGGAATTGTCGGCGGCGCTGTTGTTGCTGGGCTTTTGCAAAAGAAAGGGAAAAAAGAGATCACGGAGGCGGCATTGCTGGCTGCCTCCCTCCCGATCGCTACCTCGTGGGAAGCGGCAGTGACAGGAATGACTGTCCGCAACCTGTACACAGGGGTAGGCAGCTTTCTGGCTCTGCAAGCATGGACGTTCCAGTCCGCAGGCTTTGCGAGCAGCACACATGTAGTCGATCATCTCTGGGGAAGCATCCTGTCCAAAGGAATCAATTACGAACTGTTCCACCAGGAGCTATGGGCACCACCACTGCTTAGCAAAAACTATTTTAAGCTGTATCCGTCTTGCAGGTTTTCTCATTCGGCAATCGATGCGCTGCTCCCGCTTTTGGAGGAACAGAAGCTGGATGCTTCGCAGATCGAGTCGCTCCATGTAGAAACGTACGGTTTGGCTGCCAGACTGGATCATCCAGACCCGGACAATGCGCTTGCTGCCAAGTTTTCGATTCCGTTTTTGCTATCGGCATTAGTCCACGGTCATTCGCTCTATGACTGTTTCTCTGGGGAGCTGTTTCACGATGCATCAGTGCGTGAGCTGGCGAAGCGCATCAAGGTCACAGAGGATGAGGCGATGACGGCGTTGTTGCCAGCCAAACGTGCGGCAAGAGTCACGATTACAACCCGCAACGGAGCGGAGCACAGTTCTTATGTAGATGCAGCATCCGGTGGATATGATCAGCCGTTTCCAGCTCGTGAGCTGAGAGAAAAGTTCGCCAGCATGCTCGCACAGTGGGATGAGCGAACATCCAGTCAGATGGTGGAAGAGGCGCTTCTTTTGCCAAAAGCCGGTGAGGTCGGCGAGTGGCTGGAGAGTATGAATCGCCAGTCTGCGAAGGGATGAAGACAGATGAAGACAACAAGAATCAATTTGGAACGTTTGAAAAAGAATCTGCTCGAAGTGGGAGCAGTGGCCAATGCGGGGAGTGAAGGATATACCCGCCTGGCTTACTCCCCGGAGGAAAAGCAGGCACTGGACTTGCTGCAGGAAAAAATGAAAGCTCTTTCTTTGACGGTAAGCCAGGACCGCTTGGGAAATGTGACTGGCAGATGGGGAGAGGCTGATAAGCCCGCGATTGCATTTGGCTCCCACCTCGACACGGTACCAAACGGCGGCTTGTACGATGGAGCCTTGGGCGTCATTGTTGGTCTGGAATGTCTGGAGACGTTGAAGGAAGCAGGTCTTTTGCCAGAGGTTCCGTTGGAGCTTACCGCCTTTGTTGGAGAAGAAGCGAATTTGCTAGGCGGTACATTTGGCAGCCGGGCAATAGCAGGGTTGGTAAAGAGGTCTGAAGATTTCGAAAACAAGCTCCGCCAGCACGATTTTACATGGGAAGACGTACAGTCGGTCAAACGGAGCAAAGACGATTACCATTGCTATCTGGAGCTTCACATCGAGCAGGGGGCGCTTTTGGAGACGAATCAAAAGCAAATCGGCATCGTGACGGCAATTGCGGGAATCCTGAGATTAGTGGTAGCGGTGGCAGGACGTGCCAGCCACTCGGGTACCACACCGATGCATCTGCGCCAGGACGCGCTGCTCGATGCTTCGAGACTCATCCAGGAAGTAAATCGCTTGGCGGTCGCGGCAAACAGCGATATCGTCGCAACCGTTGGCGAAATATCGATCTCACCGAATCTGGCCAATGTCGTTCCAGGACAAGCTGATCTGATGGTTGAAATCCGCGGCAGCAGCTGGGAAGAGATGAAAGCGATCGAGGAACAGATTCGCTCGTGGGCAAATGCCAATATCGATGCAAGCATTTCTGTTGCAGTCGAAAAGCATCCGATGTCGTTGCCAGCCTCGATTCAAGCATGTATCGACGAAGCTTGCCAAAAGCAAGGCAGATCGTATCAGTATATGTTTAGCGGGGCAAACCACGACGCCAACTCTATGACAGCCTTGGCCGATGTCGGGATGATCTTCGTTCCGAGCAAGGACGGCGTGAGTCATCATCCTGACGAGTATACCTCGTGGGAAGATATCGAGGCAGGGGCAAATGTGATGCTGGAAACATTGCAGCTATTGATCGAAAAATATAGACAGGTATAGGTAGAAACAGCGACACCTTTTGAAATAGGGGACTGGCCGGGCGTTTTACAAAAAGACACAAGCCAAGCTAGCTATGTGCTCCCGGCCAGAGAACCTGTCTACAGCTACGAAAAGGGGGCTTTATCGATGAAAGGATACTATCTGCTGGGCATCATCCCTTTCCTGGCGATCCTGGTAGGAACGGGATTCGTCAACAGGGTGGAACCATATGTGTTTGGACTTCCCTTCTTGCTGTTCTGGTTCTTTTTCTGGACCATCATGTCATCGGTCATCATGGGTATTATTTTCAAACTAGATCCGATTAACAAGCAAGAGGAGGAAACCGAATGAATAGTGCAATGATCATCATTTTCGGCGTACTTTTGCTCAGTCTGTTTTTGGGCATCATGGCCCGAAGAGGAAAAGATATGGATATGGAGCAGTGGGCAATTGGCGGCCGGGGCTTTGGCAGTATGTTTGTCTTCCTGCTGCTTGCGGGTGAAACTTATTCAATCTTCACCTTGCTTGGTACGAGTGGTCTGGCGTACTCCAAAGGGGCTGTCGGCTTTTATTTGATCGCCTTCACGACCTTGGGTGCAATTACGTCTTACTGGCTGTTGCCCCCGGTTTGGCGCTATGCGAAAAAGCATAATCTGGTCTCTCAGTCCGAGTTTTTTGCCTCCAAATACAACAGTCCGATTTTAGGCGTATTCATCACCATCGTCGGTGTTGTGGCTCTCGTTCCTTACATCGTTCTCTTGTTTAAGTCGATGGGGATTCTGGTGTCCGCTACCTCCTATGGAGCGATCTCTCCGACGGTTGCGATTTGGTTCGGGATGATTGCTTTGGTCGTATACGTGATGATTTCCGGTATTCACGGTTCTGCCTGGACCTCGATCGTCAAAGACATTCTAATTTTCTTTGTCATCCTGTTCCTCGGCGTCTATTTGCCACTGCATTACCACGGCAGCTTCCAGCACATGTTTGAAGCCGTGAATGTAGCCAAGGAAGGCTTCCTGACATTGCCTGATAAAGGAATGAGTCTCTCCTGGTTTATTTCTACGGTAGCGATCAGTGCGTTCGGTTACTTCATGTGGCCACACAATGCACCCACGATTTTTGCGGCAAAAAGTGCACGCTCGTTCCGCACGAATGCGATTCTGCTTCCGCTTTACGCGATTATGATTTTGTTTGTTTACTTTGTTGGTTTTACCGCGATTGTACAAGTTCCCGGTTTGCAGGGAGCGGA
The DNA here is from genome assembly GCF_046535075.1 of Brevibacillus sp. SIMBA_040. NCBI lineage: Bacteria > Bacillati > Bacillota > Bacilli > Caryophanales > Paenibacillaceae > Brevibacillus > Brevibacillus sp. SIMBA_040. Next base: position 43,114 of record NZ_JAWRXI010000003.1, read on the forward strand.
CGGCGACTATGCACTGCTGAAGCTGTCCATGAAGTCCTTTGATCCGTGGTTTGTCGGTATTATTGGGGCAACGGGCTTGCTAGCTACACTTGTACCAGGCTCGATGATGCTCATGTCAGCAGCGACGATGCTAACGAAGAATGTATACGGTTACATGTTCCCGAAGGCAGAAGGAAAGAACTCGGCGATGGTAGCAAAAATCTTTGTGATTGCGCTGTCTCTGGTATGTACATTGATGGCTCTCGGTGAGAACAACACATTGGCTACGCTCTATCTCACTTCCTTCAGTCTGGTTACGCAGCTGGCACCCGCTTTGTATTGCAGTCTGATGAAGCGCAATTTTGTCACCAAGCAAGGCGCATTTCTCGGGATTTTCTTCGGAGTAGGGATTGTGGTGTACATGACCTTCACGAAGACGACGATGGCAATGCTGTTTGCTGGCATGCCACAATGGATTCAAGATTTGAACAATGGCGTCTTTGCTCTTGTCGTTAACATTTTCGTGATGGTGGCAGTAAGCTTTGTAACGAAAAAGGCTGCTGACGCAGAGCGACTGACACAGGTTTCGGAAACGATGAAGTAAAGGATTCGCCAAAGTTAAAAAAAACGGGCTGGGAGCAAAAATCCCCGGCCCGTTTTTTTTTTGCAGCTTACAAGCGTGCCATACCCATCGCTTTTTCAACTTTATGCAGCATTTGATTTGCCGCTTGATTTGCTTTTTCCGCACCTGCACTCAAGATATCGTCCAGCTCGGAGGAGCCAAATAGCTGTTCATAGCGCTCCTGGATCGGACGGAGTGTCTCGACGACAACCTCAGCCAGCTCGGTTTTAAACGCGCCGTAGCCTTTGCCCTCGTACATGGCTTCGACTTCCTCGATTGTTTTGCCAGAGCACAAGGAGTAGATCGTCATCAGGTTAGAGACAGCAGGCTTTTCAACCTTGTCATAACGAACGGTGCTGTCGGAATCGGTTTGCGCCCGTTTGATTTTTTTCGTGATCGTGTCTGCATCATCCAGCATGGAGATGAAGCCGCCCTGATTCGGATCGGACTTGCTCATTTTTTTCGTGCCTTCAGCAAGAGACATGATCCGTGCCCCTGTTTCTGGTAGACGAACCTCTGGAATGGTGAAAATGTCGCCGTAACGGTTGTTGAAGCGAGTAGCAAGATCACGGGTCAGCTCAAGATGCTGCTTCTGATCCTCTCCGACCGGAACGAAGTCAGTACCGTACAGCAGGATATCCGCTGCCATCAGTGGCGGGTAGGCGAGCAGACCGCCCGGGATGGATTCACCGCGTCCGTCGGATTTGTCTTTGAACTGGGTCATGCGCTCCAGCTCGCCCAAATAGGAGGTACACAGCATGATCCAGCCGAGCTTGGCATGAGCAGGAACCTCGGATTGGATGAACAGTGTAACCTTGTTCGGATCGAGGCCGACAGCCAGGTACAAGGCAGCGAGGCGGCGAATATTTTCGCGCAGAACGGCAGGCTCCTGTGGCACCGTAATCGCATGCTGATCGACGATGCAGTAGAAGCAGTTGAACTCATCCTGGAGCGGAACGAAGTGCTTCATTGCGCCCAGGTAGTTGCCCAGAGTCAAAATACCGCTGGGTTGAATACCGGAAAAGATCGTTTTCATTGGTTTGTTGCTCCTTTCAGTACAGAAATAAAGTTTTTCGGAAAATACAAAAAGGTCCATCCGCCCTGGACAGGGACGAATGAACCGTGGTGCCACCCTTGTTATTTTACACAGGGAATAATCCCGTTCGTAAAATCTCTTTGATCCGTACATATCATACGGAGTCCGTTGTAACGTGTGGACGTTCACGCCAAGGCCTACTGCCGCCAAGCTAAGCGGGTTCGGTTTGGAGCTCGGAAGCCCATTCATCATTTCCGCAAACACTGATTTGCACCATCCATCAGCTCTCTGGAGTTTCGTAAAATGACTACTCTTCTTCCTCATTGCCATAAAATGATACCCTTTGAGCAAACATTTTACCGAGTGTCGGGCAAAAAAGCAAGAGGGAGTCGCAATACCATTACTTAAAAAATAGTAGGGACCATGCCACCGTCCATACGGATTGGAGAGCCTTTAAATGCGGATGCATAAGGGCTGCATATGAATGCTGCCAGCCTGCCAATTTCAAATGGCTTGATAAACCGCTGAATTTCGGATTGGGGCAGGTTTGCCGCCATAAATTTTTTCTCTTTTTCCGAAAAAGCCATATCATCAGGAAAGAGGCTATCGATGATTTGATATACGTTTTCGGAAAGCGTCGGTCCTGGAAGGATGGTATTGGAGGTGACTTCCGTTCCGATCGTTCGTTTCGACAAGCTTTTTGCCAGAGATAATAGCATCGTTTTGGTCATACAATACTGCGGCATTTGCCCTGAAGGCATAATCGCTTCTTCACTTGCGATAAAGATGATTCGTCCAAAATTTTTATCCAGCATCTTGGGTAAATAAAATTTGCACAATCCATTGGCGGCAAGGACATTTGTTTGGAAATATTTTTCCCACACCTCATCGTCAACGTCCTCATAGGACATGATTTCATAGATGCCCATGCTATTAACGAGAATATCGACGTGCGGATATTTCTCAAATAAAGCTTCTCTTTGCTGTCTATTTACAATATCGGCTGTCGCATTTTGAGGAGAAGTAGCCGGGAATTCAGACTTCAATTCCTGTACGGTTCGTTCTACCTCTTCAGGGTTACGTCCATTTACGAGGACGTTGACACCTTCTCTGGCAAGCTCGGTAGCAATTGCTTTCCCTATACCTCTGGTCGATCCAGTTACCAAAGCTGTTTTGTTCCGCAATCCCATATCCATAACACTCGTCTCCTTTGTTGTCATTCATGGCGTACTAAATTAGAAGCTCGTGCTCCGAATAGAGATTATCTTACTTTGTCTGGATCGTTCGGTAACTAGCGTACAACGCCAAAATTCTTGCAAAGCCCGCCAAATGATGAAGCCAGGAAAATGTTAGCCTTGCTTGGAACGGGTTAGGCCAAAGATTCTATGAGGACGTGTGAGTTCTTAGATATTCGGAACGCCAATTTGCTGGAGTATCGCCTTCCCAAAGGCGAAAGGCGCGGTAAAACGAGTTCTGATCTTCATATCCAACTAAGAAAGCCACTTCTTTTATATCGAGCTTGGGGTCAGCCAAGTATTCTCGCGCCTGCTCATGCCGAGCTTGTGTCAACAGTTGCTTGAAAGTTGTGCGTTCATCAGTAAGGCGGCGCTGCAGTGTACGATCACTCATGGAGAGCTCGCTTGCTACGGCTTGAATATCAAGGGGGCCACCCGAAAGGCTTCGCTTCAAGATCCATTTGACCACCTCAGCAGTTGAACGCCGGCGCTGCTCGTCCAATGAACGCTCTAACACAGGAGTCAGAATCTCCAGCAGCTCTTTGTTATACGAGAGAAAGGGGAGGTCCAGATCTTTTCGATGCAGTGTCAAACGATTAAAGGCAGCACCAATTTGGACAGGGCATCCGAAGTAAGCTTCAAGAGCATCTCCATCACCCATTGCGTGCGAAAACTCCACGGACCGTGCAGTTATAGGCTGCCCCGTGCCTCTGCGTCCAAGCTCGAGTAGAAAGGCGAGAGTAATTCCAACCAGCACAGGTGGTCCAGGCTGCTGACTGTCCCTCCATTCCAATTCGATTGTACAGTGGTCATCATCCTCGGTTATGCGCAGGCTTTCGGGAGGACAAAGCTGTTTGTAGCGAGCCATTCGATTCAGGGCGTCGCGATAGTTGCGAGCATGGTAGGTCGCCAAGACAGCCGGTGGGTAATGTGTCGTTTCAAAGGCGGTTGCAAGCTTGATGATTCCGCTGGCAGTCTCACCTACGAGCTCGGAGTATGCTTGCCAGATACTGAAATATTGGGCAGTGGTGACTGTAGCTGGTTCTGTAATGATGGACTGCGGCAGCTGCGCCTTGCGAGCTACGTCGTTTTGATCAATGCCTATTTGTTGTAATCCCGCCCAAAATCCTGTCGGGAATTTTATACGATCAGATTTCATTACAAATGGATCTCCTTTGGCTGCTTTCCTGTTCGTTTCGGTTAGAATCAAGTATACAGCAAGGATGCTCTTATCTTCATGGAAGGATGCGGCAGGCAAGCTGTTGGAATTCAGACATTTTTGCTATTCTTTAAGGAAATAACCGCGCGAAAGAGTGACGTGTATTGAAACTGCGACTAGGCGTAATGGGCGCGGATGATTCGCTGGAAATCATTCAATCTGTATTGCCCGATTTTCCTGAAATCGAATGCTTGCCCATCGTGTATTGGAAAGAAGAAGAGATTGTCGATTTGCTTTTGCCGCACGTAGATGACGTAGATATGTGGCTGTTCTCCGGAAAGGTTCCGTATGCACTGGCAAAGGCGACCGGAAGGGTTCAGGTTCCCATGGCTTACGTACCGCACATCGGGGCGAGCTTGTATCGAACCTTGCTGCACTTGTCCCACGAGATCAGGATTCAGGTGAACGAGGTGAGCTTTGATACATTTTCTTCAGATGAACTGGAGCATTTTTTGCAAGAGGCGGGAATCGCGGATGGATACAGCTGGCTAAGGCATTATGAGGGGGCGATTTCTGCTACCGAGCTGGCCGATTACCACGAGAGCCTCTGGCGTGAGAAAAAAACCAAAGCCGCCGTGACTTGCTTGCGAACCGCAGATTTGGAGCTGAAAAGGCGCGGCGTCCCGTCCTATCGGGTGCTGCCGACAAGAGCAGGTGTGCTCTCCGTGCTTCACATGCTGCTGCGAACCAATGAAATGCTCCACTTCAAGGACTCGCAGATTGCTGTGCAAATGATGGAGATCGATCCGTTCCGGGAGCTGGCTGGGGGGACTTTTTCCACAGATGAATGGCAAAATGCCGAGATCAAGACCATGGAAAAGCTGCTGCGCTACACCAAGTACCTCCAAGGCTCGCTGAAAACGGCAGGACCCGGACGCTATGTCATTTTCACCACCAGAGGCAGATTGCAGGAAGTGACGCATGATTACAAAACCATTCCCGATCTCCAAGGAATGCTTGGCATACGCGCAGACCTGGTCACCTGCGGAATCGGCGTTGGAAAAACGGCATATGAAGCAGAAATCCACGGAGGAACAGCACTGCTGCATGCCAAAGAACGGGGAACTGGCAACTGGATGGTATTCTTCGACGACAAAAGTGTCGTAGGACCACTTGGAAGTGACGAGCAAATCGCCTACCGCTATTCCTCCCAGCAGCTACAAGAGGTAAGCCGCCAGACCACGCTGAGCGTGGCCACCTTGTCCAAGCTCGATTCCATCCTGAAAAAACGTGGAACACCCGTGATCAATGCCCACGAGCTCGCCCAGCACATGCAAATCCTGCCAAGAAGCGCCAGACGAATATTGATGGAGCTGGAGTCAAAAGGAATTGCCGAGGTAGTCGCCGAGGAGAGTCCGAATCCGCGTGGAAGACCGCGCAAGGTGTACCGAATTAAGCTGTGAATCAAACCATTTTCCACTTGGGCTCGTTACCTAGTGTGACAAGACGAATTCCAAGGAGGAACAAATGAAAAGGACGTTTGTAGGAGTAACGGCGCTTGCGATCATTCTCTTTACCACGGCATTAGGCTCTGCCCACACCTCGCAGCCAAGTACGGTAGCAGCTAGCACGAGTGTGGCTACGAAAGAAGAGGTCATTCATGTCTACGGTCCTGGAGGTCCACTGGGGCCGATGAAGGAACTGGCAGAACGTTTTACGAAAGAAACGAAGCTGAAAGTAGAAGTGACAGCCGGGCCAGAGGCGAAGTGGATCAATCAGGCAAAGGTAGATGCTGACGTCGTCTTTGGCGGTTCTGAGTACATGCTGCAGGAGATGGTGAGCAAATATCCAGAGCTTATTGACGAAAGGTCGAGAACGAGCTTGTACCCTAGAGCAGCTGGAATTCTCGTACGAAAAGGAAATCCGAAAAAAATCGAGGGAATCAAAGATCTGACCAAACCAGGGGTCAAAATCATTGATGTGAACGGTGCGGGACAGCTCGGTTTGTGGGAGGATCTCGCTGGTCGGCAGGGACTCATTCTAGGCATCCAGCACAACATAGCGATTTCGGTCAAGAGCAGTGCAGAAGCTATTGATTTGTGGAAAAACAACAACCAACTGGATGCGTGGATTACATACGAATCCTGGCATCACCGACTGACGGAAGAGACCGATCTGATCCAGTTACCAGAAGCAGAAAAGCTGTACCGCGGCACCCCAATCGCCATCGCCAAAACAACGGACAACAAAAAAACCGCCCAGCAATTTGTCGAGTATCTGAAAACAGAAGAAGCCCACCAAGTCTTCCAAAAATGGGGCTGGAAATAGAAAAAAGGTAAAAGGTCCGATCCATCAGGTCGGACCTTTTGTCTCTGTACCACAATCCCCCTGAGCGACCCTCAAAACGCCAGGAACGAAAAAGAGAACCGGCCCGTGAGAGGAAAATGGAGAAAAGGCGAAGGTCTTTGGGGCGCCAACCGAGGTGAAATGGAAAAAGGAAACACGTCTTTGCGTCCAACCTTGCAATCACTCCCTGAAACCGCGACTTTTGGACGCAGTGTTCCCTTTTGCAATGGAACCGTCCAGTAGATACCCCCAGCAGGTGACCCAAGAACCTGTAGCCTTTTCTCCATTTTCCTCTCCTCCACAAAAGCCCCTTCCGCCAGAGTGACAAAATAGACAGACTATTATACAATTAAGGTCATAACCGTAAATCAGCCGATATGCATGACCTAAATACAGGAGATGATAAGCCATGATCAATTCAGAACGACTATGGGACAGATTGATGCAGCTTGGTAAGATCGGTACCGTGGAAGCAGGCGGGATTACGAGGCTATCGTTTAGCCCCGAAGAGCGAGCAGCCAAGGATCTGATCGCAGGCTTCATGAAAGAAGCAGGTCTTTCTGTGCGAGAAGACGAGGTAGGAAATCTGATTGGACGCAAGGAAGGGAAAAACCCGGAAGCTCCTGTTGTGCTTATTGGCTCCCATATAGACTCCGTGCCAAGTGGAGGCAACTTCGATGGACCGCTTGGCGTGCTGGCAGGCGTTGAGATTCTGCAAGCGATGAATGAACAAGGTGTGGAGACAGAGCATCCGATTGAGGTATTGGCTTTTACCGATGAAGAAGGAACCCGCTTTGGCTTCGGAATGATCGGCAGCCGCGGAATAGCCGGAACACTCAATGCAGATGAGCTGCAACCAGAGGATGCGCAAGGCATTTCTATTGCCGAGGCAATGAGAAAAAGCGGCCTTGACCCAGAAAAAATCAAGGGAGCGGCACGGACTCCAGACAGTGTGAAAGCCTATGTAGAGCTCCACATTGAGCAAGGAAAAGTGCTGGAGACAAACGGCTTATCTGTTGGGGTTGTGAGCGGAATAGCCGGTCCCCTCTGGGTGAAGTTTGTGTTGGAGGGCGAAGCGGGTCATGCGGGTGCGACGCCGATGAATATGCGCCGTGATCCGTTGGCGGCAGCTGCAGAAGTGATGCTGTGCATTGAGCGAGAAGCAGCGAAGAGGCCGATTAGTGTCGGTACGGTCGGAAAACTGCAGGTTTTTCCTGGCGGTGTGAACATCATTCCGGGCAGAGTCGAGTTTTCGCTTGATCTGCGCGATATTGACAAAGGGATTCGTGATGAAGTGGAACAAAGCATCATGCGTGAAGCGGAAGCCATTTGTGCTAAACGCAATGTTGGGCTGACGGTCGAATTGCTGCAAGATGTTCCGCCAGTCGCATGCTCCGAAACGATTCAGACTGCAATCCGTGAAGCGTGCGCAGCAGAAGGACTGGAGACGATGACGCTTCCGAGCGGTGCTGGTCACGACGGCATGCAGCTCGTAGACCTGTGTCCGGTCGGGATGATTTTTGCCCGTTCCCAAAATGGCATCAGTCACAATCCGGCGGAGTACACCAGTAAAGAAGATTGTGCAAACGGAGCGAAAGTCCTGTACCGTACCGTATTGTCCTTGGCAAACGAGCAATAAACGATTACGAAAGATAGAAATCTCCGGGTGCGTGGGAAAATCCCGGACGAGGAGGAACTAGGATGACAACAGCAGCATCATTGAATCAGGCAGTAGAAGCAATGAAAGAACAGGTCGTTGCTTGGAGACGCTATTTGCACGAAAATCCGGAGCTTTCCTTCCACGAAGAGAAAACGGCTCAGTTTGTATATGAGACGCTCAGTTCTTTTGGCAATTTGGAAATTTCAAGACCGACAAAAAACAGCGTAATGGCTCGTCTGATTGGCAAAGGGCCAGGTAAAGTCTTGGCGATGCGCGCTGACATGGACGCTTTGCCGATTACTGAGGAAAACACGTTCGAATTCATTTCCAAAAACCCTGGCGTGATGCATGCGTGTGGTCACGATGGACATACATCCATGCTGCTTGGCACAGCTAAAATTTTGTCCGGCATGAAGGATCAGATCAAAGGCGAAGTGCGCTTTTTGTTCCAGCATGCGGAAGAAGTATATCCAGGCGGCGCTGAGGAAATGGTGCAAGCAGGAGTTATGGATGGCGTAGACATGGTCATCGGTACGCATCTGTGGTCCACAATGGAATTCGGAACAGTAGGAATTTGCCCGGGACCGATGATGGCAGCACCAGACACATTCTGGATTACTGTGCTTGGAAAAGGTGGACATGCTGCCCTGCCGCATGAAACGATCGACAGCATCGCGATTGCGGCGCAGGTCGTAACGAACCTCCAGCATGTCGTTTCCCGCTATGCCGATCCACTGGACAATCTGGTTCTCTCCGTTACACAAATCATCGGGGGAACGACACACAATGTTATCCCAGGTGCGGTGAAGCTGTGCGGAACAGTTCGTAGCTTTGACAAGAATTTGCGCGAGTCGGTTCCTGCTATCATGGAGCGTGTCATCAAAGGGATTACCGACGCACATGGAGGCAGCTACGAGTTCAAGTATGAATTTGGCTACCGCCCTGTAATCAATGATGCGGAAGTTACTCAGCTGATGGAAGATGTCGTGGTTGAATCACTGGGAGCAGAGTGGGTCGAGCATATGCGTCCAACTATGGGCGGCGAAGACTTCTCCGCATTCCAGCAAAAAGCTCCAGGCTGCTTCTTCTACGTAGCCGCTGGAAATAAGGAAAAAGGCATTACTTATCCGCACCACCACCCACGCTTTACGATTGATGAAGACGCTTTGGAGGTGGGCGTGAAGATGTTTGTCAACGCTGCGAGAAAGATCGTAATGGAAAGCTAGGCTGATAAAGATACGTGAACGACCTCCTGTTTTTTTCGAACGGGAGGTTTTTTTTGTGAGCGACTTTTATTTTTGTTTATATTAATTTATTCCAATTTTATTAAAAAATGGCTAATGTTTCGTGTACTATTATTAATACTCATACTTTTCAGACATATTTGGGGGTGTCATTTTGGCTTTCATTTCAGAGGCGAGAGCAGTAGAACGTGTTTTTGGAAGAGGAGCCGCAGCCGTACGCGCACTTCAGGGCGTAGCGATACAAGTAGAAAAAGGCCGCTTGCTCGTCTTAAAAGGCAGGTCAGGGTCAGGAAAAACAACACTATTGAACCTGCTGGGGGGTCTTGATCGACCGACAACGGGAAGTGTGTATTTTCAGGGAAAGGAAATCGGACAGCTGTCTGATCGGGAACGAACCAGGATCAGGCAGAAGAATATGGGATTTATTTTCCAGTCGTTTGGCTTGTTTCCGCTCATGTCCGCAGCCGAAAATGTCGAGTTTGGATTACGGCTGTCTGGCGTCCCTGCCATGGAATGGAAGGATCGCATCCGTGACTCACTGGATTTGGTCGGATTGTCCAAGCGGGCCCATCACCGTCCTTTTGAAATGTCGGGAGGGGAGCAGCAGCGCTGTGCTATCGCTCGTGCGGTCGCAGGCAAGCCACTATTGCTCCTAGCGGACGAGCCGACAGCTGAGCTGGACAGCAAAATGGGCATGCATATTAGCCATGTGTTTCGCCATCTCGTAGAAGAAGAGGGCATGAGTATTATCATGACAACCCATGATCCGAGTGTATTGGAGGTAGCAGATGATGTATGTGAACTGGAGGACGGCTTCATCTTGGGCAAAGTGCATCCTTCGTCATAAAGGGATAGCGGTTGCCACGATTTTATTGTCGGCAATGCTTACGGGCTGTTCGATTTTTCCGAAAGAAGAGGCAGTCTTGGCACCACCCTTAGTAGAGCCCGCTCCAATTCAATATGAAGTAGCCGAAGTGGAGCAGGGGACTATCATAAAAAGCGTGAAGGGAAGCAGCACGTTCACGACTGTAGACAAGCGGGAGCTTTCTTTTCCAGAGACGAAGGGCTTCAGGCTAAAATCGTTCTCTGTTCAAAGTGGTGATCTGGTGAAAAAGGGGCAGGTGCTGGCTGAACTGGACGCAGCTGAACTGGAAAGAGATATCGAATCGGCCCGCTATGAGGTAGAAAAGGCAAAGCTGGAGCTATTGGAAGCGGGACAGGATAACCACTACGAAGTGGAGGTAGCCAAGCTGGATGTACGCAAAGCAGAGATGAACGCCAAAGCGAGCGAGACCAAGCTGGCCCAAATCGAGTGGGACAAGTCCTTGTTAGAACTAGCCAAATTGCAGGACCCGAAGCGCAAGGAATATGCAGTGGAGCGCGCCAAGCTAAATCTCAAGCAAAAACAGATGGAGCTCGGAAATCTTCAAAAACGGTGGACGGAAACAAAGCTGATATCCCCGCTTGACGGGATTGTCATCTTCGTCAGCAACGAGCAGGTGGGGGATGAAGTGGATGCGCATCAAACCTTGGTAACAGTAGGAGATCCGCAGAAGCTGTTTATTTTGTATACCGCTCCGGAGAAAGAAGCGATCAAGGACGTAGTGGAAGGGATGAAAGTGACACTCGCTTTGGGTAATGGAGCAAAAGGGGAAGGAACGGTCGTGCAGACACCGCTCAGCGTTCCGGACAATTTGCCCGATGATTTGACTCGATTGTACGAGCGAAGCCTCCTCATCTCACCGAAGAATCTCGCCGAGGACATCGAGACTGGCACTAGCGTTTCGATAGAGGTGATCGTCGACAAAAAGGATCAGGCGTTGATCATACCGAAGCGAGCCCTTCATGACTTTTCCGGAAGGCAATACGTCCGGGTGCTGGAGGGCAAGAGCAAAAAAGAAATCGATGTGGAAGTCGGAATCATCAATCAGACGCAGGTCGAAATTCGCAGCGGGCTGAAAGCAGGTCAGTTGGTCATTTTGGAATAGGGGGACAAGGCGTGGCAATGTTGCAAATGATCCTGCGGAAAATGTTGAACAACCGCTGGCTCGTCGGCAGCCTGCTGATGGGGCTGATTGTCGCGGTTGGACTCGCTTCGAGCATACCCGCTTTCACGACAGGCGTACAGCAGCGTATGTTGACCAAGGACCTGGAGCAATACCAAAAGGATAGCAAGCATTTTCCAGGCGGGCTGCTAGTTTCGATCAATCTAAACAAGCTGGCACAGGATAGCTCCACACTTCTTCAGCAGATGGAAAGCTATCTTCAGAATAAAGTGATTGAGCCGCTTCAAGTGCCTGTATATGAACATACGACAGTCTTGCGGACAGTTCCGTTCCAGGCAATTTTGGCAGACCAAAAAAAGGAGCGAGCCACACTTCCTGAAAGCACACCACTGTATATGCTAAGCGAGCTGGAAAAGCATATGACACTTGTCGATGGGCAGCTGCCAGAAGCAGTTCCTGTAGATGGCGTGTACGAAGCGCTGGTGACAGAAAAAGCTTTGAAGGATCGGCGGATGATACTGGGAAGTATATACGAGCTGACATCCGACAAAGAGGCTACATTCAAAATGTTTATCAAGCCTGTCGGGGTTTTTAAAGAAAAAGAGGGAAACGATCCGTACTGGTTCGCTTCTACTGGCGAATACACGAAGGGCTTTGTGATCAATGAACAGCTGTTTCGCAAATTGCTTTTGCAGGAACAAAATCTGGTCAGCTCGATCCAGCTGTACACTGCCTTTCACTATCAATCGTTTCGCGCAGTGGATAAAGACCGGCTGATCTCGACTACCTCTGATGTCGAAGCACAACTGCTGCAGCACGGATTGAAGAAAAATGAGTTCAGGGTTCAATTTCCTGCCAGCAGCATTGTCGGCAAATATGATGAGCAGAGCAAGCAATTTCGGATGATTCTCTGGTCACTCTACATCCCTATCTTTGTCATGCTGGGGCTGTACCTTGTTATGGTGTCGGGATTGATTGTGGAGCGCCAGCGTACCGAAATTGCTGTATTGAGCAGCAGGGGAGCCAGCCGTTTCAAGGTGTTTTTCATTTTTTTCATGGAGATCGTCATCCTTGGACTATGCGCACTTGCGATCGGTCCGTTTGTGGGGGGACTGCTTAGCAAATTGCTAGGCATTTCCAATGGTTTTCTCCAGTTTGTCGATCGGATGGGGCTGGATGTTACCCTGAACGAGGAAGTATTCGTTTACGCTGGCTGGACGGTCATCTTGTGCGTCGCTTTGAATCTGGTATCGGTTTTTATGGCGACGAGAAAAAATATAATATCGCACAAGCAAGAGGTAGCACGGATGACTGGGCAAATCATCTGGCATCGCTTGTTTCTGGATGTCTTGCTGCTTTTGATCTCTTGGTACGGCTGGTATTCCTATCAAAAAACGCTTGATTTTGTAGCCGGGTCAAGCGAGAACACTCCAGTCATGTCTGTTGATTTCTTGCTCTTTTTTGTGCCTGTTCTCTTTGCTTTGGGGTTTGGCCTGTTTTGTCTGCGAGTCTACCCGTGGATTCTGAAGCTTGTATTGTGGGCGGGGCGTCACTTTTTTCCTCTTTCTCTGCATACTACCTTGGTACAGGTCGGGCGAGCTTCTCGGCACTATCAGTTTCTTATGCTATTTGTCACCATCACCGTAGCCGTAGGGATGTTCAGTGCGAGTATGGCACGTACGATCAATCAGAATGCAGAAGAGCGCATACGCTACGACACAGGTGCAGATATCCGCTTGAAAGCAGACTGGAATAGTGATAAGCCTGCCGTTTTGATTCATCGAAATCCGATGAGTGGACCAGAAGGGGAAGCCATGGGTAGTAACGAGCCAGAGGCAGTGCCAATAACGTACGAGGAACCAGATTTTGCGGCTTACTCACAGCTGCCAGGGGTGAAACATGCAGCCAAAGTTTACGTGAATGAGTTGGTGGAGGCGTCTATCGGCGATCGCTCGGCTATGGGAGTGTCCCTGATCGGCATCGATCCACAAGATTTCGGGCAAGTCGCATGGTGGAAGCCAGCATTGTTCCCTCATCATTTCTATGAATATTTGAATCTTTTAGCCGCAGAGCCTCAAGCAGTTATCGTGTCACGAACTCTTGCAGACAAGCTGAATGTGATTGAGGGACAAACGATTGTATTCGGTTGGAAGGATGCGCGCCCGGCAGAAGCTATCGTATATGCCATCGTAGATTATTGGCCGGGCTGGAATCCGGTGCCGAAAAAAGGAACATACAGCAATGGAAAAGAAGAGCAGTATCTGGTAGTGGCCAATCTTCCGTTCGTACAAGATAAAATGCGATTGGAGCCGTATCAAGTCTGGCTCGATATGAACCCCGAGGCATCCACTGAGGAGCTCTATGAAGGTCTCTCTCAGGCAAATATCAGACTGAGTCAGCTGGATAATGCGGGGCAGCAGTTGATCAAGGTAAAAAACAGTGCCTATTACTTAGGCTTGAACGGTGCTTTGACCCTTGGATTCCTCTTGTCCATGCTGATTACGTTTATCGGGTACATCATGTACTGGGTGCTTACACTTGGAGCGCGCAAATTGCAGTATGGTGTTTTTCGTGCCATGGGAATGCCATTTGGGCAATTGGTACGCGTTCTCGCATGGGAGCAGCTGCTGACGTTTGGTATTGCGTTTGCCATTGGTATGACGGCGGGGAAGCTTGCAAACATGCTATTCCTTCCTGCACTAGGTTTGTATCTTCAGGCGGATAAACAGGTACCGCCCTTTTCAGTGGTCTCTAACCCGCAAGATGAACAGATCATTTATACGTTTACTGCGATCACATTGATGATTGGAATCGGGGTCGTGGGCATCCTGTTGTCTCGCTTGCAGATCCATCAAGCGGTGAAGCTGGGGGAGGATTAAGCGGATGATTGTATGTGAAAATTTGGTCAAAATCTATAAAGCAGCCGATCTGGAAGTGGTTGCGCTGCAAGGGCTTGACTTAAAGGTAGAGAACGGAGAACTGATGGGGATTATTGGGAACAGCGGCAGTGGCAAATCGACGCTCTTAAACATGCTGGGAGGATTGGACCGTCCCTCCGCAGGTAAGCTGTTCGTAGCGGGAGCGGACCTCTTTCGGCTGACGAACGCAGAGCTGGTCAAATATCGTCTGGAGACGGTAGGCTTTGTCTGGCAGAACAACGCCCGCAACCTGATTCCCTATCTCACCGCCCAACAAAATGTGGAGCTGCCGATGCTTTTGCGGGGCAAAAGAAAACGAGAGCGAGCACAGAATTTATTGGATTTGGTTGGATTGAGTCATCGAAAAAACAACAGGCTCAGTGAGCTGTCCGGAGGCGAGCAGCAGCGTGTAGCCATTGCGATTGCACTTGCCAATGAGCCGAAGCTGCTTTTAGCTGATGAGCCTACAGGCAGTGTCGATACCCGGACAGCTGCTATGATTCTTGACCTTTTTCAGGAGCTCAACCGTTCGTTCGGGCTCACGGTTGTCATCGTGACACATGATTTGGAGCTGGCGCGAAAGGTAGATCGAGTAGTAGCTATCCGTGACGGAAAAACGTCCAGTGAGATCGTGCGGCGAAAAGGCGCAGTTGCAGAACAGGCCGTGCTTCCTGACGGAGAGGCCACGGAGGAAGACACCCATGATGAATGCGCCGTACTTGATCAGGCAGGGCGACTGCAAATTCCAGAGGAGTATCTTCAGGCGATCGGGGCGGACGGGAAATTGCGGATTGAGCTAGAAGAGGATCGCATCGTACTTTTCCCGCCACGCAGATGAGCTCTATATAGAGTTTGTTTCAAAAAATGGTCATATGAACACGCACGATTACTGAATCCGAAACAGCTTCTGCCAAATCGTCGTTTTCCGCTCGGCATCCTTCATTTTTGCAAGCTGCGCTTTGGCATCCATGATGTCGCTCATCGCTTTGGTCAGGCGGCGATCGCGCTCCTTCAGGCTGCTGCGGATGTACGCCTCCTGCTTTTCCACACGGGCCAGCAGCTCCTGATGGGCAGCATCCTGCTGTTTAACATGACTAGCCAGGATGTGCAATTTTTGGTCCAGCTGGGCGATTGATTCATCCTTTACTTGTGGATGGAGCACTGGAGCCGGGGCCAGAGCTACGGCAGCTTCGCTACGAGGTGCGGGCTCAGACGAATTATGTGTGACGATCATTTGGGCTGCTTCTTCCTGTGGAACGAGCTGGTCCTTTGTCAGGCGGTAAAATCGCTGGAGGGCATTAATATCGATTTGTCTGTATTCCCGACGATTTTGATTATCGCGCAAAAACCAGTAGCCGTGACTTTCCAAAAGCATGCTCCATTTGCGGAGTGTGCTTGCCCCGATCCCGAGTAGATCAGCGACCTCTCTGCCACTGTACGTCCGCTCTCTTGCAACCAATTCAATTACATTTCCCATGAGTATCCCTCCTGGCATGTATTTCCGATTGTCCTTGTATTACCGTTTCTGTGTGCAGCGTACTTTTCCTGTAGGAATCGTGCGACAAAAACCTGCAGTGTTCGTCTGCGGATGGAGAAATTTTTCTTCTATGCGGCACCTAGCGACAAATCTCGCCTGAGCACCGACAATCCTCATCAGCAGGCGTGTAAATAGGAATTCGCCCGATTGCTAAAGATGATGCCGGAATACGTGATTTCAGGGCTAGGCAGTGGGACAAATGGTTACGGGTACAAGTACATTTTCACACTACCTGTGCATTTGCTCTAGTAGGGCTATGCCGAATGTACATAGGATGCATGAGAAGGAGGGATTAACCATGGCATTCAGAGACCAGATGAGAAATTTCGAAGGTAGAAATGTAAAGGTTGAAACAAGATGCGGGACTTTTTTTGGCAGAGTGGTTGGAGTAAAATCGACTACTATCATTTTGCGCGAGCATGAAAATAATCGTCGTACCATTATCCGTAATTCTCAAATTGTTGCAGTAACTGAGCACGAGACTCACTAATCGAAGCGCCATTTTTGGAAAAGTAAGCAAGTAGTTGTCCCTCAGGCTGCCTGGCACTAGGCGGCCTATTTCTCCTCTATCCTGTTTTATTCCGCCTTCTCTTCGTGGTAACATAATAGAGCAATGAAAAGATTACCAAGAAGGCAGGGGATACCATGTTGGATATTAAATTTCACGGTCATGCCTCCGTACAATTAACTACCCAAGGGCACTCAATCATGATTGACCCGTTTATTTCAGGCAATCCGCTGGCGGCAACCAAGCTGGAAGACATTTCCGTGCAATACATCCTGTTAACACACGGTCATATCGACCATATTCTGGATGCGGTTGAACTGGCAAAAGCGAACGATGCAACCATTATTGCAACGCATGAGCTGGCTACATATCTTGGATGGAAAGGC
Source organism: Brevibacillus sp. SIMBA_040 (assembly GCF_046535075.1). Lineage (NCBI taxonomy): Bacteria > Bacillati > Bacillota > Bacilli > Caryophanales > Paenibacillaceae > Brevibacillus > Brevibacillus sp. SIMBA_040. The sequence continues at coordinate 59,750 of NZ_JAWRXI010000003.1, forward strand.
GCCAAGACCTTCGCACTGAACCTCGGAGGAGCGACGACACTTCCATTCGGGAAAGTAAAAATGACACAAGCCTTCCATAGCTCCGCGGTTGTCCTCGATGACGAGCAGCAAATCGTCTACATGGGGATGCCAGGCGGATTTATTATTGAAATCGGTGGCAAGACCGTCTACCACGCTGGGGATACGGGGCTGTTCGGGGATATGAAGTTGATTGGCGACAGTCACGATATCGACCTCGCGTTTTTGCCGATCGGGGACGTATTCACGATGGGACCAGAGGATGCGCTCAAGGCAGCAGAGTGGGTAAAAGCCGATTATGTTGTTCCGATTCACTACGATACCTTCCCTCCAATCAAGCAGGATGGAGATGCTTTTGTAGCTGAGCTGGCAGAAAAGGATATTCGCGGAAAAGCGTTGAAGCCAGGGGAGTCTCTGCGACTTCCATAAGACAAGCTGTTTTTTACAAGAAAGAGGTAGCGTGGGTGCTATCTCTTTTCTTCATTCATTTGTACCTGGGAGGAATGAATCATGAGTGAAATTAGCGTATTATTTCGAAAAAGAATCGGGCTATCTGAAGCTGAGCCTATTTCCTTTGAATCACTGGGAATGATGCTTGAAAAAACAGCAACAAGCCTTCCTTTTGAGAATGGCTGCATTATCGGAAGGAATACGTGCGGTATTACGAAAGACTATCTGCGGGAGAAAATGCTAGTGAAAAAAGAAGGAGGGCTTTGCTATGAATTAAATTCGCTCTTCTACTTTTTCCTGATCGAAAACGGCTTTCAAGCGGTCCTGACACGCGGAGTTGTTTATAAGCCCGCGGCTCAGCAATTTCTGACTATCGGAAGAACACATGTCACGATTCTGCTGACGCATCAGGGACAAACCTATGTGATTGATACCGGCTTTGGAGGGAATCTGCCCCTGCAGCCTGTTCCTTTGACTGGAGAGATTATCTCCTCTCGTAATGGACAATTCCGGATCAAGCAAATGCCAAGCGAGTATGGAGACTATGTTCTGGAAATGAAACTCGCATACAAGGATACAGATTGGAGAATCGGATATGCATTTGATTCCAAAAAGCCAGTGACGGACGTATCCGAGTTCGATGAGATTCAGGAGATTATCGCGAATCACGCCGAATCACCCTTTAACAAAACTCCGCTGCTCACTCGTTTTACGAATACAGGAACGATCACCTTAACGGATACCTCCTTTACGCAATGGGTGGATGGCAAGATGTCAAAAGAGCAAATAGACAGAGAGAGATTTAAAGAGCTGAGGCGGCAGTATTTTGGCATCAGCGAGTAAGACGAGTAAGCAAATCTGTGAAAACGGCATGAAATTGCTAGGATCGCTCATAGACTAGTAAAGAGATACTAGGCAAAGGAGCGGAATGGATGATGATAATCCTGCGCGATGGACTGTTGTTTCTGGTAGTGGTAGCCTTTTACTCACTGGCAGGCTTTGCGTTTCCAGGTGGTGGGGCTTGGTACGAGTCTTTGACCAAGCCCGATGGAACACCGTCTCCCTCTCTTCTTGCGGTCATTTGGTTCATTTTGCACCTGTTGATCGCTCTCTCCGTTGTCTTGCTTGTGCGAGCTGGGCAAATGAATCAGGAGCTATTGCTACTGTTTGGGATAAATTGGTTTTTCAATCAACTATTTCCCCTGTTACTGTTCGGATTTCAGCAGCTTTTTTTAGCCACCATGGATATGGTATTCGTGATGTATTCGACATGGGTGCTCATTCGGGCTAGCCGCCCTTATAACAAGATTGCTTCTTCTCTGCTCATTCCGTATTTGCAATGGAGTGCGTTTGCGATATGTCTCGCTGTGGGATTTTGCTGGATCAATCTCTGAGAAAGCGACTAATCGAGCACTCAGAGGGCGCGTTCTTTTCGTTTCTTTTCTTCCTGCAAAAAGGGGATGTGCATCAGCAGCTTCAGTACCATTCCGACCCCCAGGATAACGATCGGATAAAGAAGCGGATACGAATCAAACAGCTTTCCATACAGGTGAAAACCGGCAAACCGACTGATGGCGAACAGCATGGCCATGACAGAAACAAAGCGCCCCAGCACGATCGGGTCGATCGTCTGCTGGTAAAAGGTTCGAAAAAATACCCCGTACGTACCGAAGGCAAAAAACAGCAGAAAGCTGACTGCCCCGAAAAAGCCGACAACAAGTAACGGGTGGTGCGAAAGCGTCTGAAAAAATTCGGGGTGGACCAGTAAAAGCAGCGGACAAACAAACACGATCAAGCCGAGAATGCCGATCCCGATATTGACGGGTAGCGTATACCTTTTTTGTAAAAACACGACCCCTACGATGCTGCAAAGGGAACCGGCTGTCTGCAAGCTCTCGACCATCCCGAAATCAAGATCGCTGCCGAAAAGGACCTGCTTGATCAGGAACGGAAAGCCGAGAAGTACAAACGGAAATAGGAAAACATGTGTCAGCATCCCATTGGCTACTAGCGAGAATATTCGTGTGTCCCTCGTAAAGGACTGCAACCCCGTTTTCAGATCATGTAAAATGGTGGTAGCAGAATCCTTTTTTATTTGTGGCGGGAGCACAATCAGGCAGGTAGCCGCCACTGACAAAAGGCAGAGGGCAGCATGAACGAGAAAGACGATGCTGATTCCGAAGTGGCTGTAGACCACCGTTCCTAAAAAGGGAGCGAGTACCCGGATGCTTTCCACAATGGTCGTATCCAAAGCGTTGGCATCATTCAACTCGTCCTTTTTGACAATGGCAGGCAGGAGTGTCACGTAGGCGGGCCCTGCAAACACATCACAGGCAGAGAACAGAATCACACAAACGAAAATCACCTCTACCTGGATGGGGCCAAGCTGAGCAAAAATAAACAAAGCGAGAAGACATATGGCTCTCCCGGACTCCAAGAGAAGTATCAGCGTGCGCTTGTTCATCCGATCGACGGCTATTCCCGCGAGCGGCCCGAATAACAGATGTGGAATGATGCCAAGAGACAGGACCGATGCAAACTTGGTTGCTGAGCCTGTCAGGGCCAGGATGTAGAGAGCAAGCGAAATGTTGAGAAAGATGGTGCCGGAAAGGGAGAGCGATTCCCGGACGAGAAACAATACGAAATTACGGCTCTGAAACAAGGACCAGTTCATCTGGAGGGAAACCCCGCTATCTAAAAGGTGATGAACCTATTATTGCGGACAAAATGGAGATGGTCTCGGCGATTATTGCGCTTCTGTTCCGCCAATAATTGCGGAATTTGACAAGAGGCGTGGAGAGGATAAAAGCTATGGAGGATGTATCCAAATTGCTTAGGCTGGAGATGGAGCAGTGCGCCATCCTTATTTATCAGGTGGCAGCCCATTCAGCGGATGAATTGCATGATCATCAAGGATTTTATCAAATAAGCATTCCGCTAAATGGATCGCCCCGTATGGAATGCAACGGGGAGATCAGAAAGGTAACAGGCGATCAGCGTCTCGTGCTCTCTCCTGGCTATCGTCATCGGCATTATGCCGGAGAGGAGGCGAGCCGCATGATGCTGCTCTTTTTCAAAGAGTCGTTTTTGCGAGGAGTGGAGGAGGAGAGGCTTGGCAAGCCAGCTGCTTCCATCGAATTTGTTCCGTGGGCAGAGGGGGCGACGGACAGGTTTCGGCGATTGGCGGAGCATGCTGTGCTGCAAACTATGTCGCGGCCGCTATCTGAGCTGGAGCAGCAAGAGACAGAGCTTGAGCTGGCTCGCCTGCTTTTGACCTTGCAGGATGGGACACATGACAACAAGCATGAGGATCGAAGCCTGCTCATTTCTCATCCGGGGCTTCGCCGAGCTGTCGATTTTCTTTATGAGAAATCTTCCGAGCACATACAGCTGGATATGGTCGCAGATGCTGCCGGACTCAGTAAATATCATTTGATTCGGCTATTCCGTGCACAGCTGGGCCAAACCCCAGCTCAATACATCGCTGATTTACGCGTAAACAAAGCAATCCAGCTTCTCCAGAAAACGAAGCTGGATATTACCGCGATTGCATTTGAGACAGGATTTGGCAGCCTGGGCACGTTTGAGCGAGTCTTTAAAAAGCGAACGGGTCATTGTCCCAGTCAATTCCGTCAACGCCAGGATTAGTGACTACAGCCCTTCTACCAAACGAGCTGCCCGTTTTGCTGACTGTGTGCGCACCTCGTCCCACGACATTGTCAGCAGCTGACGATGACGCATTAAAATTTGTCCGTTTACGATCGTCGTGTCTACATCTGCTCCTGTCGCACTGTACGCAACGAGAGAGTGTAGATCGTGAATCGGCTGCAAATGTGGCTTGTTTAGATCAAGCAGGATCAGATCGGCTCTTTTTCCTTCCTCCAGAGTTCCCACCTCATGGTCAATACCAAGCAGCTTGGCACTTTCAATCGTCGCCATCCGCAGCGCTAGCTCGGCAGGCAGTACCGTTGGATCGAAGTGCTCCAGCTTTTGCAGCCAGGTTGCTGCTTTTATTTCGGCAAACATGTCCAGTGTTGTGGCACTGCCTGCTCCGTCGGTACCAAGCCCAACCGTTATGCCGTTTGCGATCATTTCTGTCAGCGGTGCAATTCCGCAGGCAAGCTTGAGATTGCTCACAGGGTTATGGGACACGCCGCCTTTCATCCCGCGCAACAGCTTGATGTCACTGTTCGTCAGATGAACTGCATGTGCGAGCAGGACGTGATTGTCTTCAAACAGTCCGACTTCATGCAAGTATTCAGTTGGTGTCTGGTTGTATTTCTCCTTGATTTTCCCGATTTCCTCGCGGGTTTCTGCGAGATGGATATGGACAGGTATACGGCGTTTCCGAGCCAGCTCAGCGATCTCAGCCAAAGGCTTTGGCGGGCATGTATAAGGGGCGTGTGGACCCAGCATGGTAGTGATTCGTCCATCGCCAGTGCCTGAGTAGTTGTCGATCAAATCGAGTGCTTCTGTCATGCGGCGTCCTCCATCGTCCTCCAAAAAGACAAGACCCCGAGTCAAGGAGGCGCGCATCCCACTGTCCACTACAGCTTGGGCAACTGCGTCCATATGAACGTACATATCGGCAAAGGCAGTGGTGCCCGATGCGATCATTTCGGCTGTTCCGAGCATCGTGCCCCAATAGATGTCTTCCTTGGTCATGCGTGCTTCCGCGGGGAGCATTTTTTTGTCCAGCCAGTCCATAAGCTTCAGATCATCGGAAAAAGCGCGCAAAAGTGACATGCTCGCGTGGTTGTGCGCATTGATGAGGCCGGGCATCGCAAGCATTCCTTTCCCATCCAGCACCTGGTCTACTTCATCCTCAATGGAGGGCGCAATCCTTTCAATTCGCTGTCCCTCGATCAAAATATCGCCGACAAACGGCTTTTCTTCAGTACGCATGGTGAGAATCCAGCACCCTTTTATCACAGTACGTTTCAAAGCAGTATTCCTCCTTGGATGGTTGATGGCTCCAAGCGTAAACGTTCACGTGACGGCAAAGTCAAGGGGGAATTGAATTGGAAAAAATAGAAAGAATCATGCGAGTAGTGTATATCTTTCCTCTTTTGAAATATTGTTTATTAGATAACAATTGACGAAAGAAATAAAGCTTCATAAAATGAAGGTAAGATTTGGGGGAGGAAAGCGGTGTCACACATGTTAAATGGAGGTCTTGTTAGTCTGCAAGCCATTTTGGACGAATTGAAACCATCAGAGCGTAAAGTCGCTCAGTTCATTCTTGCCCATCCTGAGGATGTGGTGAAGCTATCCGTACAAAAGCTGGCGGAGCTGAGTGGAGTATCCGAAGCAACGATCATCCGTTTGGCCCGTTCTTTGAATATGAAAGGCTACCAGGAGCTGAAGCTGCGGATTGCTGGCGATTTGACGAAGCAGACAACTGCTACAGGTAGCTATCAGGAAATCATGATGGAGGGCTCTGTTGAATCTATCATGCAAGCAGTCAGCTGGAATAATGTCCAATCCATTCAGGATACGCTGTCTGTCTTGTCCAATGAGGAAGTAAAGAAGGCAGTAGATGCCCTGTCTGGGGCACGCAAAATTGATGTTTACGGCGTAGGGGCGTCTGCAGTCATCGCAGACGATATCAGGCAAAAGTTTTCCCGTATTAATCTGTGGTGTGAGGCGTACTCCGATTTTCACGCACAGCTGACCTCTGCTGTCAATTTGACGGACAAAGATGTGGTGATTGGCATCTCCTACTCCGGGCAAACCGAGGATATCATCCAGTCTTTGACGGAAGCGAGGCAGCAGGGAGCAACGATCATTACCTTGACCAAATTCGGACCATCGCCAGTCGCGGATTTGGCTCATATACGCCTCTTTACCAGCTCGGTAGAAAAAAGCATCCGTAGCGGTGCGATGGCATCTCGGATTGCGCAGCTGAATGTGATCGATATTTTGTTCATCACGATGGTCAGCCGCAAGCAGGAAGAAGTAATTCCGCTTTTGGAAAAGACGAGACTGGCTGTAAGCAGAACAAAACGCTCATCGAGCTGAACAAAAGGAGGGGGAGCATGGACGAAGTGAAGCTGCTTTTGCAGAAATGGGTAGACGAAGGCTTGCTGCCGGGTGCTGCTTTGCGGGTCATTCATGATCAGCGTGTCTGGTATACCTGCGATGTAGGCAAGACGAGCATGACGGGGGATCAGCTAGTCACACCTGAAACGCTGTTTGATCTGGCTTCATTAACCAAGGTGACGGCGACGCTTCCTGCTCTCCTGCTTTTGTTCCAAGAGGGAGTTCTCGCTCCGGATGATCGGATTGGCATGTACTTCCCTGATTGTCCAGCTGATAAAGCTTCGATTACGATTGCTCAGCTTCTTACACACACATCAGGTCTGCCAGCTGATCTGGCAGAGCGGAGGCGAGATAGCCAGATCGTTTTGCCAGAGCTTCTTTTTCAGCAGAAGCTGCTCCATGCCCCCGGCACACAGGTTGTTTACAGTGATTTAGGGATGATCTGGCTGGGGCTTTTGATCGAGCGCGTAACCAAACAAAAGCTCGATACGTATGTGACGCAGCATATATACGAGCCGCTCGGGATGACTCATACCTTTTATTGTCCGAATACTCGCGTTTTTAAGAATGTTGCGCATACGGAGTATTGCTCGCTAACAGGAAAATATATAGCAGGCGAGGTACACGATGAAAAAGCGTATGTGATGGGCGGGATAGCTGGTCATGCAGGATTGTTCTCGAATGCGGATGACCTATGCCGTTACGCGATGAGCTGGCTGTACGGCACCCCGCTAATCATTACGGATGAATGGAGAGAAAAAGCAATTCACTGGCATACCGTGCAAGCCTCTGGCAGCAGGGGATATGGTTGGGAGCTGAATTGTTCCCAAACGCCGCTCAGCTGTGGCAGTGGTTTCCATCCATCCAGCTATGGACATACCGGTTTTACAGGAACGAGCATGTGGATCGATCCGGTGCAGGATTTGGCGGTCATCTTTTTGACGAATGTCGTTCATCTCGGACGTAACCATCAGCTTAGGCAATTGCGACCGCTATTACATGACGCTGTCACGACTCAGATACATAAGAGTCTGACTGAATAGAGCTAGGCGCAAAGAATAAGGGGGAGGGTTTAGGATGAAGCAATTTCGTTTTCATGCAGCAGCTTCTGTCGTGCTGGCAGCGGCTATGGCACTTGCCGGATGTAGTGGTGGTGGCGGGACTGAGCCAGCAAAACCGGGAGGGGAGCCGGCTGGCAATGCAAGCGGCGGTCAAGGGGGAGGCCAGCAGGTAACGTTGTCAATGCATAGCTGGCGTGTGGAAGACACAGAAGGCTACAAGCAAATCATTAAAGCATTTGAAGCGGACAATCCAAACATCAAGATCGAGTTCAAGCCGTTCAAGGCAACTGAGTACAATACGATTTTGAATACAGCGCTTCAAAGTGATAGTGGCCCAGACATTTTGCAGCTTCGTCCGTATGCACCAGGCGTTTCTTTAGCGGAAGCAGGCTATTTGGAGCCGCTAGACGGTGTTGCTGGCATCTCAAGCTTTCCAAAGGACGTTCTCGCAGCAGCAACAGGCAAGGATGGCAAGGTGTATGGAGTGCCGCTTTCCCTGAACTCCACGCAATTTTACTACAACAAAAAAATATTTGAGGAAAATGGCTTGAAAGAGCCAAAAAGCTGGGAAGAGCTGATCGCAACCTCGAAGGCTTTGAAGGAAAAAGGAATCGTTCCTATTTCCTTTGGTGCAAAGGAAGGCTGGCTATTGTCCCTGAGCCATGGCGTAATTGCACCTGCCAGCTACAACAGTGAGTATCTGGATAAGCTGCAAAAAGGGGAAAGCGACCTCAAGAGCCCGGAGTTTTTAGGAAGCGTGCAACGCATGCAAGAACTCATCCCTTATTTCCCGGAAAATTATGTGGGTCTGGAATTGAATGATATGAGAACCTTGTTCGCTACTGGCAAAGCTGCGATGTTCATCAACGGAAGCTTTGAACTGGAAGGAATCAAAAAGCTCAATCCTGACCTGCAGCTCGATTTCTTCCCAATGCCGACAGATGATGGCAAAGCTGTCATTACGACATGGGTAGATGGCTCGTATGCGGTCAACAGCAAGTCGAAGCACAAGCAGGAGGCGATGAAATTCATGGAATTTATGGCGACCAAGAAATTTGGAGAGCTATTTGCTAATCAATTCAAACGAATCAGTGCAGTACCGGGTGTGACGACGGATGATCCGCTTGTGAATAAAATGGCAGAGCTTTCTCAGTCTAGCTCCACACCGTATTTGATGGTTGTTCATTTTGCAGAAGGCAAGCCGACCACAAAGCAGACGTTGGAAAATGCGCTGCAAGGAATGTATTTAGGCAAAATGAGTCCGGAGCAAGTAGTGGATGAAGTGCAAAAGTCCGCTGCCACCTGGTACCCGCCATTCAAAAAATAGGTAAAGAAAGAATGGACTGCGGGAGTGGATCAATCGATTCGCTCCCGTCATCCTAAAAAGAACCTATTCAAAAAGGGGGGTGGGCGTCATCAGTACTTTTGAAAGACCAACCATCCGACCAAAAGGCCGAGCGCGCTGGCTGATTCACCTGTTTCCTATTCCCGCACTTATCGTATATGGGCTGTTTGTCGTCTATCCGATCATTTCGGCGTTTTTATACAGCTTGTACGACTGGGATGGAATCAAGCGTGGAGTCTTTGTCGGACTGAAAAACTTCGTGACACTGTTCACCATAGAGCCGTTTAACGAGATGTTTTGGAATGCATTTGGCCACAATGTCTACTATTTTATTGTAGAAATGATTGTGCAAAATGGGATTGCCTTTGGATTGGCCTTTCTGATTTACAGAAAAATTCGCGGCTCCAGCTTTTTGAAGATCGCTTACTTTATGCCCAGGCTTCTCTCGGTTATTGTAATTGGGTTTTTATGGAAGTTGATACTGAATCCCAATTATGGTGCACTGAATACGCTGTTGACCAAGATCGGGCTTGAGGAGTGGGCGAAGCCATGGCTCGGAGATCCCGATACAGCGCTGCTCGCGATTATCCTCATTAACTGCTGGTTTGGTATTGGGTTTGCGATGCTGATTTTTCTGGCGGGTCTGCAATCAATTCCGGAAGAGCTGATTGAAGCAGCCAGACTGGATGGCGCTAGAGGAATCAGCTTATTGTGGAAAATCATTTTGCCGCTTTGTATGCCATCCATTACGATCATGACGATCTTTACGTTTATTCAAGCCTTCGAAGCGTTTGAGCTGGTATATGCGATGCAAGGCTCGATGGGCGAACCATTTCGTTCGACAGATACACTGGCCGTTTACTTTTATCGTTTGGCGTTCAGCAGCGCTGGAGGTGCAGGTGATGTATCGGTCGGTCTGGGCTCTGCGCTTGCCGTTGTTCTCTTCTTTATCGTGGCGTCAGTATCTGCACTCTCGCTTTATTTGATGCGCAAACGTGAAGTGCAGCATTAATCTTGGGTTTGGCAAAAGTCTTAGAAAGGAGGGACATGATGTGAGAACGAGTGTGGGTGGCAGGGCGGCGCAGTACGTTTTGGCCTATCTCTTCATGCTAATATCCCTTTATCCGATTGTGCTTATGATTGCTTCCTCCTTCAAAACGAATAGGCAGATTTTCGAAAATCCTTTATCGCTTCTGCCAACGGTTTTTAGTCTGGACACGTATAGAAAGCTGTGGGAAGTCGTACCCTTTGCCGATTTTTTGATGAACAGCATATTTGTCAGCGTGATGTCAGTTTTGCTGATTACCGTTTTCTCTGCGATGGCTGCCTTTTATTTGGCGAGATTTTCGTATAAGTGGACGGGGGTACTGTACTTCTTTTTCCTGCTGGGTCTGATGATTCCGATCAAGCTGGGTCTTGTCCCTTTATTCATATTGATGAAAAACCTTGGGCTGCTCAACTCGCTGTGGTCGTTGATCCTGATTTATACAGCTAGTGGGATTCCGATTTCGGTATTTATCCTGACAGGTTTTTTCCGTACGCTGCCAGTGGAGCTTGAGGAGGCAGCACGTATCGACGGCTGCAACCATTTCCAGGTCTTTTGGCGTGTGCTTTTGCCTTTAATACGCCCTGCATTGGCAACGGTTGTCATCATTAATTTCATCCATGCCTGGAACGATTTTTTCTTCCCGCTCATTTTTATCCAGAGTGATGCGCTCAAAACGATTCCGGTAGGCATGATGGTCTTGTTTGGTGAATACGAAACAGATTGGAGCCTGTTGTTTGCCGGGCTTACATTATCTGCTTTGCCGATGATCGGTGTGTTTTTGATGGCGTCAAGGCAGTTCATGGAAGGATTGACAGCAGGTGCGGTCAAATAATGAAAACAAGTGGTTCATCGGGATAGATGGTGGCGGTACGAAAACAAAAGCAGCGATTTGTGACGGGACTGGACGAGTGAAGGCAATAGCGGTTGGCGAGGGCACAAACCCGTTGTCCCGTCCATGGGCTGACGTGGAGTGTACACTGCAAGCCTGCATCAAGCAGGTGCAGGAGCAGGCTGGTGCAAAGGCAGAGGAGGTAGCTGGCCTTTACATTGGCCTCGGGGGTGCAGATCATCAGCCGACCAAAGCGCTGATTCAGGCTGCTTTCCACGACACATGGCAGGAGCGCCTGTTTATCGACAACGACGCGATTGCGGCGCTTTACGCCGGGACATGGGGCTGTCCAGGTATCGTTCTTATTTGCGGCACAGGCTCGATTGCGTATGCGCTGACAGAGCAAGGCGAGCGACATCGCGTCGGTGGCTGGGGGTATTTGGTAGGAGATGAAGGGAGCGGCTTTGACTTGGGGAAAAGGGCGGCAGTAGCTGTCTTGCGTGCTTATGACGGGCGAGGCGAGCAGACCATGCTGACGGAATTATTTCTCGCCCATTACGGAGCCGAGCGTCCGAATGAGCTGATCAGCTTGATTTACAACGCAAGTAATCCACGTATGGGGTTGGCACAGACGAGTGGGCTTGTCGAGCGTGCCGCCCAATCAGGTGATGCCATCGCCCTTCGATTGATCAGCGAGGCAGCAGATTCATTGATGGAGCTGGCTACCACTTGTCTAGCTAAAACGAACGAACGGTTACCTGTCGTCCTGGCAGGTGGTTTACTGACGGGAAATACGATGCTCTGTCAGCAGTTGAAGCAAAAAGCATCATTTGCAACAGTAGTTCCGTCTGTCACGCCGGTAATCGGTTCTTTAGTGGCAGCGATGGCACGTAGCGAACATAGCCTGAATGAGAAGATCAAAAAACAACTGCAAACGAGTGTAACCGAATGGGAAAAGGGGTGAGCCAGTGGGCGAGAACTTGCACCAGCTCCATACAGAAAGACGGAATACAGCAAGTGAACGGTTGGATCAGATGTCGGCTATCGAGATCGTGACACTGATGAATCAGGAGGATCACAAGGTGGCATTTGCTGTACAGCAGGTGCTGCCTGAGGTCGCCAAGGCAGTAGAGCTGATCGGGCAGGCGCTGGCAAAAGGAGGGAGACTGTTTTATTTTGGCGCGGGTACGAGTGGACGGCTAGGTGTTCTTGATGCGGCAGAGTGTCCCCCTACATTTGGCACCGATCCACAAATGGTGCAGGGAATTATTGCCGGCGGGGCAAAAGCATTGCTAAACGCCATTGAGGGAGCCGAAGATTCCGAGCAAATGGGACATGAGGATATACGGCTTCATGGCATTAAAAAGGGAGATGCAGTTGTAGGGATCGCGGCAAGCGGGAGAACCCCTTATGTAATCGGGGCGCTGAAAGAAGCAAAGACGATTGGCGCACGGACGATTTCTGTGTCCTGTAATCCTGATCCAGACATCAGCCAGGGAGCAGACGTATCCATCAATATACTGGTGGGTCCGGAGGTCGTGACGGGCTCTACACGTCTCAAGGCTGGCAGTGCAACCAAAATGGTCCTGAATATGCTGACGACAGCCAGTATGGTCCACTTGGGCAAGGTATATGGAAATCTGATGATAAATGTACAAGCGACTAATTGGAAGCTGAGAGAGCGGGCCAAGCGTATTGTCATCGAGGCAACGGGAGTTACCTACGAGGAAGCAGAGAAGCTCCTGCTACATGCGGCGGGAGATGTACGCGTAGCGATTGTCATGCAAAAGACGGGTCTTCTTGCCACGGATGCAAAGGAGCGGCTGATTCGTGCTGGCAACCGGGTGAGAGAGGCAATCGATGGGGAGTTGAGGTAGCGCTTAACGGTATTCTTTCAAAACCTCATCCACATAGGACAGAAAATTAGGGTATGGCGAGTCTCCCTTCAAAAATTGTCTTACTACTGACAGGGGGAATAGAGCCATATCTTTTGTTTTAGAGTAAAGGACAGCTTCATCAGGATCAGCATCGTACACTTCATCCCATTTCGCAGAATAATGACAGACTGAATCCAACTCATACCAGGCAAAGTCCTGCTGGCTATTTCTTCTTATCACTTCACCTGTATAGGCTCCCAGTCGTATCACGAACGAATCAAAATGATTTTGCAAAAGAGTCTTACCAGCTTCAGTAGTCAGCAGGCGTGTCGTATACGTATCGATATAGCAAATGCTATCGATCGAAAAATTCAAATTGCGTTTTGTTAAATTCTCTTGATCCCACCTGTCACTAGAGACATCTTCATACATCAATTGCGCGAGTCCTTTAGCATCGATATTTACTAATCTCTTTCTGTGTAGGAACCGAAACATATGCTCAAACCCCTCCTTAATCGTCTGCCAACAAGACAGGTTTACCTTTCCTCGCAACATGATTCTGACCAGCTTTTATAAAATAATTCTAATCATTATATCAGTCTGCCTGATAGGGAAACCAGTTTGACACCAAACGCCAACAAAAAATGCTAGATCAACCTACCCTTTTGCAGTATGATTGGCAACGTGATGATTTACAGGTAAAAGGTGTGGACAACATGGCTTCATTGGTCTTAACAGACGAACAGCTCTCCAGAAAGCAAAAAATCGGTCTGATCTTGTCGCTGGCAATCCCGGCGATGCTCGAACAGATATTACATACGCTTGTTGGCTTTGTCGATCTGTTTTTCGTGTCCAGTCTGGGTGCAACGGCGATTGCTGCTGTTGGCGTGGCAAATTCGATGGTACTGGTCGCCATGGCGATTTTTATGGCAGTCGGAGTATCGGCTTCCTCCTATATTACACAAAGCATAGGAGCGGGACGGGAAAAGGAGGCTGCTGCCTATGCCAGACAAGCGATTGTACTTTCCTCTGCAATCGGGATTCTGTTTGGACTCGCAGCCCTTTTCTTTGCTGCCCCTATTTTGAAAATCATGGGTGCAGAGCCTGATGTGCTGGAAGAGGCGGTTGCCTATTTTCGCATCGTTGGTGGTTCTGCCCTCTTTTTATCTCTGATGGTTACCTTGGGGAGTATTTTGCGTTCAAACGGAGATACACGCACCCCGATGAAGGTCAGTCTGTGGATCAACATCGTCCACGTGGGATTGGATTACGTCTTCATTTTTGGATTGGGCTCTTTTGCGGGATGGGGCGTAGCGGGGGCAGCCTGGGCAACAGCATTGGTTCGGGTGCTTGGTGCAGTCGCCTTGTTTATCGCTGTCCACAAGTCCTCAGAACAGATTTGGAGCGGGTTTTCCTGGCGAGAGCTGCTCGGCAAGCCGGCACAGGAGATGGCTTGGCGGTCTTTGCCAGTTTTGACTGAGAAAATGATTATGCGCCTTGGTGTCCTGCTCTATTACGGCGCGATTATTCAAATGGGAACAAAGGCATATGCCGCTCACATGATTGCATCGAATCTGGAGTCGCTGATGATATTGGCAGGTGCGGGCTTTGAAGTGGCAGCTACCGTACTGGTTGGGCAGTATCTAGGAGCGAAACGGTCACGGGATGCATACTCCTTTGGCATGATTTGCATGTGGCTGGGGCTTGGACTAATGTCCATCTTTGGTTTTGCGCTGTATTTGTGTGCTCCTTGGATCGCGACGATATTTACCGAGGATGCACAGATCATCGATTATGTCGTCATTGCTCTTACGTATATGGCTCTCTATCAACCGCCGCTCGCCTTGCTTCTGATTCTGCGAGGTGGATTGCAGGGAGCAGGGGACACAAAGGCTCCGATGTACGCCACGGCAGTGGGCATGTGGCTGGTACGGATGGTAGGCGTCTATCTGTTTGGCTTTCAACTGGAAATGGGCCTCTCCGGAGTATGGCTTGCCATCTTTTTGGATGTCCTTATACGCGGTATTTTTCTTCTTTATTTGTATAAAAGGAGATTTCAGCACATTAGACGCAATGAGGGGATGGAAAGAACAGCTCAAATAGGGTAAAATTGGTTTTGATAAGCACGTCAGAACGGATTAGGCTATTTCCGCATTCAGGAGTAGCCGTTTTCTTGTCTCATAACTGATACAAGAAGTTTTTGTAAAACTCGGAAAAAATGGCACGTACGGGAGGACAAGCAGATGGGTAACGAGGCGGCGAAAAATACAGTTCTGACAGCAGGATTTGCCCAGATTCCAAAAGGAACTCCACTGTACGAGGTTTCCACCATGGTAGGCTGTGTTCTCATCATCGATGTGGACAAGGATGAAATCTGTGATGCCAGTTTTACATTTGTCATGGACAAAACCAGTGAATTTTTGGTCCAATTAATCGTAGGAAAGACAGTTGTAGACGGATTACAAGAGATTACACATGCCATACAAGAACGTTTTCTGGCTCCTGGTCAGGGAGCGGTCTTGCAGGCGATCCGTGCAGCAGTAGAGCGTTATGTGGAGAAGAAATCGTAAGCCTATCCAATGGCTGGAGGGTTGTACATGCAGGATGACTTTGCAGGAAAAGAAGCGTATGGAAGGCAGCTGTTGGAGCGTTATGGTCAATGGCTTAGCCGTATTGAGCTAGTAAATCACGAAGAGTTGGAAGCGGTATCACGCGAGGTTAACGATCTGCTGACAGAGCAGGATGGGGAGTTGCACCAAGAGCTGTTGAAACAAATCGGCCAACTACATAACAAAGTAACCGAGATGCTTTGGATGTCCGAGCACATGAAGATTTTGCATGATTTGAGTCATATTTTTGCCAAGACGTATGAAGAGAACCAGATTTTGTTGAAAGCGTTTGAGCTGGTATCGCGAGTCATGCGCGCTGATGCTTTTTTCATTGCCTTTTTTGACGAGGGTGACTGCGAGATCAGGGTACCGATCAGCATTGACAGCGGAATCAATTATGGACCGCTCACCATACCGTATGGGCAAGGACTAATTTCTAAAGTCATTGATACACGCCAAACCATACATATCCGAACGATGAAGGATGAGCCGAGTGAGCCTGAGATGATTCGATGGGGCAGTCCGGAAATCGATACGAATACATGCATCTTTGTGCCGCTCATGCTGGGCAACCAGATGAAGGGGGTTATTTCTGCCCAATCATATCGTGAA
This sequence comes from Brevibacillus sp. SIMBA_040, assembly GCF_046535075.1. Classification (NCBI taxonomy): domain Bacteria; kingdom Bacillati; phylum Bacillota; class Bacilli; order Caryophanales; family Paenibacillaceae; genus Brevibacillus; species Brevibacillus sp. SIMBA_040. The sequence goes on from NZ_JAWRXI010000003.1 coordinate 75,641, forward strand.
TTCGCCTATAAAAAAGAGCATGAGGAGCTGCTGAAAATCATCGGATTTCAGGTAGCGAGTGCGATCGAAACGGCACGACTGTATGAACGCATGTACCAGATGTCGTTTCAGGACGAGCTGACAGGCATCGCCAATTACCGTGCTTTTCACCGCGATTTGGAGAATTTGCTTAGCGACGAGGAGTCTTCTGTTGCTTTGATCATGCTCGATTCGGATAGTCTCAAGGTGGTAAACGATCATCACGGTCATCATGTGGGAGATGCAATGATTCGTCGCATAGCGGAGGCGATGAAAGCAGTCGCTGGAAAAGAGGATACGGCTTATCGTTATGCGGGTGATGAATTCATGCTCCTGTCGCCCGATGCTACGATGGAGGAAGCCGAGGAAAAGGTCAGGGCAATCAGGGAGTATTTGCGTGTACGTCCGTTGGTGCATGAGAATTGCTGTATTCCTGTAGCGGTGAGCGTCGGGATTGCGCGCTATCCAGAGGATGAGAAAACAGCCGACGGCCTGAAGCGGGCAGCCGATGAGGCGCTGTACCGCTCCAAGCGTCGGGGCAAAAACTGTACTACCGTGTATGCGATTGGCTAACCTTTTGTGCTCGCCAAGCGAAGAGCATGGTCAAAAGCGGAGAAATCCATAAGTAGATTACGTACGGCAAGTAATCGAGTGTTGCGACATGCAGCGTACTGGTAAAAAAGGCACCGCTAACGCCCCACGGAATGAGCGGGTTGACCAAGGTGCCGCAATCCTCCAAGGTGCGTGACAGGCGTCTTCCCTCGATGCCGCGTGCCGCGAATGCCTCGCGAAACATTTGGCCGGGGAGTAAAATTGACAAATACTGCTCGCCAGTCAGAACGTTGACGAGGATAGAGGAAGAGCCAGCTAATCCAACCATACCCGCATCGTGCTTCATGCGTTTGATGAAACCATCAAAGAGTGCGTGGAACACGCCACTGTACTGGAGAATGCCTCCGAGCGACAGTGCGATAAGAATGAGGGCAAGCGACCAGGTCATAGACAATAATCCTCCGCGATTCACAATCGCAGTGACGGCTTCGTTGGTTATCGTACTGACGAAGCCGTTTTGCATGACATTCATCCATTGTACTGGAGAATAAACGCCCTGCGCGAAGGCAGCTGTAGCAATCCCGCTAAGAATCCCGAAAACGAGTGTAGGCAGAATCGGCTTACGCAGTGCGGAGCAGATCAGGACGACCAGTGCTGGCAGCAGCGTGATCACCCCAAGTGAAAAGTTTTGCGTTAGTGCCAGCTGAATGTCTCGGATAGCGTCCAGATTGACATTCACTGCTTGTCCCTGAAAACCAAAGAAAAGAGCTGTCAGTAAAGCAGCAGGGATCGAGGTGTGCATCATGAATTTCACGTGCGTCATCAAGGGAACGCCCGCTATTGCCGAAGCAAAATTGGTCGTATCCGAGAGCGGAGACATCTTATCCCCGAAGCAGGCACCGCTAATGATGGCACCGGCGGTCATCAACGGATCGAGACCGAGCGCAGTGGATACCCCCATCAAGGCGACACCAACTGTGCTGATCGTCGTGAAGGAGCTCCCTGTAACAGTAGAGACGATAATCGTCAGAAAAAGGGCACTGATTGTGAAATATTCAGGTGAAATAATAGAAATCCCGAGCTGCAAAATCATCGGGACTGTACCGCTCATCATCCAGACCCCGATCAGGATACCGATAAGAGAAAGAATCAGCATGGGGGCTATGGCTGTTTGTATGCCTTTGATTAGTCCCTCCTCCAACTGCTTCCACGGGACACCAAACAGCCGCAGTAGTGTGGCCGCTGCGATGGTCGCTCCTAAAAGCGGCATATGTGGTTCTACTTTTCCCCAGAACAGTGCGGGAAACAAGATGCCAAAGACGGCGAGCAACACCCAAAGGCTTTTGGCAAAGGTTAATGGCTTGTTCATGCTGGCAACTCCTTGCTGAAATCAGACTAATCCCCTTAATTGGCAAAGGGGATTTTTTATACATGGCAACTACGGCGTTGATGGCGCCGACTATCTTGTCATTTCCAATGTGACGCTTTCTCGCTTTCTTGCTTTTGTGCGTTCAAGTGATAGGCGTACTTTATCTTGAATTACCTGATTAGTCAACGAGTTAGGCCATATTTTCAATCGTAAAATAATACGGAGTAGTAAGGCATTTTCATAGGAAATATATACCGCTAGACAATATGGTCTACCAAATCACTTTTCACCCTCTTGACCACCGTTTCAATTTGATCAAGCTTATCAATGTAATAATGAGCAATCGTATCGATGTCGAATTTGTTGTCTGCATCATTCTTATTTTTGTAAAGGATGTTCCTCATTAAATAGGTGAGATGGGTAAGCATTCTTCGGTATAAGTAATAACGTAGTAAATCCGAATGCAGGACGACTTTTTTACCAAAGTAGTTTTCGTACTGATTGAAGAAAAAGGCAAAGTTTTTTCCGTTCCCTATAAAGTAGGTCAGATCACATTCGGCAGGTGCGAGAAGAGAATGTTCCCAATCAATTAAAAACAGCTCATCCTGGTTGATTATAATATTGCCAGCCCAAAGATCTCCATGGCAGTACACTCTTTCTGTTTGAATGATCTTAACGGAAGAACATAGCTCCAAAAGAACATCTGAAAGACGCAGAATGGCTTCTTTTCTGGGTAATACCAGTTTCTTTAACGCTTCTTTATAAGGATCGTTGATCATAGTTTTTGATTCAAGCGCTGTAAGACATTGTTTCAAACCCAGTTGAGCGCCATTATGGAATTGTTCTTGCAGCGCTCGATGATTATTTATTTCAGGGGTTGCTTTGTGCAGGGTAGCAACCACCTTTGCTATTTTATCCAAGGTTTCTTTTGTAGAAGAAGATTCCTTTAAAGTTTTGCCCTCAACAAAATTAAATAAAATCAGGACAATTTCTTTGAAGCCTGTATGATAATGGCCATTTTTCGTTTTGATTGGATAGGTGAGATTTTTCATTATCCCCAAGCGGTACATTTCCCAAGTCATGGGTAAATAGGAATCGAGAAGTAGGATAGATCGTTTTTGCTGGTCATCGGTGGTATCAAATAATTTAAGAAAGTAGCATGAACCAGTGTGATCGATTACTTTATAGGAATAAGCTGAGGTGCCGTGCGGTATAAACGTTATATCTTTCACGTGAATTCCATACTCTTGATTCAGTATGGAAGCAATAACAGATTCATCTATATTGTATTTGACTCTCATTTCATGGATTAACCCCTTTCCTTCAGCCTACTCCTTGTAACTAATCTTCTCATCAGTATACGCAGGCATGAAAAAAAAGAATGTGCATGTACCTAGAGCAAACTCATCTAGGGGTATTTGGTGATGTTCGTTGATTTTTCACAGATCAGGTCCAAACCTATCCTGCCATGAATAATGTATTCCTCAGACCTATCAAAAGAGATAGGGGTTAGGGGCATGTTTCATTGTCGCTTGCCCCAAAGCTTTTTGAGACAGGCTCAAACTATAACATCATGGAATTCCTGAAGGGGCCGGACTTAAGCACATACCTGCGAAAAAAAGGCAGTATATCCGAATCGATCTCTCATCAAATCCTAGTCATTCTAAAAGAAATGGAACGGGTAGGTTTTTTACGTTGTAACCTTTAAGCAGTCATACAGAAGACATCGTGTAGGGCCTCCTTGCAAAAGGGGGCTCTCTCTATTTCCGCGCTTGTCCGTTTCAACGCTTCTGCCGCTTTCATAAAATTAATCCGTAAGTAAAAAACATGCCTTTTGATGGAAAAGAGGTGCAGCTATGACAAAAAGGGCGTTAGTAATTGCTTCCCATCCGGATGACGAAATACTAGGATCGGGAGGGACGATCAAGAAGCTGATCAACGACGGATTTGAAATTGTGACGGTCATTGTCGCGAAGGGCAGAAAAGAAGAAGAACACCATATACAAAAGTTCACGTCACTGGCAAACAGTCATTTGGGTGTAGGGAGAGTTATTTTCATGCAATTTCCGAATTTGAAACTGAATACCGTTCCTCTGCATGAAATTACCCGAGAGATCGAGAAACTACTGGACACGTATACGCCCGATATCATCTTCACCCATCATTATGGCGACTTGAATCAAGATCATCAGGTCACGTTCCAAGCGGTGATGACTGCAGCGCGACCGTTGCCAGGGAAGAAGCCGATCGAAATTTTATGCTTTGAAACGGTATCGTCTAGTGAGTGGACACAGAATACCCAGGATAAGCTGTTTAAGCCTACTTATTTTGTAGATATTTCCGATACGATAAATGACAAGCTTCAAGCCCTCCGTCATTATGACGTCGAGATGCGCCCTTATCCACATCCGCGCTCGTATGAAGGAGTTCAGCATCTGGCACGCGTCAGAGGGATGACCGTTGGCGTGGAGTATGCAGAAGCCTTTGAAATTATTAGGAGGGTATGGAAGTGAGGGGAAAACAGGTGAGTGATGTATTGTGAAGGTTCTCGTTACGGGAGGAGCCGGGTTTATCGGTTCCCACATTGTAGATTTGCTGCTGGGAGAGGGCTATGAGGTCGTCGTGATCGACAACTTCATGACGGGCCGAAAAGAATATGTCCCCCCTGCCATCAAGCTATATAAAATGAACATTACTTCTCCCCAGATCGAAAAAATATTTGCGAAAGAAAGGCCAGATTTTGTGATGCATCTGGCAGCCCAGATTGATGTGACCAAATCAATCCAAAATCCGGTGAAGGATGCCGAGCATAACATTTTAGGTACGATTCGCATCCTGCAATGCTGTCAGAAATTCAAGGTCCGAAAAATCGTTTTTTCCTCCTCTTGTGCCGTATACGGTGAAACAGCAGATAGCAGTATTACAGAATCGTTTCCCATCCAACCTCTATCCTTTTACGGACTTTCCAAATACATGTCTGAAATGTACATTCAGTTTTTTCAATCCTCCTATGGACTTGCATTTACGATCTTGCGCTATGCGAATGTGTATGGACCACGTCAGGCAGCTACGGGAGAGGGAGGCGTAATCGCGACCTTTCTTCGCAAAATCATTGATGGGGAAAGGCCAGTGATCTACGGGAGCGGCGAGCAAACGCGTGATTTTGTCTATGTCAAAGACGTTGCCAGAGCCAACCTGCTTTCCCTGCAGTCTGGACATAATGAAATCGTCAATATCGGCACGAATCAAAAAACGAGCATAAATCAGCTCGTCCATCTGATGGGACAGCTGCAAGCGGTAGACATATCTCCTGTATACCAGGCTCAGCGCGAGGGAGACATTCAAAATAGCCTGTTAAATAACACAAGAGCGATCGACATACTCGGATGGCAGCCTCGCTTTGATTTGCGGGCTGGTCTGGCGCAAACAGGCGAGTATTTACAGGCTAAATAAACAAGGGAGCTTGACGAAATGGAAAAAATGATCATTACTGCTGCGGTAACGGGAGGGGTCACCACAAGGAAGAACAATCCAAATCTTCCAATTACACCAAAGGAGATTGCACAGGCTGTTCTCGACTGCTGGAATGCCGGAGCTTCCATCGCTCATATTCACGCGCGCGAAGACAATGGAACTCCGAGTCAGCGTGTAGAGGTTTATCAAGAAATTGTGTCCAGGATACGCCAGCAATGCGATATCATCATCAACCTGACGACCACTGGCTGGGGCCAGGCGGGATCAGAAGAGGACAGGTGGAATCCGCTCGTATGTAAGCCGGAATTGGCATCCTATACGCCGGGGTCCATGAATCGGAAAGACAATGTGATGATCAATTCTCCCGCATTTGTCCGCAAGCTGGCCGCCAAAATGAATGAGCACGGGGTAAAGCCAGAAATTGAAATTTTTGATTTCGGGATGATTAATCAAGCCCTGAAAATTTCCAAGGAAGGTCTGCTCAAGCAGCCATTTTTGTTTCAATTTGTGTTAGGCGTGGATGGTGGTATTCCCGCTACCGCGAAAAATTTGCTTCATGTGGTAGAGAGTATTCCAACGGGCAGTACGTGGTCCGTTGCAGCAGTAGGGAAGGGACAATTGCCAATGAATTTGCTGGGGATGCAGCTGGGGGGGCATATTCGCACAGGCTTCGAGGACAACGTGTATGCGCGCTACGGAGAATTAGCCAAGAGCAATGCGCAATTGGTAGAGCGATTGGCAGCTTACGCGTTTGATTTGGGCAGAGACATTGCTACGCCAGCAGAAGCTCGTAAAATACTGGGCATTGCTTCTCCCGCACCTGATTTGCCCTAGTGGTTCATTCGTCATCGAAAGGGATGTATGTGCATGGAGATTACCTTCTCGCTACGGAAATTGCTTCAGTTTTTGCACGAGAAACAGTGGATTGCGGATGTGACACTTGGACAGGAGCCGGGATTTGACATGATGCTGACCGGCTTTTCTTCCATTTATGAAACGAAGCCGAATACGTTGTCATGGATGAATGCGCAAGCGCTGGACTGGGCGTCTATAAAGGCATCGGTGGTGATCTGTTCGCAGGACGCCTTACGTCCAAAGGATACCCCGTTTTTGTTTATTCCGGTTAAAAATCCACGAAACACATTTGCCTCCGTCATGTACGCATTTTGCCCGAAAAATACGAGAACCGGAATTTCTCCGTCCGCTGTGATTGGAGAAGGCTGCATGCTTGGTCAAAATGTGTATATCGGGCATCATGTGGTTTTGGGGGATCATGTCAAAATCGGTGACAATACGCAAATCCACAGCAATGTGACGATTTATGATCATGCGACTATCGGCTCCAATTGCGTCATTCATAGCGGTGTTGTCATCGGTGGAGATGGATTCGGGTATGAGCGGGATGAGAATGGCGATCCCTTTAAATTCCCGCACATTGGCAGTGTAGTGATTGAAGACCATGTTGAGATCGGGTGCAATACATGTATTGCGCGAGGCGTACTTGCGAATACAGTCATTTCGGAGCATGTCAAAATCGGGAACCTGTCACACATCTCCCATAATGTCGTGGTTGGCAAAAACGCTATGATCACTCATCAAACGCATGTCAGTGGCAGCAACAATATCGGCAGCAATTGCTGGATCGCTCCAGGCGTGGTTCTCAAAGAAGGCTTGTCGATTGGTGAGCATGCTGTTTTAGGTCTGGGAGCTGTTGTTCTTCGTCATGTACATCCTCATGATGTGGTAGCAGGAGTGCCCGCAGCCTCACTTAAGAAAAAATCAGGGATACCACTGCAACGTGTAGAGGAGGAGAACTAGTGTGAGCACGGAAGTAACCGTCATCCTTCCCTCGTATAACCGTTACCCGCTGAATTTGCTGACGTTGTATTCATTGGAAAACCAAACCTTTGATTTCGCCAAAATGGAAGTCATCCTCATTGATGATGCTTCGACAGATGGTTCGCATGCACTTGAGCACTATCGACCGCCCTACCCATTTCGCTATATTCGCAACACAACAAATGCAGGCCGTTCCAAAACGAGAAACATCGGGATTCAGGAAGCCAAAGGAGAAATCCTCATCTTTTTGGATGCAGAGGTCATTGTCGATCCCGATTTTGTGAACAGCCATTATCAGAGGCATCAGACAAACAAGAAAGAATCGTATGTCATTACAGGCAAAAATGTAAATAAAGTATACTCCTATTTATTTGCCGATTTTAATCAGTCGCAGTTTGATTCCTTTTATGCGATTGCCAAAGACTCTCCTATGGTTAAGACCCGATTTGAACAGGTTGCTCATCCGCATAAGCTGAAAAAAGATCAGCTAGCGGAGATGGTTCGCCAGACGAAGCAACCGATTCAACTACTGACACAAAAAGACTGTCACTCCTTTTCCAACATTAAGCTCTTTTCTACCCCAAAAAAGTACGAGAAAAAAATTATTGATGCTTTTCGTGATGATTTCCGCCAGCCCTGGATTTCATGTACGACGATGAACCATTCCGTTCGCAAAAAACTTGTTGAGTCCATCGGTGGGTTTGATGAGAGCTTTATGGGGCATGGTCTGGAGGATTATGAATACGGTTTTCGCCTTTTTCAAACGGGTGTAAAATTTTCGTATGATGAAAATATATACGTGTATCATCAGGAGCATCCGATTGATTCGTTTTGGGAGCAGGACGGCACCAGAAATTTGATCTTATTTCAACAAAAGCACCCCTGCCTCGATGTGTATTTGCTTTCACTTGGACGCATTGGCATTACGGATTATACGTTTATGGACCATATTATGCGGGAGCACCAGGCGATAACGGAAAGCGATCCAGCCAGGTTCCATTCCTTTCAAAAGGCGATAACAGGAATGCTAAAGCAAATCCCGATCCTGAAAGCACAGAAGCAGCCAATTGCGAATCTGTTACAAGCAGCAGGGATAGAGGAGAATGCAGAAAAGGCAGTCTGGGATGAGCGTAGAGGCGTAGAAGCATCCGGATATCACCATCTGATCAAGCTGTTTGACCTGTTGGTTCACCGGTAAGAAAAATGAAAAAAGCGATCAACCAACAATCCCCTCGTGAGCAGATCTACTGCCTGCACAGGAGGGGATTTTATTTTCTTTATAAATAGGTTCGATAAACACTTTCTATCTTTTTCACCATGCTGTCTGCTGTCAAAAACTTGTTGGCATATGCTTTGGCATTGACACCCAGCTTCTGTCGCACTGCAGGGTCCAGAATCAACGCCCTGCAAGCGCCTGCCAGTTGCCGAGCGTTAGCAGGCTCAAGCAAAACTCCCGTTACTTTATTGCGGATTAGTTCAGGAATTCCGCCGACCGTTGTACTGATGATGGCTTGACTCGCAAACATGGCTTCCATGATAGAGAGGGGAAACGTATCCTCTATAGCTGGATGGACGAAAATATCCGATTGGCTAAGCAGCTCAGCAATATCTGATCTGGCGCCCAAAAAGCTGACATTGGACAGCTTGAGGGTTCGGGCTTTTTTTATCAGCTCTGCTTTTTGTGCCCCGTCGCCAACGACCCGCACCTCGACATTTTGCAAATCGCTTGGAATCAAGGAGAGCGCGTCAAGCAAATACGTCACTCCTTTATGAGGCTCGAGTCTTGTAATGCATGTAATGATGACCTTGCCTTTGCGGCTTGCTGGCGCTATTGGTTGAAAGGAAACACCCGTATGGACGGTTACGAACCGACTGGGATCGGCTCCAATTTCGGTAAAAGGAGCGCGGAACATATCACAGACGAGTATGACCTTCCTCGCGTATTCGAGTGCAGCCAAATCAAGTCTTTGAAAAAAAGCGTACTCTACGGAATCCTTGCGAAGCTCGTTCATTCGGTGAACACCGAGCTGATGAGGCGTATAGAAGAGCGGCTTTTGTAGGCTTTGATTGAGTTTTCCCAGGATAAGGGCTGCACGTCTGTCATGGGTGTGCAGGATGTCGTATTTGCGCAGATCCATCCTTTGAAGCATAGCTTCAAAAACCCCGAGCTTACTTACCTCTTCTACGATCATAGGACTGATGCGACCATACCGCTTTAAACAAAGCTGCTCTGTGCTTCTACGAATCTCGTCATCTACGTTTCCTTTGAGGTCTCTCTTTATATCAATTTGATTCGGGCTGGCAATCTCCACATGATGACCCAATCGCTGAAGCCCTTCCTTTAGCGTGGTCATATAATTCGAGACGCCTCCCATATGAGGGTACCGCAAGTATGTCGCTAGCAGTATTTTCCATCTTTTGTTCTGCTCAGCCTTATTCACAGAGCTGCCGTAGTAGTGATCCATCGCTTCTAGTAAATAAGGATGCGAAAGCAGGAAATTAGCCATCTCGATTGCCTCACTCCATGTGTTTCCATTGATTTCTGCTGTAATATATTCGCGGCATCACGTGTATGCAACGGTCAATTACCCTATGAATAACCTAAGTCCGCTGCTGCCAGTTTCGCAGGATTGGTGCTGATCATATGAATACAGTAGCTGTTATTTTGAAGATGGACAAAGGTGGAAAGAAAATTGAGTATTGAAGTGAGCATTATCCTTCCCTCCTACAATCGATATCCGCTTAACCTGCTTACACTGAATTCTTTGGAAAATCAGACCTTCGACCTTGCGAAAATGGAAGTAGTTTTCATTGACGATGCATCGACGGACAGTACTCCCTTGCTCAGAAACTATCGTCCGCCGTATTCGTTTCAGTACATTCGAAACAAGCACAACGAGGGACGGTCGAAAACAAGAAATATCGGCATCCAGGCGGCAAGAGGAAAGCTGCTTATTTTTCTGGATGCAGAAATCATCGTGGATCGAAATTTTGTTCAGAGTCACTATCAGAGACACCTGAACAACGAGCCTCTCGTCATTACGGGAAGGCACCTGAATAAAATTTATTCCTTCCTCTTCCCCGATTTTAACGACAGCCAGCGCAAAGCATTGGCAGCGATTGTTGAGCAAGCCTCCATTGTTAGAAAACGGCTCAGAGAGGGAATTCACCCGAAGAGCATCAAGACCGAAGAGCTCGCAAGCTGTTTGGAGGAGATCAACGAGCCGGTTCAGCTGCTGTTTCCCAAGGATTTTCATTCGATCTCCAAAATCAGGAGATTCTCTGCGCCGATGCAATATTACCAAAACGTGATCAAACTGCTTCAAAAAGACTTTCGTCTACCATGGATTGCCTGCAACGGCTTCCACTCGGTCAGCAAGACAAGGGTTCTGGCGGTAGGGGGCTTCGATGAAAACTTTGATGGGCATGGCCTGGAGGACTTTGAATATGGGTTTCGGCTTTACCGATCCGGTATGACATTCGATGTTGACCAGAATATCAATGCCTATCATCAGGAGCATCCCGTTGGCAGCGGTATAAAGGAGGAAGGGAATCGTAATTTGATTTACTTTCAGCAAAAACACCAATGCCTGGATATTTATTTGTTGTCCCTGACGCGTATCAACATTTGGGACTATACGTTTATGCATAACATTCTACGCGAACAGGAATCGATGACACGGCAGCATGCTGGCAAATTTGATCATATTTTGAACAGCATTATGCTCCTGTTGAAACGAATTCCTCTGTTAAAAGCGGTGGATAAACCAGTTACGGCGCTGCTCAAAGGGACAGGACTGGAAGATAATGAGGCATGGAAAAAGCGAATTTGGTACGAGCGGAAAATGCTGGTCACTTCAGGCTTTGTTCACATGGCCAAATTGTTTGACCTGCTGGTTCGTTTGTAACAACAAGCAAGGGGAAAGTCGGGATGCTTTGTGAAAGGAGGCCCTTAGTAATGGCGATTGAAGTCAGTATCATCATCCCGTCCCATAATCGTCACCCTTACAATTTGCTTACCCTGCAAGCACTGGAAAACCAGGCGTTTGACCTATCCAAGATGGAGGTCATTTTTATAGATGACGCTTCTACTGACAATACGGCACAATTGAAGGATTACCGACCCAAATATCCGTTTCGCTACGTTCGCAACAAAAAGAATTTGGGGCTGTCGCGTACGCGGAATGTAGGGCTAGCTAGGGCCCGAGGGAGTATTATCATTTTACTGGACGCGGAAATGCTCGTGGAGCCTGATTACGTCAAAAAGCATTATCAGCATCACCATAAGAAGGAGTCGGTCGTGGTCATTGGGAAGAATAAGAACAAAGTGTATTCGTATCTATTCCCAGGCTTCAATGCCACACAATTAAATGAGATTTGTTCGTTGGCAGAAAATAGCTCCGCTGTTCGAAATCGGATGGAAAAAAGGCTGAAGCAGAATCTGCAGGACATCAATCTGGCTGAGTACCTGAAAAAATTGAAGAAGCCCGTGCAGCTTTTAGATGAAAAAGATGTGAAGAGCAGCTCCCGTCTGCGAACCTTTTCCGTACCGGAACCATATTCCTACAATCTGTTGGAGCAATTGGAGGGACGATACGAAAATAGTCGTCTCACCTGGCTAGCGTGCTTTGGTTCCAATCTCTCATTTAAAAAGAAAGTGATCGATAAAATTGGCGGCTATGATGAGACTTTTCAAGGCTGGGGACTGGAGGATACGGAATTCGCCTACAGGCTCTACCGCTCCGGGGCACAATTTGTAGTTGATCCGACGTTAAGCCGCTATCATCAGGAACATCCGATTACGGCTGACAGAGCGCGGGAAGAAAAAAGGAATATGCTCTTATTTCAAGAGAAGCACCCTGTTATCGAAGTATGTATTAAATCGTTGAATTCGCTGAAAGTGTACGACTTTCGATTCATGGACGCTGTCCTGGAGGAGCATTATGCACTGGGGATGTCGTACCCGGGGCAATACGAGAAGCTGAAGCAGTCGATTCTCGTGATGCTCAAGCAAATTCCTTTATTGATCACGCAAAAGAAACCAGTTACCAGCCTGCTGCAAAGCTCTGGAACCGTCATCGGCTCCAAGGATCACAAGCAAATTATTTCGGAGCGTGAGGCTTTGGCAGCAACCGGTGAGTTTGCAAATGTGGTTCGGTTGTTTGATCTTTTATACGAAAAGTAGTCTTTTGGGAGCCAGGTCCTCATGAGCCTGGCTCTTTTGGTATGCAAAAAGGCATGAACGGGAAGTCACAGTTCAACGATATTGCCTAGACACGATCCATTCCGTCAGTGGCAGCACGATCATCGAGAGGGCAAATACCAAGAGCAGTGTCATGTTCTCCCTGCCAAATATCCATTTGTCTGCAACAAGCGCGAGCAAGAGAAGGACCAGGATGACAAAATAGCTGATTTTAGCGCTTTTGTGGGTGATGTGTTGGCCGAGCTCATCATCCTGAGTGGGACCATCTCCTTCTTCACGGCTTCCCCACGTAATAGCGGTGAGCAGGGAGGTGAGGACGATGGCGCAGGAGATAATCTCATTGAAGCCGACCGTATCCCCGACGATCCATTTGTAGATGGTAAATCCGACGATGATTGCAGCGGCAGCTCCAAAAATCGCAGCACCCCATTGACGGGTTGTTCTTTTCATCTATGCTTCCTCCTCAAAGTGAAATAGCTCGTCTACAGATACAGCTAGCTTGTATGCCAGCAAAAAGGCGAGCTTTAGGCTGGGGTCGTACTTGTTGTTTTCAATTGCGTTGATCGTCTGGCGAGAAACATGGCAGGCCTTGGCTAAATCATCTTGTGAGATGCCGAGTTGTTTGCGCAGCTGACGGATCTTGTTTTCCATGGCAATACCTCGATATGTAAAATATGTTTTACATTTTTAGCGTAGGTCACGTGCGATGAAATGTCAAATATGTTTTACATTACAATTGTTATTTAAAATCATTATAAAAAGATATTGACTTTTATCTTGTATCTTGTAAAATGAGAAGTGTTCCTAGTTGATAATAATTATAAATTGATAATTGGAAAGGGGGAGCCAGCATGTATGATGTGATCATTATCGGTGGAGGCCCAGCAGGTGCATCCGCTGCCATCTATACAGCACGGGGAAATTTGAAGACGCTCGTGATTGATAAAGCGCCAGGTACAGGTGCTCTTGCCTTGACTCATAAAATTGCCAACTACCCTGGCGTGGAAGGCGAGCTGTCCGGAAAAGAGTTGCTGGATAAAATGCGCAGACAAGCGGAGAGCTTCGGCGCTGAATTTATCCAGACCACGATTTCGGCAGTTGATGTGGAGGATGAAGAGAAAGCCGTATTTACCGCACATGGTACTTTTGAAGCAAAAACAGTGATCGTGGCGACCGGTGCCAAAGGACGCAACCGCATGCTCCCTGGTGAAGAGGAGCTATTGGGACGCGGCGTGAGCACATGCGCTACATGTGACGGGGCTTTTTATGAAGGCAAGCACGTTGCGGTCATCGGTGACACAGAGGAAGCATTGGAAGAAGCACACGCTTTGACTAAATTCACAGATAAGATTACCTTCCTGGTTCCGCGCGCTGAGCTGCAAGGCGTAGAAGGTACTCCTGAGCTGCCAAATACAGAGATTAAATTCCGTACGCGCCCACTGGAAATCATCGGTGACAACTCTGTCAAAGGACTTCGCCTTCGCACAGCGGAAGGTAATGAAGAAATGCTTTCAGTAGACGGCGTGTTCGTATTCCTGTCTGGTAGCAAGCCGGGCACAGATTTCCTCGACGGACAGGTTCCCCTGGACGATGAAGGCTTTATGATTTTGGATGAATTCATGCAATCTTCTGTTCCAGGTGTGTTTGGAGCAGGAGAAGTACGCAAAACACCAGTGAAGCAGGCTGTCGTAGCAGCTGCAGATGGAGCGATTGCAGCCATGGCTGTAGACAGATACATCAACAAGCGTTCCAAGATCGTTCCACAATACAAATAAGCTGAGCAATTAAAGGAGAGATATTTACATGGCACAAGCAATCGTATATTCCAGCACAAACTGCAGCTTTTGCAAGCAATTGAAGACATATTTAACTGAGCAAAACATCGCTTTCGAAGAGCGCAACATCGATGAGAAAGAAGAGTATGGCCAAGAGCTAAGCCGCTTGGGAGTTATGTCGGTTCCACTTACTGTGATTGGAGAAAAGCAAATTCTGGGCTTCAATCCAAACCGTATCAAAAAGGCGTTGGCAGCTTTGGAAGAAACAGCAGCACAATAATATTGGAAGTAGAAAGGGAGAGGCTATCTATGACAACACAGCAAACGGTTCAACTGCAAGTAGGAAAACCTGCACCTGATTTCAATATGCTTTCTACCAAAAACCTGGAGACGCTGGAAGAGCGTATATCTCTGGCTGACTATAAAGGCAAATGGCTGATCCTGTTCTTTTGGCCATTCGACTTCACATTTGTGTGCCCAACAGAAGTAACCTCCTTCAGCGACAATGTAGAAGAGTTCCATGATCTGGATTGCGAAGTGCTTGGTGTGTCTACAGACAGCGTGCACACGCACCGTGCATGGATCAAAACACCTCGCGACCAAAACGGTATTGGCGACGTAAACTTCCCGCTGGCTAGTGACTATAACAAGGATATTGCTCGTGCATACGGAATTCTGGATGAAGAAGCGGGTGCAGCTCACCGCGGTCTGTTCATCATCGATCCAGAAGGTATCCTGCGCTACCAAGTTGTAACAGACATGAACGTAGGACGTAGCGTAGAAGAAACGTCCCGTATTCTGCAAGCACTCCAAGCAGGCGGTCTGTGCCCAGCGAACTGGAAGCCAGGAATGAAAACCCTGTAAGGTAAGCAAACAGATATAGTCGATTAGTGAAAAAGGACACCCCCAAAAGTCTCGTGCAGACTGTTGGGGGTGTCCTTTTCAACTACGTGCCTCGCAGGGCATTCTCGATTCGCTTATCAGGTAAGAACCAGACCACTGCAACAAGCAGGAAAAAGAAGCCGGATATCCAAGGACTCACATATGCGGTCAAGGCAGCGATCAAGTAGAGCACGGGAGATAATTTCTCCTTCAAGTTTCTGCCCATCGCCAGTACAAATGAGGAATCGCCGGGATGCTGGCTAATGATCGCGCGCTGAAGCAGCCAGTACGAGAACGCCGCGAGCAGTAAAATAATCCCGTACAGAGCTGTTGGTGTGGCAGCAAAAGAGCTTTCACCCATCCAAGCTGTTGTGAACGGTACGAGGGATAACCAGAAAAGAAGCAGCAAATTGAGCCACATTAAACGCCCGTTCATCGTTCGAACCATGTGCAGTAGATGATGATGGTTATTCCAGTAAATGCCGATATAAACAAAACTGAAGATGTAGCTTAAAATTTTTGGACCTAGCTCAATCAGTGCATACCAGTCATGGCCTTCAGGCACTTTAAATTCCAGCACCATGATTGTAATGATAATCGCGAGCACGCCATCGCTGAACGCTTCCATCCGATTCGCTTTCAAAGTGTTTCACCTTTTCCTCTCTTCGCGTTTAAACAGACTGGTTTAGTTAACGTAAAGCATTTTACACTATTCAAATAATACATATCTAGCATAATAACAGTCGCTTGAACATAACGCATGCTCTTGGAAGTAAACTAGGTATCCTTTTGTATCAAAAGCATTTAGTCAAGCGATTACCGTAAGTGGAAAGGCAAAAACAATTTATATAGGCGGACAAAATGCTACTAATTCATCAGGTGAGTTGATTGGAGCTGGTGATTTGGAATTGCAGACAAAGCAGGCGCTTACTAATATCGCAACTATCTTAGCTTCTGAAAATGCAAGAGAGACTGCTAGTTTTTATAAAACAGGTAGGTAACTACATGTGCGCTAAAAAGGGCATTCCAATGACAGTAATGCGATTGGAATGCCTTTTTTGCGTTAACCGCCTGACTGATTGCATGCTCTACTTTAATAGAATGATAAGTTAAGGATCTTTTCATACAGAAAGCCGGTTTTTCCTACTCAAAGGAATCACTGGCTTTTAACTTATGAAATGACTCTTTTGTTTCTTAGCATAGTATCTCCCCCAATATTTCATTTTTGTAAATTTCGACCGATATCGGCAAAATAAAAAGTTTTCCAAATAGTAGCAACCTCCCATTTTTACAGCCAGAAAGGAAAAAATGGGCTCGAGTAAATGTACCTAGTGACGAAAAAGGCTGGGACAGATGGCAGGGAGGGTTGCAGGACTTCGCACCAAAAAACGTAGGTCATTAGAGGCTAATCTCACCTTCCTTTACATTTTCATGACAAAACGGACAAAGTGACAATAGTGAATTTCGTCTATGGGAACCTTTTGCTCCCTATGTTTACAATGACTATGACGTTTGGGCGAGAAACGAGCCTGGTCGTCCAAAAGTTCAATAGCTCGTGGCAACGCAAACGGAGGTTGACGGGAATTGGAACGAAAAAGGAAAAGCCGAGCAGGATGGATTAGTCTCTCCCTTCTTATGGTTTTAGGCATCAGCGCCTTTTGGTGGTTCTGGGATGCCGACCGTGTGGAAAGCATGGAAACGACGACTGGTGTTCAATTGAAATTTCGTACAAGTGGTGACCATATCGAAATCTATCAAAATCAGAAGTGGCAGCCTTTCTTTGCGAAAGGGGTGAATCTGGGGGCGTCTTTGCCAGGCCACTACCCGGGTGAGCTGCCTATTACCAAAGAGGATTATACCCGCTGGTTTACGATGATCGACGAGATGGGGGCAAATGTGATTCGTGTTTATACGATTCATCCCCCGGCATTTTACGAGGCATTGGTTGACTACAACAGAAAGAAAGCTGGTGATCCGCTTTATTTGATGCAAGGAATCTGGAGTCCGGAAGAGCTGCTTATCGAAAAGAAGGACGCGTATTTGCCGGAGATTCGCGAGCAGTTTCATCAGGAAATTCGAGATGCGGTAGGTGCTGTCTATGGTGATATCACACTGCCGGAAAAACCGGGGAAGGCAAGCGGAAAGTACCGGGCAAATGCTGGTCCATATCTGATTGGCTGGCATACAGGGACGGAGTGGGACCCTGTCATGGTGCAAAAAACGAATCAATTGCACGAGCAAACGAAGCCTTATCAGGGAGCGCATTTTCAGGCGACAGCAAAAGCGAGTCCATTTGAAAGCTGGCTGGCTGAAGTGGTAGACACCGTGGCACAAGAGGAAAGCAAGCAGGGCTGGCAGCACCCGATGACCTTTACCAACTGGGTAACGACCGACCCGCTCTCTCATCCAGGTGAGCCGATGTTTCACGAAGACTTGGTTAGCGTAGATCCGACGCATATTGAGCCGACCAAATGGGACGCAGGCTATTTTGCTTCGTACCATGTGTACCCGTATTACCCGGATTTGTTCCGCTACGATACGAACCTGCAAAAGGTAAAGAATGCCGCGGGACAGATTGATACGTACAAAGGGTACTTGCGCCAGCTGAAAGCCCACCACAAGAACATGCCGATTATGGTAACTGAATTCGGTGTTCCCGCATCACTCGGGACGGCGCATCTGGGAAATCTGGGGCGCAATCAGGGTGGTCATACGGAAGCTGAACAAGGCGAAATCGACGCATCGCTGATGAAAGAGATTCACGAGGAAGGCTACGCCGGAGGCATCGTGTTTGTGTGGCAGGATGAATGGTTCAAAAAGACGTGGAATACGATGCGATTTGAGCTTCCGGAGGATCGCCGTTCGTTCTGGCTCAACGTCCTCACAAACGAATCCTTGTTTGGCATTTTGGGGATGCACCCGAGTAAAGAAGACTTGCTTTCGATTGATGGAGACAGAGCAGACTGGGATAAGCTCGCGCCAGAAGACAAAAAGCGTCTCGACGTCAAAATCCCAGGTGTCGATGAGCTTTGGATGACACACGATGAGGGCTACGTGTACATCATGGCCCAGTTGCAGAAAGAATTTCACCCAGAGCTAGAAAAGCTCTACATCGGGGTCGACACTACTCCGGGCGGAAACAAGCATGGACCGCAGCTTGCAAGCACCAAGCTGGATGAAGGCTTGGAAACACTGATTCAGCTTGGAAAAGAGAGCGACATCCGTATTGCTTCCAACTACGATTTCCACACCCGTCTATACGGAAAAAGGTATGGAATGATAAAGCTAAAGGAATCGGAAATGAAGGATGATTCAGGAGTGTTTTCGCCATGGAAGCTCGCTGTCGGTCTGGAAATGGAGCCGCCGGACAGCAAGCAGTACCACCCGATGGAGGAGGTCGTTGTAGGAAATCTGATTCGCGGAACGACAGATGCGAATGACCCCGCCTACAACTCATTGGCATCTTGGCAGGCAAAAGGCAAGATTGTGGAGCTGCGCATTCCGTGGATGCTTCTCGGTTTTACTGATCCGAGCTCCTTGCAAGTCATGAGCTATCGGGAGGAACCAAAGGCCTTTCTTACGGAAACGACAAAGGGAATTCGCCTATTGCCATGGATCGTCGATGAAAAAGGACAATCCACAATCAGTAATACACAGGGTGATGCTCTCTATCCCGTGTCCAAGCTGCCGGTGTACACATGGCCGACGTGGGAGCAGGTGGGCTATCACGAACGGAAAAAACAAAGCTACTCCATTTTGCAAAAAGCATTCAGCGAGATCGAGACATCGACCGCTACAGATAGACAGCCATAAGGGGAGAGGAGAGTGACAAATGTGGAAACACCACTCACGACCGCCGTTCTTTTTCTGTACGCGCTTTGCGCAGTGATGATCGTTGGGCTCGTCGTGTTGTTCGCGCTAAAAATAAGAAATAGTAGCGCAGACAAAAAAGCCCGACTTTGTCAGGAAAAATACCGCGACTACTTCGTTTATTTGCAAGCGCACGGTGAGGAGGAAGAGCGTCTGAAAGTGCCTCACGGCGAAGTAACACAGAGCGAAAAGCAAATCATGCAAAAAAAGCTGTTTGAGCTGATGGAGCTGTTCACAGGCGTCCATCGACAAAAGCTCATTTGGCTCTGCGAGGATTTAGGACTGATAGAGCTGGACCGCAAACGGCTGAAGGGAGCATGGAAGTGGACGAGAGTGGATGCTGCCTACAATCTGGGAATGATGCGTTCCAAAGAGGCGCTCCCCGAATTGCTCCAGCTGCTTGAAAAGAGCAGCTACGATCCAAGCATTTTCATATTCGCACGCTCGATTGCCAGATGCGCACGGGATACTGGCGATCTGCGTGAAATGGTTCTACTTTTGGTCAGGTACAAGAAAAATTTTCACGAGCTTATCGTTGATATTTTGAGCGATTCGCAAATCGATACAGCTCCTTTGTTTGCCTCATTTTTACGAGAGGAAAACACTGACTTGGTCAAAATCGGGCTCATTGGCTTCTTGGCTCAGTCCCAGAGCCAGCCTGGCATCGAGTCAGCACTTTTCAAGCTCATCGAATCTGAGGACAAAGACATCCGCATCAAAGCAGTGAAGCTGGTTTGCCAGGATGTGCGATATTTGACCGACCAGCGCGTAAAAGGGTTCATGAATCACAACGATTGGGAAATTCGTGCCATGATGGCAAAAGCGGTGGGAGAGTTGGGGCTCGTGGATTACATCCCGATGCTGAAATCGGCTGTAGGTGATTCCAGCTGGTGGGTCCGTCATCATAGTGCCTACAGCTTGACTGCACTTGAGGTCGACGGCTTTGCCGCTTTATGTGAGATTTTGCGGGAAGAGCGGATGGGCAATAAGCTGCAAATGGCTCATCAAGTGATCCAGGAAGAATTGGAAAAAGGCAAGCAACAGGCAGCAGCAACACAGGATGTAGAAAAGCAGCTGCAGTATAACCAAAAGCTGCACCTCTATCACAAATCCTATCGAAAAACGATTTCCACTGTTGCGGCGCTGGAGAGATAAGTGGAAGGGAGGCTGTCATGAGAGACTTTTTACTATACTACGGAGTTTTCGCGGTCTATTACGTGATTGCGATTAACTCGCTGTACTTCATCATCATGATGTTTTCTTTTAAAAGCATCATGGGCATTTTGAAAAGCTCGGTCTACTCGAGGTTCCAGTCGCTATCGGGCTCGCGGCATGTGCCGCCCATCTCGATTCTGGTACCAGCCTACAATGAAGAGCTGACGATTATCGAGAATGTGCGCTCGCTGCTCTCACTTAATTACCCGAAGTACGAAGTGATCGTCGTCAATGATGGTTCAAAGGACGATACACTGCAGGTACTGATTGAGGAGTTCCAGCTGACTTCTTCCGAGCATATGCCGATGCAGCCGGTGCTGCAAACATCAAAGATCAGAGGGATTTATCACAACCCGGCTTTTCCGAATTTGTATCTGATCGACAAAGGCAATGGCGGAAAGGCAGACTCGCTCAACGCCGGAATCAATCTGTCTCATTACCCGTTGATTGCTTCGATTGATGCAGATTCCCTCTTGGAAAAGGATGCGCTGATTCGAATTGCTAAGGTGTATATGGAAAATCCAGAAGAGACTGTCGCGATTGGCGGCGATATCCGAATCGCCAATGGCTGCAAAATTGAAGACGGTGTGGTCAGTGATATCAGATTACCTGACAAGTTTTTGCCTATGATGCAGTCTGTTGAATACCTCAAGGCGTTCCTCGGGGGGCGAATCGGGTGGAGTGCGATTAATGGCTTGATTATCGTATCCGGCGCATTCGGCGTGTTTCGTAAGGATTATGTAGTCAAGGTAGGCGGATACCGTGAAGGCTACCCTGGTGAGGACATGAACATCATCATCAAGCTGCATAAATACATGCTGGAAAACAATCTGCCGTATCGTGTTGCCTTTTGCCCGGATGCGGTCTGCTGGACACAAGCTCCTGACTCGTTCCGAATTTTGGGCAGCCAGCGTCGCAGATGGGGTCGAGGCAATTTGAAAAATATGATTGAGTACGGCAAATACATGGCGCTCCGTCCCAAATACAAGCTGTTCGGGATGCTCACGCTGCCGTTCAACATTTTGTTCGAGACACTCAATCCGTATTTTCGACTCACGGGGCTGCTCGCTCTCATCGGCTATACGCTGCTTGACATGACGAATGCCCATGTACTGCTGATCTACGGCCTGCTCAATTTGTTGTACGGCGTACTTTTGGGAATTGGCTCGCTTGTGCTTGAAGAAATCGCATTCCGACGTTATCCACGCTTCAAGGACATCGTCAAAATGCTTTTCTATACCATTTTGATGTTCTTCGGTTACCGTCAGATCGGTGTCATCTGGAGATTCCTTGGTCACATCGAGTATTTGCGCAACAATAATTCGTGGGGAACGATGACTAGAAAAAGCTGGAAGGCGGAGAACAAAAACATTTCAAGTTTGGAGGCAAGAGGATGAGTAATCTCGTACCGGTTTTTTACCAGCTTCTCACCAATATGGAGGCCAGTCAGTCGGCATGTGGGGTTATTCTTGTCGCTTGCAAGAACCTCACCAAGGAATCGTTGGAGGCAATCAAAAGAGATTTTGCTCCAAAAGAAACCGATTCAGGAGAAGTCCATTTTGCCTATGACAAGACCAAAAACCTGTTAGGCATTATGGTCGAACAGCATAATCTTGCCGATACTCATTTTTTCGCTCTGCGGGTAAAGGATTATTTGCAAGAGAGTCAGCTGTTGTCCGGTAGTTTGCTCATCGCGAGCTTTCCGGAAAGCTCTGCATCGTCTGGTCAATTGTTTATGCGGATGATGCAGGAGATCAAGGATCTGGACGGCTATGGCGAGATCAAAATTTACGATCAGCGAAATAGTGCCGACGTCGAAGAGCAAGCGCGCATTCTGCTTGTAAATCACGATGAGCACGTAAATGAGTTTTTGCGCATCTATTTGGAGCGAAAAGGCTACATGGTGACAGTAGCCAATGACGGGATGGACGGAATGGAGAAATATCGCGAATGGTCCCCAGACCTCGTCATTACTGATCTGAATTTGCCAATACTCAATGGTTATCAGCTCATGGAGAAAATCAGACATCACAAAGCTTCAGTAATGAGCAAAATTGTGGTGCTCACAGACAAACGACTGGAGGAAGATGTGCAAAAGTCGTTTGCGCTGGGTGCCGCTGACTATATTACCAAGCCTTTCTCACCTATTGAACTAGAAGCTAGAGTGAGACGGTTAATTTCATAAAGAGAAAGGGAGAGAAGCGAGGATGGGTAGATACGAGGAGCTGCTTCAAAAAATTCAACAAAAGACGGCAAAAGTCGGTGTCATTGGTTTGGGATATGTGGGGTTGCCGCTTGCGGTAGAAACAATCAAAAGCGGCTATACCGTCATCGGGGTTGACCTGCATAGCGGCAAAATCGAGAGCTTGAAAGCGGGCATTTCATACGTCCAGGATATTTCTGATGAAACGCTGCAGGAATGCCTGGCAACCAATCGTTTTCATCCAACAACGGATTATAGCGTGATTGAGGAGCTGGATGCGATCAGCATCTGCGTTCCGACTCCGCTCAGCCCTAATCAGGACCCGGATACTTCCTATATCACGAATGTAGTAGACCAGCTTAAAAAATATATGAAAAACGGTTTGCTGATCACACTGGAGAGCACGACGTATCCGGGAACGACCGAGGAATTGATCCAACGGGAGTTTGAGAAGCTCGGCTATCGTGCGGGTGTAGACTTTTTCCTCTGCTATTCTCCAGAGCGGGTTGATCCAGGGAATCGGATGTATTCCACCTACAATACCCCAAAAATTATCGGCGGCACGACTGAGCGCTGCATGGAGCTAGGCAAGCTTCTGTACGGCAATCTCGTAAAAACAGTCGTTCCAGTCTCCACGCCGAAGGTAGCAGAAATGTCGAAGCTGCTGGAAAACACGTTCCGCAGCGTCAATATCGCCTTTATGAATGAAATGGCGATGATGTGTGACAGAATGGGCATCAATGTTTGGGAAGTAATCAAGGCCGCATCGACCAAGCCATTCGGGTTTATGCCGTTTTATCCGGGACCTGGAATCGGTGGGCATTGCATACCGCTCGATCCGATGTATCTGTCGTGGAAAGCAAAGGGTTTCAAGTTCCATAGTCAATTTATCGAAATTGCCCAGTCTATCAACGATAACATGCCGGATTACGTGCTGAACAAAACCGGACAGGTGCTAAATATTAACGCAAAAGCCATTAACAGCTCCCGTATTCTGATTTTGGGAATGGCGTACAAGCCGGATATTGACGACCTGCGTGAGTCTCCGGGACTGGAGATTTACGAGCTGTTTACGAAAAACGGAGCGACTGTGGACTATTACGATCCACACGCACAAAGCTTTTTGAATAAAAAGGGCGAAGTCGTCCATTCGATTGCCAACGATTACGAAGTGTTTAAAACATACGATTGCATGGTGCTGATTACAAATCACCGTTCCTTCAACTACCAGGAGCTGGCTGATTTGGGTGTCTCGATCATCGACACACGCAATGCGTTCGACGGGATTACTAATCCGAATGTGTACCGAATCGGGACATCAGTAGCGATTCGTCAGGAAAAAGAAATCGTGAGCATGCTCGCGTAAACGAAGACAACATCATTGCCTATAGAGCGTGAAGAGGGAGGAAGAAAACATGTGCGGAATCATGGGATATATCGGTTATAGAGAGGCACAGCCGATCTTAATCAACGGATTGAAAAAACTGGAATACCGTGGCTACGACTCAGCAGGTATCGCCATCTGCGACGGTTCAAGTATCACGATCAGCAAGGCAAAAGGGCGGATCGATGTACTGGAGGAGCAGACGAGTAAATCGCGTTTGCAAGGATCAATCGGGATCGGTCATACACGATGGGCCACCCATGGACGGCCATCTGATGAAAACTCCCATCCCCATTTTGATCAAACAGGCAAGTTTTCCATTGTCCACAACGGAATTATCGAGAACTATCTGGACCTAAAGGAAGAATTGAAAGAGCGGGGTGTCGTATTTACTTCTGAGACGGATACGGAAGTGATCGCGCACCTGCTCTCGGAAAATTATGATGGGAACCTGGTCTCCACTGTACAAAAGGTAGCAACCAAAATTCGCGGTGCTTTTGCGCTGGGTGTGATGTCGGAGCATGAGCCAGACAAGCTGATTGCTGTCCGTGTGGCGAGCCCGTTAATCATTGGGGTAGGAGCTGGTGAGAACTTCATCGGCTCTGATATCCCAGCCGTTTTGGAGCATACACGTGATGTATACGTTCTGGAGGACTATGATCTGGCGGTGTTGACCAAAGACTCAGTCAGTGTAATGAGTCTTGATACAAATGAGCCGATTGAGCGGGACCTCGTGCGCATCGAGTGGGACAAGGAACAGGCGGAAAAAGACGGCTACGCGCACTACATGCTCAAAGAGATTCACGAGCAGCCCCGCGCTTTGCGCAATACGATGACAGGTCGGATCGATGAAGCGGAGCAAAAAGTCATTTTCCCTACCTTGCAGCTGACCCCAGAAGCTGTGCAAAAAATTGAAAAAATCTATATTGTCGCGTGCGGTACAGCCTATCACGCCGGAGTAATCGGCAAGCACGTAATAGAAAGACTGGCTCATATTCCGGTTGAGGTCGATGTAGCATCAGAGTTTCGTTATCGCCAACCGTTGTTCCAAAAAAATACGCTCACGATTGTTGTCAGCCAATCAGGTGAAACGGCGGATACACTCGCCGCACTGCGCGAAGCAAAACGGAATGGTTCTGCTGTGGTCGCCATCACGAACGTAGTTGGTAGCTCGATTGCGCGCGAAGCGGATGATGTGATCACGACGAATGCCGGACCGGAAATCGCGGTCGCTTCTACCAAAGCCTATACATCGCAGCTGATCGCCTTCTACTTGCTAGGCTTGTACCTCGCCCAAGGAAAAGAGACGATCGATCAGCAAGCAAGAGTGGCAGTGATTTCTGCCCTACAGGAGTTGCCTGATCAGGTAGAAGCCATTCTCGCGCACGCAGACGAGATACGTCAGTACGCAGAATCGATCAAAGAAGAGAACCAACTGTTTTTCCTGGGACGAGGTCTGGACTACGCCGTTTCCATGGAAGGCTCTCTGAAGCTGAAAGAAATCTCTTACATTCATTCTGAGGCGTATGCGGCCGGAGAGCTAAAGCACGGGACACTCGCTTTAATCGAAGAGGGCACGCGTGTCATCGCGCTTTCTACCCAAGACGACCTGTACGAGAAAATGGTCAGCAACATTACAGAAGTGAAAGCGAGAGGGGCTGTCGTTCTCGGGATCGCTCTTGCCAACAATATGGAATTGCACCGTTCAGTAGATGAGGTGTGCCTGATTCCTGTAACAGATGCTCTGCTAACGCCGGTTTTGAGCGTCATTCCGCTCCAGTTGATCGCTTATTACACGTCTGTAGCACTGGGACATGATGTGGATCGCCCACGTAATTTGGCAAAAAGTGTAACAGTTGAGTAAAAACGCACGACCATAAGTAACGAGTACACATAAAAAGGAGGCACGATGAAATGAGCACCTCGAATCGGACGTTGAATCAGGAGATTTTACTGGAGATTATGCTTCAGGCCTATCAGCTGGGCGTGCAGAGGAAAGACATGAATGTAGATATGATGATTAACACATTGACATATGAATTGAAGCCCTACCTTGAAAATCAGGTACAACAGGGCAGGACGGAGGCAACAGGATGAACATTCATGCAATCGTTTTGGCAGCTGGAAAAGGAACACGGATGAAATCTAGTTTGTACAAGGTGATGCACCCGGTGTGCGGAAAGCCAATGATTGAGCATGTGACCCTGCTCTTGGAAGACCTGTCCTTACATAATCTTGTCGTGGTGATCGGTCACGGAGCAGAGGCTGTCAAGGAACAGCTGGGAAATCGCGTCCAGTATGCGTATCAGCACGAGCAGCTGGGTACAGGACATGCTGTGTGGATGGCTAATCATGTTCTCGCAGATAAAGAAGGGGTCACCATCGTTATAAACGGTGACACCCCACTCGTAAAAGCAGAAACATTGCGCCAATTGCTCGAGCATCATCAAAGCAAGCAGGCTGCAGCTACGGTGTTGACCTCGATTGTGGATGACCCTACGGGCTACGGCAGGATCATTCGTGATGAAAACGGCGATGTCAGAAGAATCGTAGAAGAAAAAGATGCCACGCTCGGTCAAAGAAAGGTTCGTGAGATTAGTACAGGAATCTTTTGCTTTGATAACCAAAAGCTGTTCCAGACCTTGCCACAGGTCACAAACAACAATGCACAAGGAGAGTACTATTTGCCAGATGTACTCTCCCTGCTGCAAGAACAAGGCAATCTCATCAGCGCGTATGCAACAGATGATCCTACAGAGGGGACAGGCGTCAACGATCGTGTACAGCTTGCCCACCTGGAGCTGCTCTTGCGCAAACGGATCAATGAGCGGCATATGCGAAACGGCGTAACGATGATGGACCCGGCGACGACATATATTGATGCCGATGTGGTAATTGGACGGGATACCGTCATCTACCCAGGTACCGTATTGCGCGGGAATACCCAGATCGGGGAAGGCTGCCAGATTGGACCACATGTAGAGGTAACAGATACAACGGTCGATGATTTTACAAGGATTCCTCCGTTTACTTCTGTCGGGGATGCAAAAAAGGGCAACAAGTTACGGGCTGTTGGTGGCGCGGCAAGGATCGAAGGGACTCTGGTAGTGGCGGATGCACGTCGTTAAACGATACTCATGGCTATGGGTCGGGCTGTTATTATTCCTGACAGCCTCGATAGCCATGCTGCTTTTGACTTCGAACCAGCGCCCTTCCTTGACAACGGCTACATGGATTTGGAATGCCAAGCTGATCTCTTCGCAAACGGAGGAGATCGTCTCCTTTGCCAAGGACAATCAAATCAATCTGATCTATCTGCATATTGAGCCGACACGCGTCTCGCCACAGGCATACCGAGCCTTCATCAAAAAAGCGAACGAGGCAAACATCAAAGTAGAAGCGCTTGGTGGAGACCCGAATTGGGCCTATACCGCCAACCGCCAGAGCATCGGCGATCTGGTTTCCTGGGTCAAGTCCTACAACCAAATGGCAAAGGTGGACGAGCAATTTTCGGGGATTCACGTCGACATCGAACCGTATTTGCTGCCAGATTGGAAAAAGGATCAGGAAAAGGTTGTGAACCAATGGCTGAAAAACGTCGACTACCTCATTGCGGAAACCAAAAAGGATAGCAAGCTTCAGGTAAGTGCGGACCTACCTTTCTGGATTGATACCGTGACCGTTCCAGGTGATTCGGAAAAGGTCAGCAACTGGATGCTCCAAAGACTGGACAGCATCACACTGATGGCCTATCGCAATCACGCCATGGGACATAACGGCATTGTCGATATTGTTGAAAAGACAGTAGCAGCTGCCAATAGTGAAAAGAAGGCGTCAGTCATTGTGGGCGTCAATATTTTGGAATCCTCCGAAGGCAGCAATGTCAGCTTTCACGAAGAAGGTACGCATGAGATGAAGCAGCAACTGGTCATATTGCAGGAGGAATTAGCAGGGAATCCTGCGTTTGCAGGAAGCGCTATCCATGATTACGAGAGCTGGAAGCATGCGACCCAACGAGAGGAGCAACTGTGACGAATGAAAGCCGCGCGCATCTACCTAAGTGTCCTCTGCCTATCGCTCGGTTTTCTGTTCGGATTTTCCCCGGCGGAAAAGAAGAGCAAGGCCACGTGGATCTGGCAATCTGAAATCATTGGACAGGATAAGCAGCAGGTCCTTGAATTTTGCGAGCAAAACGAAATTAATCTGATTTACCTGCGGATTGATATGAACAAGCCGAGCGACTATTATCGTTCCTTCATCCGGGAAGCGACTGCCCAAGGAATCGAGGTCCATGCAGTCGCTGGCCACCCGGCGTGGGCTTTTACCAGCAACCAGAAACGGATGATGAATATCGTAAGCTGGGTCAAAAAGTACAATCTGGAAAGTGAACCGGACGAGCGGATTCGCGGGATTCAACTGGATATCGAGCCGTATTTGCTTCCGCAGTGGGATACGGAGCGAGAACGTGTTATCCGGGAATGGCAAGCCAATGTCGAAGCCTTCACCGCAGCTGTTCGTGATGAGACGGGCCTAATGTCGAGCGTCGCACTTGCCTTTTGGCTGGACGACATTCCTACCCCAGACAATCCCGACATGCCTCTATCCAAATGGATGATTGATCAATTTGACACGATTTGCATCATGGCTTATCGCGATAGACTGAATGGTTCAAACGGCATCTTGTCCTTGATCGAGCAAGAAATGCACGAAGCGGATGAGCTGGGAAGAAGAGTGCTTGTAGCCGTCAATGTAAAAAAAGACATGAATGACCATGTTTCCTTTGCCGAAGAAGGCGTCTCAGAAATGAACCGTCAGCTGGCGCTTTTGCCAGAGCATCTGGAACAGCATCCTTCCTACAGCGGAGTTGCGATTCATGATTACCGATATTGGAAGGAGGCCGCTGCGGATATGCCACAGGTCGATCGTGATCGCTACAAGGGCACATACATATGGCGGGCGGAGACGATCCGAACGGAAAAGGATGAGATCATTGCGTTCGCGAAAGAAAATGATGTGAATCTTCTTTATGTCCGAATCGACATGCAGCAGCCGATATTGATGTATCAAGACTTTGTGAGAGAGGCAAAAGCCGCTGGAATCGAGGTACACGCAATGGGTGGGCATCCGATCTGGGCCTTGACGGAGAGCAGAGGGAAAATCCTGAAGCTGGTGAACTGGGTCAAAGCCTATAACCAGGAGGTCTCCCCAGGCGAGCAATTCCACGGCGTTCACTTAGACATAGAGCCGTATGTCATGCCTGTCTGGCGTGAAAAAAAGGAAGCAGTGCTGCGTCAATGGATGGGAAATATTGAGGCGTTTGTAGAAGCAACCAAGCATGAAACCAATCTGGAAGTAAGCGTCGATTTGGCCGCTTGGCTGGACAAAACGCCGACTCCTGGTCAGCCCGATAAGCCGTTTTCCCATTGGATGATGGAGCAGATGGATCACACGACACTCATGGCGTTCAGGGATCATGCTGAAGGTATAGTTGGTTTGGTTGAAAATCAGATGAAGTACGCCCAAAGCATCAACAAAAAACTGGTGGTTGCAGTTGAGACCAAGGAGAGTCATGAAGGAGACTTCATTACCTTCTATGAAGAAGGACGAGGCGAAATGAACCGTCAGCTCGAGCTGGTAACAAAGGCATTGGAGGGATACTCCTCATTTATGGGACAGGCAATCCACGCCTATGAATATTGGAAAAACGGCAAGGAGTAGTGGCATTTGGCAAACAGCGCCTCGCCTGATTGTTGTACAATAGAAAAAACGAGTGCAGGAAATGAGGCGAACGAGTAATGCGGGATGTGTCAAACCGCCACAATGGGCTGCCTCCGCGCACGCCGGATATGCTGTACAACGTGGTGCGCAAGTTTTACCGAGGTGCTGTTAGCCATTACGATTTGATTCAGGAAAAAAAGAGCGAGGTCCGTGCTGCCTGGGAGCGCAGCCTGACAACCAAAGACGATGGTGAGCTGCGCCTGGCGCTGCACACGCTCTTTTTGGAGTTTCATTTTTACGTGACGTGCTGGCTGCAAATCGAGCTGGCGCTGTATCGGCTGGCCAAACAGGACGCGGCCCAAGCCGTGGTGCTGGAGCGTTTTCGCCCGATTTTGGAACGCCATGTCGCAGTTCGAGCGCAGTTGGATCAGACAGAAGTATGCGTAACCGCGCAAGCCGTTCGTGAGGCTGGTGAATGGACTTGTGTGCAGCAAGATGCCTATTGGTTTGACGGTATTTCTTTTACGGTTGACCAGGAAAGCCTACAAAGCCTGCATCAGCTGTTCCAAGCCATTCAAACAGCAAAAAATGAGCAAACACCATAAAAAAGCGTGACCGTCATTTTGCAGGCGGTCACGCTTTTTGGCTTTTTTAGAAGGTTCCTGGGAAGATGGAGCCTGTTTGCTGCGTCATTTGGCCTGGAGCATTCAGTTGGCGTACTTCTTGGGTATTGGTACCCGCAAAGCCAGGAGAGAACATGGACTGTGCCCCCATGCCAAGCTGGTTTTGGTACTGTTGTTGCTGCTGACCTTGTGGATTGTACCCGCTGCTCATGACAGGGGTAGGCGCAAAGCCGCCTTGGTTCAATTGGCGCACTTCTTGGACGTTGGTATTCGCAAAGCCAGGGGAGAAGATGCTTCCGCCAGATGTGTTTCCTGCTTGATTGGTATAACCAGCTTGTCCAATGTAGTTATTGTAACCGCTATGGTTTCGTGCTTGCACCTCTTGTACGTTTGTGCCTGCAAAGCCAGGAGAAAAAATGGAGCCTGCTTGTGCTCCGTAGTTTGCTTGCTGGTAAGTCGGCTGCGCTTGGATATAGTTCGCAGGCTGTGCTTGCATATAGCCGCTGGACTGGTTTTGCATGTAACCAAGAGCCTGGTTTTGGTTAAAGCCTTGTTGTTGTTGTTGTGCCGGATATCCAGAGTTTAGCTGACGCACCTCTTGCACGTTTGTTCCGGCAAAGCCAGGGGAGAAAATGGATTGTGCACCGCTGATACCACCACCGTAGGACATACCGTATGTAGGAGCAGGGATACCTAAAGATTGAGAGTGTCCACCTTGATTCCAATGCTGTACTTCATGTACATTCGTGCCGGCAAAGCCAGGTTGGAACATAGCTCCAGCAGAGCCCATTGCTCCAATTGTTGGTTGTTGGGATTGCATGATGTTGTTATTGTTGTAGGTCATGACTAAGACCACCTCCTGACTTGTATGATTTCCAAGGAAGGCCAGGTAATGCATGAACAGGCAAAACAAGAGAATTCAAATTTAAAAGAAAATAAAAGAACATGCCGGCCCTCTATCCGGCATGTTCCTGTAAATCACTAAGACTCCAAAGACCGTAGGCAAGCCACAAGGTTGGTTTGCCAGTAGGCCCGATACTTGCTTTGACCGGCTCAAATCCCATTCCTCGAAACAGAGTGAGGCTCGCCTCGTTATCGAGGGCTACGCGCACATACAGCTTAGGCATGTGTTGGCAAACGTGCGCAGTCAGCGCTTTTCCGATCCCGCGATTGCGGTATCTTTTATCGACGACGAGAAACGAGTGCCCTAGACCACATCTGGAAACAGCAAACAAACCGACAACCCGTTTTCCGTTCATGGCGAGAGCGACGCTGGTATCATTTTTGGATAACATTTTGGGAGTCAGGCGAGTCAACCATTCGATGGCGTGCTTGGTTATTCGCCGATCTCCCTCCTGACGGGCAAACCGAACCAGCGTGGTTTGAGATTCAGCCAAAACTTGCGGCGGCAAGATTACATATTTCAGCTTCATAAATAGTTACCCCGCTTGGACCCCTCGCCCGTTTTGCAGACGAGATACGTACTGAGCGTAGTGGATCAGATTGGATAAAGATAAGCGGCGAATAGAGGGTTCGTCGAATTTCTCGGGCTTTGCATTCGCTTCGAAAAACCACAGCTTCCCTTCATCAGTCAGCCCCAGATCCATAGACATTTCCGCCAAATTTTCAATCTTTAGATTGAGCACCTCGGCGATCTTCAGAGCGGTTTGATGAATCATCGACTCCATGATTTCTGGATCGGATTTGAATACCGCATGCAGAACGGATGACAAGGAATGGATCGAACCGCCACGAGGAACATGAGTGGTAATGCTTTGAGAACCAGCACGCCGGATGCCGACGCCGGTCACGCTCCATTCGCCATCTCCGTTTTTCTGTACGAGGACCCGAACATCAAAAGGCTTTCCGCGGTAGCGTGCCCGCTTGATTCCTTGCTGCATGATGTACTTTTGCTGCCTTGTATGGCCTTTGACATGCTTCCAGACTTGATCGAGATTGGCAAAGCGGCGTGTGACTGCTTTTTGTTCCTTCAATCTCTGGAGGCGCCAGGCATCATTTTTATATTCAATGCGCATGATTCCTTCTCCAGCCTTTCCGCGAACCGGCTTCAAGTAGACAAAGCGGTGCTCTGAACAGAAGCTGCGAAAGCGCGGCAAGGTATCCAATTTTTTTGTATCGGGCATAAATTCCTTCACGGTGGAGCTGTCTTCCAGCATTGAGAAGAGCTCCTGTTTATCAAAAAAACAGCTGTTGAACAAGGTGACATTGGGCAATTCTTTGATCTGGGCAAGCGTTTTGCGCACTTCGGGGCGCTGCTCCGCTTTT
Source organism: Brevibacillus sp. SIMBA_040 (assembly GCF_046535075.1). Lineage (NCBI taxonomy): Bacteria > Bacillati > Bacillota > Bacilli > Caryophanales > Paenibacillaceae > Brevibacillus > Brevibacillus sp. SIMBA_040. Next base: position 108,052 of record NZ_JAWRXI010000003.1, read on the forward strand.
CGGGTGGGGATGCGATTGTACACCACATGGGGGAACGGCAGAATCACTTCCTGCCACAGATTTTGCCGCGCATTGAACAAATAGCCGCGAACCTTCTTTTTTTCCCAGTTGATGCCTTGCGGGGTAAAGACGTACACGAGCGCTCCCCATTTTGTCCCTGACTGTGAGATATCTTTGAAGTTTTCGCGATTTCCCAAAAATGCAGGGCCGTCACCCACAGTCAAGATTCCGATTAATGGACCGAGCCTCAGGGAGTTGTTTACCATCTTCCAGTTAATCCGGGTGCGTATGCGGCCAGGTTGCTGACTGGGCAGGCCAGTATGCAGCCGTTTTTGATGAGAGAACGGACCAAGACTGGCAACAAGAGGTTTTGGTATGCGTTTCGCCAGAGTTTGCCGTGGTAGCTGAATGAACCATTTGCCGCTAGGGAGGATCGTCAGCCACCCGGAACGCTGTTGAAGCATGGGTGTTCCTCCTTCCTGAAAAACGGTGCTGATACATATCGCGTTTCGTTTTTAGAAGTTGGCAAGATAGCAGCTGTAATCGACTAACAGCTTACGGGATTCCTGATCGGCCTGCTTGAGCCTAGCGTGCTTGAAAATCGAGCGTCCCGGCTTGGAGTTGGCCTCAAACATCCAGACGTGACCATGTGTGTCGATGCCCATATCTAGTCCGAGTTCTCCGAGGTCAACGCCTTTTGCCAGCTCAATTGCTGTAGCGAGACGAATTGAGGCTTCTGATATGCGCTGTGTCATTAGCGCTTTTTGATTGCCGAACAGATGATGCAGCAGCTCATCGCCCGGGATGACCGTACCGCCAGTACGCACGTGTGTAGTGACACTTCCTGAACCGGCTACTTTTGCTGCCGTGCAGGAAACGACCCATTCGTTTTGCTGGTTTTTATGGAGATGGACACGGAAATCAAAGGGACGTCCGTGGAAAGTCATCAAAGGGATACCTTGCTGAGCCAAATAAGAGCCAACACGCCTACTGCGGAAAACATGCTGATACAAGCTGGACAGCTTGCCGAAATGTCGTTTTACATTTCCGCTTCCATTGTGATAGGAGACGTCATAGCCTCCACCGTTATTCTTCACGACTTTGACGATGCCATAGCCCAGACTGCCGTTTTTCGGCTTCAGATACACAATCGGATATTTACGCAGCAGATTGCGGACTGTCACAAGGGAAGGAGAGGTATACGTTTCCGGAATGTGCTCGTTCACCTCTGGATTCGGGTACAACAGCTGGTGAACGCCCCACTTGTTAAAAAAGCCTTGGTTAAACATAGGGGTGTCAGGAAAGCTGGCCAGCTTGTATTTAAATTCTTGTACGGCCTCATGCTTTTCAGCGGAACGCGATGGAATCCGATCATAAATGACGTCTGGCATAGCCGTCATCATTTTTCTCCAGAGATAGCCCCCCTTCTTGCTTTTTCGTAAAAACCACGCACTCACCTGATTGTTTCGCCAGTCCACGTCCTGAGGAGAAAAGATGAAGTAAAAGACCCCTTTTCCTTCCTGCGCCTGCAAAAGCTTGTGAAAAAACGATGTACGCGGGCCGATTGGCTGCTTCGGATCTCTGCGAATTCCCGTGGTGACAATCCCGATCGCGGGACCGATCCGCAGTGAATTTCCCTCTTGCTTGAGATTGATCAGTCCTCCATGCGGGATACTAAGTTCATTTTGAAGCAGAGTGGTCATCTTAACGATATTGCTTTCAGGATTTCGTTTATCCTGCAGTGCAGTTGCGACGACTTCCTTTTTTCCCAGCGTGATCGTTATTTTTTGCCGATGTCGAAGCTGTAGCTTTTGGAAGAGATTGTTCGGCAGGATGATCCCGCATATGCTGGGGTGAGAAAGAAAGCGGAGCCGCACTCTAGTCGTTTCCATGCTTAGTAACCTCCTACACGCTCTTTCATGAGATAGTTGGCATATCGAACAGGCTGGGTAATCGAATGAAGCTGTGCAGTCGGGTCGTCAATCATGCGAAAGACGGTTCGACCCGGCCGGCTGTTTACTTCAATAATCCAGACGTTTCCCGTTGTATCAATCCCAACATCGATTCCAAGCTCGACTAAGCGGCCATGATTCTGCTCCAGAAAACGCGGCAGCTCATCCGTCAGTCGAGAAATGACCTGGTCGATCCGGGTAGACATGGCTGGTGGGAAGTGTTTACTCAGAAAGGATGCCAGAGCTACGGCCTTGCCGCCCCCGTGCAAATTGGAGGTAATGCTTCGTTTGTCTCCCAAGCGGACCGCTCTCCCTGTCGTCTCCCAGTTTCCTTCGCCGTTTTTTTGTACGAGAACCCGGACATCAAAGGGGGTGCCATCCGGGGTATGCAGCTCCAGATACGGCTGCACTAAAAATTTGCGCCCAGCGGTAAAGGTTGCGACGAATGCTTTGAGCTTCTCTTTTTCTCGAATAAGCCTGCGAAAAGGCTGATTCTCGCGATTTCGACCAGATGCGACGTAACCACCGCGTATTTCTTTAATTCGGACAACACCAATTCCATGTGTGCCAGCCATGGGCTTGATGATGGCGGCGCCATATTTATTCAGAGTGCCATCCAAGGCAGTAAAGGTGAGGAGGTCCGTCGGAGGTAAATGAGGGGCGAGCAAAGAAGACTTCAGCAGCATCTGATGAACCTGCCATTTGCCAGACAAGCCATGCCCCAAAAATGTAATGTTGCGATCGTTTTGCAACTTCTCCACGAATGGTTTATAGTGGCGGTAAGATGGGCCGACAAAACAGCGGTCGTAGATCAAGGTCGGCATCGGAAAAACATTGGATTGCCAAGCGCCATTGCGGAATTCAAAGCCTTTGACCATTCGGGTGGAAAAGTCAACTTGACGCGGTGAAAACACAAAGACGCGGATGCCATGCTTGCGTCCGTATTGCGTCAGCTTTCTGTAATACCCTTTGTCTACAAAGTGGGAGCCTTGGCAACGAGTCATAATGCCCAAGCTTCTCTTGTTTGCTGTCATGTAGGTCACCTTCGCCTATAGTTCTTGCCGGTTGTTTTTTTCTTTGTGCCAGGTTTTGCTTTGGAGGCACGGGGATAACCGCTCATATAAGATGCATATTCAAGCATGCGAACGACAGAGGGACGTGCACGCCTGGGGGGTTCATCCACACCTTCCGGCAGAGGTATCGTGTTCGATGTTTTCGAAGGCTTGCTGTTTACCTCCAAAAGCCATACTTGACCGTGCACGTCTACACCGAGGTCAACGCCAAATTCTGCATAATGGCCAGGGAGACCTTCTTCCAAAAGCACCGAGAGCTTCAGTGCAACCTCCCGCAGCGTTTGAGGAGATGGTTTGACTCTACTGGCCCAGGGGCCGCATACGCGCAAAGCTTGGATTGGCGTGAGCATGGACCCGCCGCGGGAAATGTTGGAGACGATGCGATTTTGTCCCAGACGGGCTACCATCGAGGTTATTGACCATTCACCACTGCGGTTTTTTTGTACCAAAACGCGAAAATCAGTCGGCCGACCGTTGATGCCGATTAAGGGTAAACCTTGCTGCAATAAGTAAGGTTTTCCTTTTGTTCGTTTTGACAGGTAATGATGCAGCCCTTGTATACTGGAAAAGGATTGATTCATTCCACCGGGTCTGGCAAGTGAATAGCCTTCTGTTGTTCTGCGCAGCCGAATAATTCCTCGCCCCATACTGCCGTTTGCCGGCTTGGCATAGACTGTGCGGTATTGGGAGAGCATTTGCCGTAAATCCTCCTGGCCCAGGTAACGGACCATGCTGGGAAGATGGGGCGCTGCTGCCTCCTGATTTTCGAGTGCAGCGTGCACGTGCCACTTGTTCAGGAATCGTTCGTTAAAAAATGGGATGTTCGCGTCTTTGCATCTTTGTACCCAAGCACTCATTTGCTCGCTTCGTTCCCGCTGACGGGACACGAGTCGGTTGTATATGCATTGAGGGAGCGGTAGTACTCTTTGTCTCCAGACGCCGCCCTTTCGCACTAAGCCACGAACAATTCCGGCATCCCAATTGACATCCTGTAGCCGGAAAGCACAGATAATTCCACCGCGCTTTCGGTTGATGTCAGCCACTTCGTTGAAAAAAGGAGTGAGTGGGCCGAAGGGAGACTGTGGATATTGGGCATTGTAGGTAGATACTAGAATTCCGATATAGGGACCGAAAACTAGCTTCTGCTGGTCCGAAGAGTAACGCAGGAGCAAAGAGACTCCCGTAGGCAGATGCAAAGATTGAGCCAAAGATGGACGAATCAGGGTATTACCACTTCGTTCCATGCTGCCAATGCGGGCACAAACCGTTTTACTTCCAAATTGGATATCGAGTGTAGAGGCTTGTAGCTTTAATTTGCGCATTTGCGCCTGGGGCAGGTAAAGGTCTACTTCCGACTTTGGCTCGTATGCAACAACGATGGTTGGAACGTAAGACATGATTATCCCCTTCCCATCAGGCATGAAGTTAGTCTATGGTATGAGTAGCCAAATGGTTTGGTGCCATGCACAGAAGAGAGGTTGTTAGTAGTTATGAACGTTTGGGTAATATTAGTGAATATTGGGGTGGGCTCCGTAATCGGAGGAGTGACGAATGAGCTGGCGATTCGAATGCTTTTTCGACCGCTCAAGCCTTGGTACATCGGGAGTTGGCGGGTTCCTTTTACGCCCGGATTGATTCCTAGTAGGCGCGATGACATCGCGATACAAATGGGCAGATTAGTGGAAGAGCATTTGCTGACAACAGAAGGCATTAGGCGTGCTCTTACCCAGACTGGGCTAGAAAACACATTGGCAGGCTGGATGACCAGCATTGCTCATGACTGGATGTCGGACGAGCGGACGCTGCGTCAGGTTTTGGTCAAGGCTTTGCCAGAGACCTTTAATGAAGAAGGTGGATGGAGCGACCGGCTTCGCACTCCTGTGCAGCTGTACTGGCAAGCCTTCGTAGATCATGCGCTCTATCAAAATGAACAAAAGACGCTGCGAGAGCTGCTTCCAGAAAATGCTCCAAAGCGTCTTGAGGATACACTCAGTACGGTGAGTCAACTGCTTTTGACCCGTTTTCGCGAATATCTGCATTCTCCAGAAGGACATCAGACCCTGCAAAATATGGTTCGAGGTTTGCTAGGCGGAGGAGGCGGAATGTTTGGCGGTCTGGTCGGCATGTTCTTGGGCGACGACAAGATTTTGGGTAAGCTGCTTCCCCATTTGGATGAAATTCTCCAGCGCCCAGAGCTTGCTGAGCGAATCCAGCAATTTTTACAGGTCGAAGCAGACAAGCTACTTGATAAAAATGTAGGAGAGGTTGTTGCCTGGCTTGGGCGTGAGCAGATCGATGAATGGGCAAATGCGCTGTTTGCCAAGCTGGAAGAGGGAAGCATCAAAATCGTGGACAAGCCGATGTCCAGCTTGACTGCTCCACTCCAGGAGAGTGTAACAAATGAACTGATCCCGCGCGTAGCGAGATGGATGGTAGATTCTTTGCAGCAAAATGTAGAACGTATTTTTAAGCGACTCGCTGTTCGCGATATTGTCACACGTCAAGTAGAAGGATTTCCAATTGAAAGAATTGAAGAAATGGTAATAGGGATTTCAGGAAAAGAATTCCGTATGATTACGGTACTTGGTTTTATTCTTGGCGGAATTATCGGGCTCGTCCAAGGTTTACTAGCAGGCTGGTTAAATTAGTGAAACTGAAAAGAAACTGTAAACCGTCTGTAATAATCCTGTAATATTCCAGGGGTAAGATAAAAGCACGATGAAAACCCCCTTAATGATATACTTTCTGATTAGGTAGCTTGAAAAAGCTACCCTTTTTTTTTGTCTCGCCTTCGGGTATATTGGTCGAAGGAGCGGGAGTATAAGGAACGGCTGAAACAAGAGGAAGGGGGAAGGGCAAGATGGCAACCAAGCATGAACAAATCTTGCAACATATTGATCGCCTTCCGATCGGTTCGAAGATTTCCGTGCGGCAGATCGCCAAAGACCTGGACGTAAGTGAGGGTACGGCATACCGTGCGATCAAGGAAGCGGAAACACAAGGATACGTCAGTACGATCGAACGTGTCGGAACAGTGAGGATCGAGAAGAAGCAAAAAGAAAACATAGAGCGGCTTACGTTCGCAGAGGTCGTCAATATCGTTGACGGCCACGTATTAGGTGGACGAGAAGGGCTGCACAAAACATTAAATAAATTCGTCATAGGTGCCATGCAGCTGGAAGCGATGATGCGCTATATCGATGCTGGCAGTCTACTGATTGTAGGGAACCGTTATCAGGCTCACAAGATTGCATTGCAGCAGGGAGCAGCTGTACTCATTACTGGGGGCTTTGACACGAGCGAAGAGATCAAGCAGCTGGCAGATCGACTCGCACTCCCTATTATTTCATCCAGCTATGATTCATTTACGGTCGCTTCCATGATCAATAGAGCTATTTACGATCGATTGATAAAAAAAGAAATCGTCATGGTAGAAGACGTGCTGAAGCCGCTGGCAGAAACACCTGTGCTGCTAACCTCCGACTCCGTTGCCAAGTGGCATCAATATACAGAGCTGTATCAAGATACGAGATTTCCTGTTGTTGATGAGCAGATGCGCTTGATCGGGATCGTCACCTCCAAGGACATTATCGGTCACGAGGAAACAGCTACAATTGACAAAGTAATGACCAAAAACCCGATTACGACATCACCGCGTGTGTCCGTAGCCTCCTCGGCTCATACGATGGTGTGGGAAGGCATCGAGCTGTTGCCGGTCGTGGATAATCACCGCAAGCTGGTCGGCGTCCTGAGCCGCAACGACGTATTAAAAGCGCTGCAGTTTACGGCGAAGCAGCCACAAATGAGCGAAACCTTTCCGAACCTGATCATGTCGCATTTCCGTGAAGAGCGCCAGGCTGACGAGGTCGTGTACCTGGGGGATGTAAGTCCACAGATGACCAATCATCTCGGTACGATTGCGAGCGGGATTATGACTACTGTCATGGTAGAAGCAGCCTGTAATCTTTTGCGTCTGCACAGGCGTGGTGACATGGTGCCGGAAAACATAACGGTATATTTCTTGAAGCCGGTTCAGATGGAGAGCCATATTGAGGTGCAGCCGCGCCTCTTGGACATCAGCCGTCGCTTTGGAAAAGTAGAGGTTTCGGTCTACCACGGCGAGCAGCTGGTTGGGCAGGCTATGGTCACTGCACAAATTATTGAGCGATAGTGTAACGAATGTAACAAAGAATAGGTCATCCAGTGAAGAGAATCCCTCTTCGGCTGGCTGGCCTTTTTTTTACTAAATAAGGAAGTATAAACTTCACGAATGTACATCCTGATTTAGCAAGATTATCTTTCCGCTAAACCGTGGTCGCTCCTCCTTAGGAATGCCTCGATACAGGTTTTCTTATTTGACAGGAAGAGCAATGTCAGCTACGATCTTGTTAGAAGATCATCTAATTAGTTTGTTTGTGAAAAGAAGGGGGAAGACGCGTTGCAATTAGATCAACTGGTTACGTTTTATAAAGCGTTGGGAGATCCGACGCGGGTGCGAATCCTGGCTATTTTGGCAAATGGCCCCTTCCACGGACAGGCACTGGCAGGCAAGCTGGGAGTGACACCGCCAACGATTACACACCATATGGCTAAGCTGCGCGAAGCAGGAGTCGTTTATGAGCGAAGAGATAAAAACACCATTTACTTTTACTTACACGAAGCTAATCTGAAGCGGCAATCAGGGGCCATCCTTCACGTCATGGAAAAGGCAAAAGAGACGGCTGATGATGAGTTGCTTGTCGACGGTACGGATGTGGAGGAGAGGAAGACACAGATGGCCCTGGAAAAGATGCAAGTCATTCGCAGCTTTATTAGACCGGACGGCAAGCTGAAGCAAATCCCGGCACAACGCAAGAAAAAGCTGATTGTTCTCGAATACATGGTACGTGGGCTGGAAAAAGGGCGGAAGTATGCCGAAAAGGAGATCAACGAGTTCATCAAGCAATTTCATGATGATTACGCGACGATCAGGCGAGAATTTATCATGAATCATTATATGTACAGAGAAAATGGGATCTACGAGCTGAACCCTGAGGCGATGTGGGCAAAATAAAAAAGGGAATTATGTAAAAAAGGACAACCGTCAGCACTACGCTCAGGTTGTCTAAGGTAATAGAATGTCACACAAAGACCATTATAGGGCAGAGACTTCGGGGAGGCTATAACAAACAGCTGGTAGTAGAGGCGAAAGCTGGTAGCTAAGTATGGTTGTCAGTATCAAAAAGATACTGGGTATCATTTTGATACTTTTGGCTTTTGGACCGCATGTGGCTTATATTTTTTCATCTGACGTCAGTCATTTCGTATCATTTTGATACTCGAATGACTGTTTTTTTATTTTTTGATCACATAAAAATGACTGATAGAAAGCGAAATTCCAACACACTCCAAGTAGAATCAGGAGTAGATGGCGATTTTTCCTCCACAGGAAATGCTTTGGCATGGTCTGTGCTTATGAAAAGCTGGAGAGGTAAGAAAGGCGAGCAAAGGAGGAATAGCCATGCAATCGCAAGTGGTAGGCGATGTGAAGTGGGCAAAAAACAAGTTTCATTCGATCGAGTATAACGAAGAAGAGCTATCTATCTTTGCCAAAAGCCAGATCCAAAGTGTCCATGCCTTTCAGCAAACCCACCGCGCTTATACAAGGACCCCCTTGTACCAGCTTGGGTATTTGGCCGAGCATTTACAGGTTGCCGACATTCGCGTAAAAGATGAATCATACCGGTTTGGCCTGAATGCCTTTAAGGTGATGGGGGGCATCTATGCTGTCGGAAAGTACGTGGCTCAGCAGCTGGGCGAGAAGGTGGAGGACTTGTCTTTCGAAGCATTACAAGCCCCTCGTGTAAAAGAGAGACTAGGAGAAATCACGTTTATTTCAGCGACAGATGGGAATCACGGACGCGGGATTGCCTGGGCAGCCAGAGAGCTTGGGCAGCGGTCCGTCATTTATATGCCCAAAGGCTCGTCTATACAGCGGCTGACGGCGATTCGAAGCGAGGGTGCTCAAGCAGACATTACCGAGGTCAATTACGATGAAACCGTCAGAATGTGTGCTGCCCTTGCGGAAAAAAACGGTTGGGTCATGGTACAGGATACAGCGTGGGAAGGCTATGACGACATTCCGTTATGGATAATGCAAGGATATGCGTCCATGGCTAAAGAAATCGAGGAGCAATTGCTGGAGGACGATGCTAAGCCTCCAACCCATGTTTTCCTCCAGGCGGGAGTCGGCTCATTCGCAGCCGCAATTGCAGGATATCTGGTCCATGTGTATCGGGACAATCCTCCCGTCATCCTGGTTGTAGAGCCGGATCAGGCAGACTGCTACTATCGGTCATTTACTACTGAGGACGGCGGACGAGAAGTAGTAGGTGGCGAGATGAAGACGATCATGGCGGGACTTGCGTGCGGGGAACCAAACACGAGAGCTTTTCGCTTGCTTCGCCAATACGCCACGGGTGCATTTTCGTGCCCCGATGCGATCTCTGCACTCGGGATGAGAGTATATGGCAATCCGCTGAAGAGTGATCCTCGCGTCATTTCAGGAGAATCGGGAGCAGTAACTCTTGGCCTGCTCTACTATTTGCGCAAGCTGTCGGATGATCCGCAGCTTTGCCGTGAGCTTTCCCTGGATACCAGCTCTCGGATACTGGTGATTAGCACGGAGGGAGACACAGACCCGCAGCAATATCAAAAGATCGTATGGGAAGGACAATATCCTGCTTACAAATAGAAAAAGGAGAGAGAAACGATGGAACAGCTAAAAAGCTTGGAAGCGATGATGCAAGAGACAGAAAAGGATCTGGTTTCCTTTGCCCAGGAGCTGATCAGAATCCAGAGCTACTCGGATCAGGAAAAGGAAATCGCAGCTGCGATTGAGAGAAAAATGCTTGAGCTCGGTTATGATGAAGTGTTTATTGACACGATTGGCAATGTCGTCGGGAGAATCGGCAACGGTGAAAAGGTGATAATGTTTGATTCTCATATGGATACGGTAGAGGTCAATGATCCGGACGCGTGGGAGGTTCCGCCATTTAGCGGGGAGATTGTAAATGGAAGACTTTATGGCAGAGGCTCTGTAGACATGAAGTCGGCGATCGCTGCCTCCATCTATGCGGGTGTTCTCGCAAAACAAACCGGCTATAGTGAGGGGAAAACGATCTATGTATCGTGCACGGTGGATGAGGAATATTGCGATGGGGAAAACCTGAAGCATTTGTTCCAAGAGCGCGACTTCAGACCAGACTACATGGTGATTTGCGAGCCGTCCAATAACAAAATAACATTGGGACATAAAGGCAAGGCGCAAATCGTAATCAAGACAAAAGGAGTCTCTGCCCATGGCTCTGCACCGGAGAAAGGTAAAAATGCCATCTATGAAATGGCTGAAATCATCCAGCGAGTAGAGCAGACGAATGCAGAGCTGATGAAAAAAGAAGGGCCAAAAGGAACGCTTGTGATGTCGAGAATTTCGAGTGTCAGTGCTTCGCTGAATGCTGTTCCATCAGAATGTGAAGTGTACCTGGATCGGAGAATGGTACTGGGCGAAACGGAGGAGACGATCCAAAATGAAATGGACCGGATCATCCAAGGAAAAGAAGCCACCTGGGAAATTGGAACGCTTCGCCGCAAGAGCTGGACAGGCGTCGACATCACCTACGAGCCGTTCCACCTGCCTTGGAAAATCGATGAGGAGCATGAACTTACTCGTGCGTGCAATGAAGCGTATGCCCAGACCTTTGGCAGTGAAGCGCAGGAGTACGATTTTTGGGATTTCGGAACAAATGCAGTGACCCCTGTCAGTATGGGTATCCCGACAATCGGCTTTGGACCAGGAGATTACAAGCTCGCGCATATGACCAATGAAAGCTGCGAAGTAAACCAAATTGTAGAAGCCTGCAAATTTTACACGAGACTTATTCGTCAGGTATAAAAACGAGGTGTAAAACGGCAAAAACGGCGTAGTCGAACAAAAATTGTGTTCGTACGCCGTTTTTGTTTATCTTTGGATCTGCATAGTGCGGACAAAATCATGCAGTTTGTCTAGGTCTGTAATATTGCGATTGCACTGCTGGCTGTCCTCGCATATATAGTTGCCTTTTTTTAGATAAGCTCCGTCACCGGAGGCTTTGATTTCCGCCACAAACATTCCCAGGTCGGCAAAGTCGTTGCATATTGCGCAAACGCCCTTCTGATTCATGCTGGTAAAAGTCCCGTGTACGCCGATGAGCTTGTTGTCCAAATGGGTGACAATGTACTTTCTGGAAGAGCCTTCATCAAACCATCCCAGGTAAGAAAGCTCCTTCCAATCGATCTCGTCAGCCTTGGGAGCTTTTAGCTTCTTCACCTTTGGAAACAGCTTTTTCAACGCTTGCTCGGTTACAACTCGAAACGGGATGACGTATGGAGATAGCTCTGCAAGCAGTTTTTTCGACTGAGTCCGGTCTTCGATGTGATGGATGGGGCCGAGAAGCTGCTTTTGTTCCTCGGTCATCTCCGGAAACAGCTGAAACACTTTTTCTTTTGCCATATCTTTTAATGCATGGAGTACAAAGCGATCGCTGCTATTGGCATGTCCGTTGATCACGGCTTGTACTTGCGCTTTGATGAAGTTGTATTCGTGACTTTTGATAAACGGTTCCATGATGATCACCTCTGTTTTTTCCTACCCTTATTGTAGTTGAGTCCGGATGGGAAGGAAATGTAGAGGATGAGTAGGAAACAAACTCGGCATACTCGGTGGGGGAAAGACCTCCGGCGGAGGGCTGTGGTGGAGGGAGGAAAAAGGAGAAAACGCTCCAGCTTCTTGGGACTTAGCGTGCGGGGGCATCCCTGGCCGGCTCCACTCCAAAAACGAAACCCGCGTCCAAAGTAGCGGGTTCGGTGGGGCTGATCAGAGGTGGACGCTTAAAGGCGTGTTTCGCTTTTTCCATTGCGCCTGGGGGAAGTCCCAAAGAGCTCTCGCTTTTTTCTCCTTTTTCCTCGGCCAGCTGTTGGAGTCCGCCGAAGGTTTTTAGGGATTGGGACATTTAAAAGCATAGAAAAAACTACGTCAATACAAAAAGCAGCACCGACAATCTGTGTTTTCAGATCATCTGTGCTGCTTTCGTGTGCCAACATTATTTGGTGTAAACGATTTTTTTAATCGTTTCAACGGAGAGGAAGTAGTCCTCAGCCAATTGGGCGATGGTGCTGCCATTTTGAAATAAACGCTTGATTTTGCGGTTTCTGTCATCAAGTAGCTTTCTTCCTCCAGATCGTGTACCCCATTTTTGATACGTTGCCTCTGGCTTGGGTATATAAATGGCTTCGCCTTGCACATATTTTTGAATCTCAGCAATCAGTGTTTCAGGCAAAATAGCGGTTGCTTTTACATATTTCACTTCTGCCAGCTCCTTATTCTTGAGTAAAAAAAGAAATAAGGTGCAAAGCCTACTAGAAATAGAAATGAGATATGCTCATATAGGCGATTGTTAAGTCAATCTCCAACTCATGCAAAGTATCGCCTCTCTAAATCCTAGGCTTTGCATGAGACGCTGCAGTATCTGGCAAACCAGAAATCGTTACCAATCGATACACCCCCTCAAACTCGTGTATGCTTCGTATTATAAAGGATATGAAGCCTGATTGCATCTTGCAGCTTCGAAAAACAGAAAAGAAAAAAATGGCGTGTCAGAACAAAGATCTGTTCGAACGCCATTTTATTTATCTTCATTCCCTTACATTTAGGTCAGCTTTTCTTTTTTCAGCTCTGCCTGCCAAGCTGTGCGGTAACGAAAATAATTGCGGGTTCCCAAAAATAGATTGATGACGCCTACAACCAGCATGATCAGGGCGACAACGATGCGGATCGTATCCAACGTCTCGAATGTGAATTGATTGAGAGCAAACAAGCTAACCAAGATACCCAAAGCGACGTTCATTTTCCCAAGAGTCATACGGGATTCCAACGGATGGATACCTCGTCTGCGGGCATGCATGCTGAAATAGACGCTGGCAACCAGTGAAGCGAGAACGCCGGTCATATAAATAGCTGACCACATATACGGATTCATCCTCTCTAGCAATCTCGTATTATCCTACCAAATGAGGGGGAGAATGGTCAAATGATCCAAGGAACATTCGTTCTTATTTTCCCATACTTGTTGTACTTTCCGCTATAATAGAAAGGAGAGAGCGAAAATAACGATTCGTAAGCGATAACAGAGAGGAAGAACATGATGACCTCCTTTGTTCATTTGCATGTTCATACAGAATATAGCTTGTTAGATGGAGCGGCTCGAATTAACGCGCTAGTGGAGAGAGCGGCTGAGCTGGGAATGCCAGCGCTGGCGATTACCGATCATGTCAATTTGTATGGCGCAGTGCCGTTTTATAAAGCTTGCCTGGAAAAAGGGATCAAGCCGATTATCGGAATGGAGCTATACCTGATCGAAGGCAACCTGCAGGATCGCGTTCGCAATGCACCCGCCCCTAGCCATCTGGTCGTGCTGGCCGAAAACGAGCAAGGCTACAAAAATTTGTTGAAGCTGGCAACGATCGCCAATACAGATGGAAACTACATCATCCCGCGTCTGAATAAAGAAGTGCTCGCCCGTCACACGGATGGGCTGATCGCTCTTAGTGCTTGCCGAGAAGGGGAAGTAGCAAGGCACTTGCTTGCGGGTGAAGCAGAGGAAGCTAGAGAGAAGGCATTATGGTACCAATCGGTATTTGGACCTGACAGCTTTTATTTGGAGCTGCAGGACCACGGTCTGGAGATCGAGCGCAGGCTGAATACGCGTCTGGCAAAGCTCGGCCAAGAAACAGGCATCCCGCTTGTTGTTACCAACAATGTTCATTACTTATATAAAGAAGAGCATCAGCTACAAGATATTTTACTTGCGATTGGGGAAGGCAAAACAGTTGATGAAGAAAATCGATTTCGCTATGAAACTGATCAATATTACTTGAAAACGACAGAGGAGATGGCAGAACTGTTTGCCTACACTCCGGAAGCACTCACAAACACACTGGTAATCGCAGAGCGGTGTCAGCTGGAGTTGTCGCTGGGGGCTCACATTTTGCCGGAATTCCCCTTGGCTGCTGGACAGGATTCGACGACGTTTTTGCGCGAGCTTTGTGAAAAAGGCTGCATCGAGCGGTATGGAGAGATTACCCCACAAGTGCAAAAAAGGCTCGATCACGAGCTGTCCATCATTACAGGAACCGGCTTTACGGATTACTTTTTGATTGTGTGGGATTTCATGCGATACGCACATGAGAACAGTATTCCGACAGGTCCGGGCAGAGGCTCGGCGGCAGGCAGTCTGGTAGCCTACGTACTTCGGATTACAAATGTTGATCCAATGCGCTATCATTTGCTTTTTGAGCGGTTTCTCAATCCTGAACGGGTCACCATGCCCGACATCGATATTGATTTTTCCGTGGAGCGCCGTGATGAAGTGATCCAGTATGTGGCACGTAAGTACGGGCATGACCGTGTAGCGCAAATTATCACCTTCGGAACGATGGCAGCGCGGGCAGCGGTGCGCGATGTAGGACGTGCGCTTGGACTCTCTCTGGGTCTGATCGACCGTGTCGCCAAAATGATTCCACAGTCTCCGGGGATGACGATTGATCGGGCGATGCAGCAAAATCCCGATATTGGCAAGCTTTGTGTGGAAAACAAGCAGGCAGCCAAGCTGATCGAAACTGCCAAAGGGGTGGAGGGGCTGCCGAGACACGCATCTACCCATGCAGCTGGCGTGGTCATCTCACGTGAACCGCTAACGCAATACGTTCCTTTGCAGATGGGAAATGAAGGACTCTCCCTCACCCAGTACCCGATGGAGATTTTGGAAGAGGTCGGTCTTCTGAAAATGGACTTCCTCGGGCTGCGCAACCTGACGATTATTCAGGAGACGTTGCGCCATCTGAGTGAGCAGGGAATGGATTTGGACCTGGAAAACATACCGATTGATGATGCGCGTACTTTTCAGATGCTTACTCGCGGAGAGACCACGGGTGTGTTTCAGCTGGAATCATCCGGGATGCGTCACGTACTGCGTGATTTAAAGCCGACGACGCTGGACGATATTATCGCAGTAGTGGCCTTGTACCGCCCGGGACCGATGGAAATTATTCCGCAATACATCGCAGCAAAGCACGGCCAGAGCGAGGTGAAATTCGCACACCCGATTCTGGAGCCGATTCTCAAAGACACGCATGGCTTTATGATTTATCAGGAGCAAATCATGCAGATTTCTTCTACGCTCGCGGGATTTAGCCTGGGGGAAGCAGATATTTTGCGGCGTGCGGTGGGGAAAAAGAAACGAGAGCTGTTGGCTGAGCAACGGGAGAAGTTCGTAGCAGGCTGCGTCCGCCAAGGTCACGGGGAAGAGCTGGGCAACCAGGTATACGATCTCATCGTGCGCTTTGCTGATTACGGCTTCAACAAAGCTCATTCGGTCGCGTATGCGGTTATCGCCTATCAGATGGCGTTTTTAAAGGCAAATCATCCACTGGCATTTATGGCAGCCCTATTGTCACTGTCAATCGGCAGCCAGACGCGGATTGCCGAATACACAGAGGAAGCGCGCAGGCTGAGTCTTTCGGTGCTGGGGCCAGATGTTAACAAAAGTGAAGCCATGTTTACAGTAGAACAAAATGCCATCCGCTTTGGACTTGCTGCTGTCAAAAACGTAGGCTACGGGGCGATTGAATCCATCGTGACTGAGCGAGAGGAAAGTCCGTACCGCGATGTGTTTGATTTTTGTGCGAGGGTTGATGCGCGTCTGGTAAATAGACGTGTCGTCGAATCGCTGACGCTTTGTGGCGCCTTGGACAGTCTGCCAGGCCACCGCAGCCAGCTGCTCCTGCTTTTGGACGAAGCTGTTGGAAAAGCAAACAGCAAACGAATCGAGCGAAATGCAAATCAGCTAGATCTGTTCGCAGGACAAGAGGGGGCAGCCCCCGTACGCGTTCCGGCAGAATATCCAGAAGTGCCGCCTCTCTCTCAACCCCAACAGCTGAAAGAAGAGCGTGAACTTCTCGGTGTGTATATTTCAGGTCATCCACTTGATCAATTTGCTCACGTGGCGAATCGTCCGGAGGTAACTGCCATCTCTGCCTTGGGAGAGCTTTCGCGAGACAAAACGGTAAAAGTATTCGGAATGGTGACAGAAGAGCGCAGAATCCAAACAAAAAAAGGCGACCCGATGGCTTTCATCACCATCGAGGACAAAACAGCCCAAGTCGAGATTGTCGTCTTTCCGCAGGTGTATGCCAAGTACGCGCAAGTTTTGGGACGGGAGAGAATGGTGGTTGCCGAAGCGCGTATCGATCATCAGGATGATACCGTGAAGCTGTTGTCCTCGCGCTTTTGGGATGCTGAAGCACTGCCGCAGCCAACTGTCGAGAACGTTCTTTTTGTCAAAATTAGTCCGGCGCAGGAGCAGGATTCGACTCTGCAACAGCTCAAACGTTTATTTGTCGAAAAAAAAGGTATGATTCCCGTAATCCTGTATTACGAGGGAAAAAGACAGACAATTCGCCTGCCAAAGGACAGTTCGGTTGAGGTGGACGAGTCATTTTTGGAGCTAGCGCGAGATATTGTGGGACATGACAGCGTAATTTTGAAAGAATTGCCCATAAATTGGGGAGGATGAGGAATGTCCTCCCTTTTTCGCCGTTTTCGGCAGGTTTACAGGAGAATGGGTTTTGCTATATATTGAACTCATAACTTAAAAAGTGGTCAGACCACTTAGGTGGGTTCAATGTTTTTCTTTAAGAATACATGGGCTCTCAAGCAATCATAGAACAGATAAACGTGAAATGGAGTGGTTATGATGTCCAATCTGAGAGAGGAAGCCCTCGCGCTTCATAGCAAACATCAGGGGAAACTGGAGGCAGTGACCAAGGTACCAGTTCGCAATGCTTACGATTTAAGTCTTGCATATTCTCCTGGGGTTGCAGAGCCGTGCAAAGAGATTTTTGACGACAAGTCTAAAGTTTACGATTATACGATGAAAGGTAACCTGGTAGCTGTAGTCAGCGATGGAACGGCTGTGCTTGGTCTTGGCAACATCGGTCCGGAAGCAGCTATGCCGGTTATGGAAGGAAAAGCAGTTCTGTTTAAATCCTTTGCAGGTGTGGACGCATTCCCAATCTGCTTGAATACAACAGACGTAGATAAAATCGTGGAAACCGTGAAGCTTCTGGAGCCTACCTTTGGTGGCGTAAACCTGGAAGATATCGCTGCTCCAGCGTGCTTTGAAGTAGAAGAGCGCCTGAAGCGCGAAACGAATATTCCTATTTTCCACGATGACCAGCATGGTACTGCGATCGTAACAGCAGCTGGCCTCATCAACGCATTGCGCGTGGTTGACAAAAAGCTGGAAGACATTCGTGTGGTAGCAAACGGTGCAGGTGCTGCCGGAATCGCGATCATGAAGCTTTTGATTTCTATGGGTGTAAAAGAAGTGATCATGTGCGATACAAAAGGTATTGTGTATGAAGGCCGCGAATTCGGTATGAATCCAGTGAAGGAAGAAATGGCAAAGATCACAAACCGCAGCAAGCTGCAAGGTGATCTGGCTGATGCGATGAAGGGTGCAGATGTATTCATCGGCGTATCCGTTGCTGGTGCTGTTACACAAGAGATGGTTCGCACCATGAACCGCGATGCTATCATTTTTGCAATGGCAAACCCTACACCGGAAATTATGCCTGAGGAAGCAAAAGCTGCTGGGGCAGCCGTAGTGGGTACAGGTCGTTCCGACTTCCCGAACCAAGTAAACAATGTACTGGCTTTCCCTGGAATTTTCCGTGGAGCGCTTGATACACGTGCAACCGAAATCAACGAAGCGATGAAGCTTGCAGCTGTCTACGCGATCGCTGATCTGATTACTCCAGAAGAGCTTTCCACTGAGAAAGTAATCCCTGCGCCATTCGACGCGCGTGTAGCACCGAATGTAGCTGCTGCTGTTGCCAAAGCAGCAATGGATTCCGGAGTAGCTCGCATCACGATCGATCCAGAAGAAGTAAAGGCTAAAACAAACAGATTGGCTGCCATTTCCTATCAACAAGTGTAGGATGAGCGTGTAGTCGTACCCTCCGAAGGCGAAAAAAGCAGTGGTCGTCCTCGGGGGGTGCTTCACTTCACACTAGGTAGTAATGAGGAGGATCACAGTGCTCGACTCTACCCAAGATCGAAAGGTATACGAAGGCATTCTCCTGCAAATTCACGAGATTATTCAGGAGCAAAACTTGCGGCCAGGTGACAAGCTTCCCTCCGAGCGAGAATTGTCGGAGAAGCTGGGGGCAGGTCGTTCCTCCGTACGCGAAGCACTCCGGGCGTTAGAACTACTCGGACTGATCGAAACCCGACGCGGGGAAGGCACATTTCTCAAGCATTACAGGCACAATCGCTTGATTGATATACTCGGCTTTTTCATTTTGCGAGATGCTAAAACGAAGAAGGACTTGATCGAGATGCGCCGGATGCTGGAGCTGGATGCGGTTCGGCTTGCCTGTAGACGGGCGACTGACAAGCATTTTGAGGAAATGGAACGCATTTTGGCAATTGCTGAGGAACGGGTAGAGCGTGGCGAGGTGCCAACAGAGGAAGACTACCTGTTTCATCGTGTCATCTGTCGCTCCAGCCGCAATTCGATCCTGCATCGCATTTGGACACCATTGGTTGAGTACAGCAACAGTGTAAGGATTGAATCGTTGTCTCGAGAAGGCAGAGCACGCACGGCAGTGATGGAGCATCGTCAAATCATGGAGGCAATTCGAGAAGGAAATGTCAACGTGGCTGTTGAAAGAATGAGGCACCATCTGGAGAATAGCAAGCTCTGATTTCCCTATTTGCGAGGGGCGCAGGCGCTGTGATATGATGATGCAGACCTGTATTGGACGATGAATGGGGGAAGCTTCTGCATGTGGACTGTCATCTACATCGCTCCTAGTGCTAGAATCGCAGAACGGATACAGCAACGTTTGACAGATGAAGGATTTTTGGTAAAGGTTCGTGAGGCAAAGGTCTCGAAGCAATACGAGATTCTCGTGCCTGAGGGTGAACTAAACGAAGTCCGAGATATACTTGGATCGATCCTTCACTGATGAGAAAGGTAGGTGTACCTGTGCTTAAAGATCTTTTTGGGAAAAAGCGTAAGTTTGCTACCGTCCCTTCAGAGACATTGGCACGCGTCCCTGCTTCCGCAGATATGGCGAAGGAAGCGGGAACAAAAGAAAAGGAAGTCCCTGAGGGATTGATGAATAAATGCCCACATTGTGGGACGATTCACTACTCCAAGGATTTGGAGAAGAATCTGCGTGTCTGCAAAGGCTGCCAGTATCATTATGCCATGTCTGCTCCAGAACGCTTGCAATCTCTTTTGGATGAGGGCGTACTGACTGAGGAGTTTGACACGAATTTAATTACAGCGAATCCGCTCGACTTCCCAGGATATATGGAAAAAATAGAGCAGGACAAGGCTAAAACCGATTTGAACGAGGCCGTTATTACAGGAGAAGGGGTCCTGGGTGGAAATCGAATTGTTATCGGTGTGATGGACTCGCGTTTTCGCATGGCCAGCATGGGCTCTGTTGTCGGGGAAAAAATCACCCGTGCAATTGAGCAAGCGATCGACCGCCGTTTGCCATTTATTCTGTTTTCCGCATCTGGCGGAGCACGGATGCAGGAAGGCATACTGAGTCTGATGCAAATGGCGAAAACAAGCGCGGCATTGTCTCGTTTGGATCGGGAACGACTGTTGTTTATCTCGGTTATGACCAATCCTACATATGGTGGCGTATCGGCTAGTTTTTCTTCGCTCGGAGATTATAATATCGCAGAACCGGGAGCTATGATTGGCTTTGCCGGACGTCGCGTCATTGAGCAAACGATCCGCCAGGAGTTGCCAAAAGACTTTCAAACAGCCGAATTCTTGCTGAAAAACGGGCAACTGGACATGGTGGTACACCGTAAGGATATGCGTACAATGCTGTCCAAGCTGGTAGAGATGCACACGTCACGGGAAGGAGTGGAAGCATGGCAGGAGAGCTCCCCTTTGAAAAGCCATTAGTAGAGCTGCAAGACAAAATTAAGGAATTGCGTCGGTTCACAGAGGAAAAAGGCATTGATTTCTCTGATGAAGTACAACGTCTGGAGCAAAAAGCGAAAGATTTGGCGCAGCAAATTTATGGAAACCTGACACCATGGCAGCGCGTGCAGCTGGCGCGTCATCCGGAACGACCAACAACACTGGACTATATACAACTTCTTTTTACCGATTTTATCGAAGTGCACGGAGATCGTCTGTTCGGTGATGACCACTCTATCGTAGGCGGGATTGCCAAGTTCGACGGACGTCCGGTTACCGTCGTTGGTCACCAAACGGGGAAAGACACCAAAGACAATATTAAGCGTAATTTTGGTATGGCTCACCCAGAAGGCTATCGGAAGGCTCTTCGCATTATGCAGCAGGCTGATAAATTTGGTCGGCCAATCATCTGCTTTATTAATACAAAAGGTGCTTATCCAGGCAAAGCCGCGGAAGAACGTGGCCAGAGTGAAGCGATTGCCCGTAACTTGCGGGAAATGGCTACCTTTCGTGTGCCGATTATTTGCATTGTTATTGGAGAAGGCGGCAGTGGCGGTGCGCTTGCGATTAGCGTAGGCAACCGAATCCTCATGCTGGAGAATTCCTGGTACTCCGTCATTGCACCAGAAAGCGCGGCAGCGATCCTTTGGAGAGATGCCAGTCTCGGTATGCGAGCAGCAGAGTCTATGAAAATCACGGCTCCTGACTTGTTTGAGCTTGGTGTTATTGATGGAGTCATTCCTGAGCCTTTCGGTGGGGCTCATCGCGATCTGATTGCGCAGGCGAGCGCAGTCAAGACAGTGATTGCTGAGCAACTAGAACAGCTTGGTCTTTTAACCCCTGATGAATTGATACAGGATCGTTACGAGAAATTTAAAAACATCGGTAAATACGCCACCCTGTAAAATCAGGGGGCGTTTTTTGGCTTTTTTCTGTAAGGAAAATCTGCTACAATCGTAGTCGAATGAAGGATTTATCTGATCTTTCAAAAAGTATGGCACATATCTGTAGTTGGTATAACAGATATCCGAAACGGAGTGATACAGCATGTTTTATAGTGAAAATAGTACATACTGTTTCCGTTTCAAGAGATGCTAAAGATGATACGATTGGAGAGGTGGATTCCATGCAAAAGCTCGCAGTTTTGACCAGCGGTGGGGATTCTCCAGGGATGAATGCTGCTGTTCGGGCGGCAGTTCGTCGGGCCGCATATCACGGGGTACAAATGTATGGCGTGTACCACGGCTATGAAGGTTTGATGAACGGAGATATCCAGGAAATGTCGCTGGGTTCCGTAGGGGATATTATTCAACGGGGTGGAACCATTCTCTATTCAGCCCGCAGTCAGGAATTCAAGACTGAGGCCGGGCAACAAAAAGCAGTCGAGCAGCTGCGCGCATTTGGGATCGAGGGCTTGATCGTGATTGGTGGAGACGGCTCGTTCCGAGGCGCACAGAAGCTGACAGAAAAAGGCTTCCCGACAGTTGGGGTGCCAGGAACGATCGACAATGATATCCCATGCACCGATTTTACGATTGGCTTTGATACCGCATTAAACACGATCGTTGATGCGATCGATAAAATCCGCGATACCGCCACCTCGCATGAGCGTACATACATTATTGAGGTAATGGGACGAGATGCTGGGGATCTGGCGCTTTGGGCAGGTTTGGCAGCCGGGGCGGAATCCATTATTATCCCGGAAGAATCGCAGGATATGAACGATATTTTAGAGCGTCTGCACGCTGGACAACGACGCGGGAAAAAGCATTCTATCATTATTGTTGCAGAAGGATGCGGCAGTGCGTCTTCCTATGCAGAAGCCATCACAAAAGCAACAGGCTGGGAGACGAGAGTGACTGTGCTTGGTCATATCCAGCGGGGCGGCTCTCCTACCGCAATGGATCGGATGCTGGCCAGCCGTATGGGTGCTGCTGCGGTAGATCTTCTGCTCGAAGGCAAAAAGGATCGCATGGTAGGCATCAAGAACAACGTCATCGTAGACGTAGATTTCAAGGAAGCACTAGCACAGAAGCATCAGCTTGATTTGTCCATCTATCAGCTGGCTCGCACACTTTCAATATAGCCAATCGCATTGATATTTCAACACGAAGCCCTCATTTCGAGGGTTTCTAAGAGTTCAGAGGAGGCATTACCCTATGTTAAGGAAAGCAAAAATCGTATGTACCATTGGTCCGGCAAGTGAATCAGTTGATACGCTCAAAAAGCTGATTCATGCAGGGATGGATGTAGCCAGACTGAACTTTTCACACGGTTCTCATGAAGAGCATGCTGCACGTATCGTAAATATCCGCAGAGCATCAGAAGAAGCAGGGAAACCAGTTGCGATTCTTCTGGATACAAAAGGACCTGAGATTCGTACAGGAACATTGGCTGTTGATGCTGTGGAGCTGGTTGAGGGCAATACGATTACACTCACGACAGAAGAAATCGCCGGGACAGCAGAGCGAGTCTCCATTACGTATGATGAACTGCCTCACGATGTCAAAGCAGGCGATACCATTTTGATTGATGATGGTTTGATCGGTCTGACGGTCGAAGAAGTTCGTGGAAATGACATCGATTGCCTGATCAAAAACGGTGGTACGCTGAAAAGCAAAAAAGGGGTCAACGTTCCTGGTGTAAAAATCAATTTGCCAGGGATTACCGAGAAAGACGCACAGGATATCGAGTTCGGTATTGCGCAAAACGTTGATTTTATTGCGGCTTCTTTTGTGAGAAAAGCGAGTGACATTTTGGAGATTCGCCAAATCCTCGAACGCCACAATGTTCGAATTGATATTATCGCGAAAATCGAAAACCAGGAAGGCGTCGAAAACGTAGATGAAATCCTGGTAGTGACAGATGGAATCATGGTAGCGCGTGGAGACTTGGGCGTGGAAATTCCCGCGGAGGAAGTACCGCTCGTCCAGAAGAAGCTGATTAAAAAATGTAACGAGCTGGCAAAGCCTGTGATTACAGCGACACAAATGCTCGATTCCATGCAGCGTAACCCAAGACCGACTCGTGCAGAAGCAAGCGACGTGGCAAACGCGATTTTTGACGGCACCGATGCAATCATGCTCTCTGGTGAAACGGCTGCGGGCAAGTATCCAGTAGAATCGGTAGAAACGATGCACCGTATTGCCGTACGTGCCGAACAAGAGCTGAACTATCGCGAAATTTTGTACGCTCAGGCACAGCTCAAGCAAATTACGATAACGGATGCAATCAGTCAGGCTGTTTCCAACGCCGCTCTCGATCTGGATGCGGCCGCGATTATTACTGCTACGGAAAGTGGACATACCGCACGCATGGTTTCCAAATTCCGTCCAAAGGCACCAATCGTCGCAGTTACCCCTCATGCGGATGTCATTCGCAGGCTGGCCTTGGTCAACGGTGTGTATCCGGTTCTTGGCGTTTTGGCTAATACAACGGATGAAATGCTGGAGATGTCTGTTCAGGAAGCGCTGGACGCAGGGTTTGTCCGTCACGGAGATTTGGTTGTCATCACTGCAGGAGTACCAGTGCGTGAGGTAGGTACGACTAATTTGATGAAGATCCATGTCATTGGCGATGTGGTAGCCAAAGGTCAAGGGATCGGTAGAAAGGTCGTAACAGGTAAGGTCGTTTCGGCTCGTTCAGCGGACGAAGCTTTGGCAAAAGTGGAAGAAGGCTGCATCCTGGTTACGATTGGAACCGACTCTGACATGATTGAGGCTTTCAAAAAGGCTGGAGCTGTCATCTGCGAAGAGGCGGGACTTACCTCTCATGCAGCGATCGTCGGACTGAATGTGGGTGTTCCTGTCATAGTAGGAGTACCGTTTGCGACCGAGCTGTTAAAAGACGGTCAAATCGTAACGGTCGATTCTGAACGGGGACATATTTATTCTGGACATGCCAGAATT
This sequence comes from Brevibacillus sp. SIMBA_040, assembly GCF_046535075.1. NCBI lineage: Bacteria > Bacillati > Bacillota > Bacilli > Caryophanales > Paenibacillaceae > Brevibacillus > Brevibacillus sp. SIMBA_040. The sequence continues at coordinate 132,075 of NZ_JAWRXI010000003.1, forward strand.
CTCTAGGTACAAAGATTCAATTTAGCTAAAAAGCCTAAGGGCAGGGTGACCAAGTGTCACCCTTTTTGGCGTGGGTTTGAAGGAGATTTCACTCGGTTGCCCCTCCCAATCATTCCCAGGAACCGGTGCCTTTTAGGTGATGCAATGCACGCGGGAATCTGTTAAAATCGGTCGGTACGTTCTCAAACGAATATCGTCTTCATTCGTGTATGGGCGAAATTTCATAAGCGATTTCTGGACAGATTAGTACCTGAACGTTCGACATTTCCTGCGAGGAAAGTATCGGTAGAAAAGACGAATCATGCCAGAGGCAATAGCTCATAACCCCGAATAGAGTAAGACTTTGGGTGTAGGAGTAGGTACATAATGTTCGGGATTATGTGTCAAGTGTTTTTTTGTGAAGGACACTACATATAGTGTTGTCGAAAATTATTTCGCACAACATATAGGTAAAACTATTGAGTTTTTTAGATAAAGATAGTTAACTAGAGAGGAAAGATTTGAAGGAGGAACCGATATGCTGGCCACTGCTACCGTTATCCGCACACAATTTCTGCGGGATGAATTTCTAGATCAATACGCTGATTTTCCAGCGCATATGAGTCCGTTGGGACAGTTCGTTTATTACCGTACCTATTCTCGTTTTATTCCGGAAAAAGGAAGACGGGAGACGTGGAAAGAAACATGCCGCCGCTCGGTGGATTACAATATTAAGCTGGCTTATCAACATTTGAACAAGATTGGACTCTATGCAGATTTGAGCTTGATGGAAAAAGAGGCAGAGGGATTGTTTGACAACATGTTTAATCTCCGCCAATTTTTGTCTGGACGCACCTTGTGGGTTGGTGGCGCAGAAAATGGCGTAGCAGATTTGTACCCGCTGGCGAATTTCAATTGCTCCTTTTTGAACATCAAATCGTGGGATGATTTGGGAGATTTGTTTTACCTCTTGCTTGTTGGTACAGGGGTTGGCTTCAAGTGCACGAAAGAAATGGCGGCAGGGCTGGGTCCAATCCGCACGAACGTGTCTCTCTTGTCTTCTGAATACAAGCCGCTGCCAAAGCATCAGCGTCTGGAGCGTTCTGAGCTGAACGTGCTGGAGAATGGCTTTGCCAAAATCTACGTTGGTGACAGCAAGGAAGGCTGGGTAGAGTCGCTTCGCCTCTATCTGCAAATCTTGACTGATACAGCTTACGAGCATATTCATACCGTAAAAATTTCCTATAACAGTGTCAGGCCAAAAGGCGAGCGTCTGAAGCGTTTTGGTGGAACCGCGAGTGGTCATGAGCCGCTCCGTGAAATGTTTGAAGGTATTGATAAAGTATTGAAAAACGAAATTGATCAGCATTTGGCTCCTATTGAAAGCGATGCGAAAGGATACGGCAAAATTCGTCCGGTACATATCCTCGACATCGGCAACCTGATCGGCGCAAACGTAGTAGTTGGTGGCGTTCGCCGTACTGCTGAAATCTTCCTGTTTGACCATGATGATTACGAGTGCATGATGGCTAAATACGGAATCAACGGGTTCTGGACAGAGGATCAGCTGGCTCATCACCGCCGCGTAGGAGAGCTTTTAGGCGAGCATAAGCCAGTGTGGTTTGACAGCATTCAAAACGTTGGAGACGGTCGTTTCGGTCTCGACCATCGCCGTATGTCCAACAACTCGATTGCCTTTACAAAACAGCCATCCAAAGAGTTCCTCAATCTCGTCTTTACATTGATGCAGCTTGAGGGTGAGCCTGGCTTTATTAATCTGGAAGAAGCAAATCGCCGTCGTCCAAATGCAGAAGGCCTGAATCCTTGTGCGGAGATTTTGCTTGATTCGTACGGTGTCTGCAACCTCACTACTGTAAACCTGGTAGAGTTCGTCAAAACGAATGCAGATGGCTCGAAATATTTGGATCTCGAGGGTCTGTTGGAAGCGCAACGCAAATCGGCTCGGGCGGGTCTGCGGATGACGTTGGTTACATTGGAGCTGCCACACTGGGATACGGTTCAACAGCGTGACAGATTGCTTGGAACCTCACTGACAGGGGTAAAAGATGCACTGGCATCCCTTGGCTATACGGAAGAGCAAGAGCTGGAGCTGCTTCGTCAATTGGGCAATGCAGCGCGCGATGAGGCAAACCGTTACGCATACGAGCTGCGTGTCAATTCACCGCTACTCGTTACCACTGTGAAGCCAGAAGGTACGCTGTCACAGGTAGCTGGCGGAGTGTCTAGCGGATTGCACTGGTCTCATTCCCCATACTATATCCGCCGTATCCGTATCAACGCAGAAGATCCGCTTGCGAAAGCGGTACAAGATCTTGGCTGGACAGTCAACCCAGAGGTAGGCACACCGGGTGACACCTACGAAGAGCGTATGGCGAATGCACGAACACTGGTGATTGATTTCCCTGTAGCTTCAGGCGCAGAGGAAACGAAAAACGAAGTAAGTGCAAAACGCCAATTTGATACGTACTTCCGCTTCCAAAAGGAGTATACGGAGCATAATTCCTCCAACACGATTACCGTTCGCAAAGAGGAATGGAAAGAAGTAGAAGAAATCGTTTACGATAACTGGGATAATTTCGTCGGGGTATCTTTCTTGCAGCTGGATGGAGGAAACTACCAGCTTGCACCGTATGAGGAATGCACCAAGGAGCAATACGAGGCTTTGAAACAAACCATGAAGCCATTTGATCCGGCTATTTTGCAGCAATTCGAAACAGGTGGGGAAGCCGACTTGTCAACAGCTGAATCTTGCGAAGGCGGAGCTTGCCCGATTCGTTAACCCAGTGGCAGCATAATAGGAAATAGTAAAAACGGAGGGGACTGCTGACAGTTCTACTCCGTTTTTTGCTCTTTCAAAAGCATCGCTCGTCTATGGTACAATAAACGTAGAAAGAAAGGGGAGAATCGCGCTTGCGTCCAATCATATTCTCTCATCGAGTGCGGGCTCGTTATCAGGAGACTGACCAGATGGGTGTAGTCTATCATGCGAATTACTTAAATTGGTTTGAAGTCGGACGGACAGAGTTTATTCGCCATGCTGGCCTTACGTATCGGGAACTGGAGGAAAAAGGAATTCTGCTTCCTGTAATGGATGCCCGAATTACTTACAAAAAACCGGCCAGATACGACGATGAGGTAGATATTCGGACATGGGTGGGTCTCATTACTCCCGTTCGTCTGACGTTTTGCTACGAGATTATCCGGGTGGCAGATCAGGAGCTGTTGGTGTCAGGAGAGACGATGCATGCGTTCACCAACAGTGATTTAAAGCCAATCAGGCTGTCCAGATCCGAGCCTGACGTGTTTGATTGGCTTGCTACCATGCATAAAGGGGAGGAATAGGATGCTGCGTATCCTCGTTGTCCTTTTTGTTGTCGTTTTTGGGCTAGAGCTGTGGGGGTTAATTACAGTCGGGTCAATGATTGGCGGCTGGAATACGGTCTTCCTGGTCATTTTGACGGGGCTGTTCGGGGCATGGATGGCGAAGCAGCAAGGGGTACAGGTCTTTCGAATGGTCCAGTTTCAGCTGGCTCGCGGTCAGATGCCTACCGAGACCTTGATTGATGGGGTTTTGGTTTTGATTGGTGGTATTTTGCTGCTGCTCCCAGGCTTCTTCTCTGATGTGATCGGCTTGATTTTTTTGATCCCGTATACGCGCATGATTTTGCGCCATTTGTTAAAACGCTGGCTGTGGTCTCTCATTTCATCTGGGCGTATACAGCTTTTTTTCCGCAGGTAAAGAATAGAACCGCTTTGCAAGACCGTAACATATGGTCCGCAGAGCGGTTCTTTTTGCTTTTTATTGTAGTGGCTTCCCTCGTACGTATTTCCACACATCGGTGAATACATTGGCTTTTACTAAAGCATTGATCAAGACGAGAGAAACCGGACCGATGATCAGGCCAAGGAAACCGAACAATTGCAGTCCGACGAACAGCGCGACCAGCGTCAAGAGTGGATCGAGACCGACACTTTCGGCGACGACCTTTGGCTCGATGATCTGGCGGAAAATTAATACGACCGCATATAGAATAGACAAGCCGATGACCATGCTGTAGTTTCCTTTGAAAAAGAGATACACAATCCACGGAATAAACACAGTACCGGTGCCCAGATAAGGGAGCAAATCAACCAGACCAGTGAGTAGCCCGATGGTAATTGCATACTCGACACGCATGATCAACAGGCCGATGATGACGATGGCAGCGGTCAGGGAGATCAGTGTCAGCTGGGCTTTGATGAACCCGACCAGAGCGCCGCGCAGATCCCGGAAGATTTGATCCAGACGATTGTTCACGCCGTTTGGCAGCAATCTGCGGAAACGCGACTCCCACAGGTAGAAGTCTTTGGAAATAAAGAAAGCTCCCATCAAAGAAATCACTGAGACCGTCGCCATGTTCGGCAAGGAGACTAGCAGATTTTTCAATCCATTAAGAAATTTGACAACCAAATCCTGACCAGCATGGGTGATTGTTGTAATGCCGCTTCCGATTGTATTGTCGACCTTTAGCTTGAAATCGGGATCAAGCTGCGTGTACATCCATTGAATCTGATTGTAGATACCCATTAAAAATTCTTGGGAAATGGTTCGCTGCAAGTATTCGGACAGCTCTGACGCAAAGCCGGGAAGACGTTTTGCCAGCTCGCCAATCTCTACGACCGTTTCCGTAACGACGAGTGTGACTACCCCGACTGCCAAAAGCATCAGGAGCAAAAGGGCGATCGTAACGGACAACCACCTGGGGATTTTAAACTTTTTGGTAATGAATGTAACCGGTCTGTTGATGATGAGCGCAATGACTAAAGCAATTAGAAATGGGTACAGTAATGGTGTTGCGAACTGGAAAATCCATATTCCTACATAAATTACCAAGCAAACCCATAATAAACGGATAATTTGAAACAGGCGCTCCACCCAGTTTTCCTGATTCAAAAGTGTCTCCTTTCTGCCGCAAGCAAGCGGACAAAAGCTGTTGGTACTATTATGCAATATGCTGGATAGGCAGAGCAAGCTAACGAAAAAACAAAACCGGGTTTCACCCTTTGAAACATTTTTTCGCCAATCTTATTCACAAAATGGCAATAATCTTTTATAATTGGGTCGACTTGAAGTGGATTCTTTTCTCTCGCCTCTCCCCTTTGCATGATCGGTTGAATGATTATGCGTGGATTTGCGTGGATACATTCCCTGACAAGAGTGGTGGATGAAAGAAACCGCTGCTTATTAATTTCATATAGCTTTAGATTAGGGAGCTTATCCGACACCATGACAAGCACAGACGGGATAAGCACTACTACTTGAGTGGAAAAGGAGAGGGAGTTCTATGACAGCTACTCGTGGACTAGAAGGCGTGGTTGCAGCTCAATCATCTATCTGTTCTATCGTCGATGGTGTTCTCTGCTATGGCGGGATCAACGTCGATGAACTCGCAGAACATGCAACTTTTGAAGAGGTTGTATACTTACTCTGGCATGGAGCGTTACCGAAGCGTGATCAGCTGGACGCTTTGAAAAAACAATTGGGTGAACAGGCTGTAGTGGCAAAAGAGGTGCTGGATGCCCTCCGCAACTACCCACAAGGCGTGCATCCAATGGCAGCGTTGCGCACAGCTGTCTCTTCGCTAGCGCTCTACGACACAGAAGCGCAAGAAATGACACCTGAAGCCAACTACCGGAAATCAATCCGCTTGATGGCACAAACTCCTACCCTGATCGCGGCATATGCTCGTATGCGCAAAGGTTTGGACCCAGTTGCTCCACGTGCAGATTTCACGATCGCACAAAACTTCCTCTACATGCTGACAGGCGAAGAGCCAACGGAAACGGCTGTTAAAGCGTTTGACGTTGCTTTGATCCTGCATGCTGACCATGAGTTCAATGCATCTACGTTTGCTGCTCGCGTAACCGTTGCGACTCTGACCGATATTTATTCCGGCGTTGTTTCTGCAATCGGCACGCTCAAAGGACCTCTGCATGGTGGTGCGAATGAAGCAGTAGCGAAAATGCTGACTGAAATCGGCAGCTTGGACAATGTAGAGTCGTATGTAAGAAGCAAGCTGGACAACAAGGACAAAATCATGGGCTTCGGACACCGCGTCTACAAAGATGGCGATCCACGTGCAAAATGGTTGAAACAAATGTCCAAAGCGTTGACCGCACAAGTAGGTCGTCCTGAGCTGTACGAGATGTCTGTAAAAATCGATGATATGGTAACTGGCGAAAAAGGTCTGAAACCAAACGTAGATTTCTACTCCGCATCTGTTTACATTTCTCTGGGTCTGGAAACGGATCTGTTCACACCGATCTTTGCTATCAGCCGTATGTCCGGTTGGACGGCTCACATCATGGAACAGTATGAAAATAACCGCCTGATCCGTCCTCGTGCGGATTACACTGGTCCGGTAGGTCAGCACTACGTGCCAATCGACCGCCGCTAAAACTCGCTATTTTCGAGCGTGGAGGGCAGGTGTTCAGCCTGGCTGTTCACTCCTTAAGCGCAAGCTTGAGAACTACCACGAGCAGTGGTAGTTCTCCTACGTCTGGAAATATTCCAAATCAACTATTAACTTCAACACTGGAGGGATTCTTGTGTTTAAAAACCTGACAAACCCAACTGCCGGCGAAAAAATCCAAGTGGATAACGGCAAACTCGTAGTTCCAAACAACCCGATCATTCCTTTCATCGAGGGTGACGGTACTGGCCCTGATATCTGGAACGCATCTGTTCGCGTTTTGGATGCAGCTGTAGAAAAAGCATACAACGGCGAAAAGAAAATCGCTTGGTTTGAAGTATTCGCTGGTGAAAAAGCGTTCAACCAATACAGCGAGTGGCTGCCAGAAGATACACTGACTGCAGTTCGTGAGTACCTGATCGCAATCAAAGGTCCTCTGACTACTCCAGTAGGTGGCGGAATCCGCTCCATCAACGTAGCACTGCGTCAAGAGCTGGATCTGTATGCTTGCGTACGTCCTGTTCAATACTTCGACGGCGTACCATCCCCAGTTAAACATCCTGAATTGACTGATATGGTAATCTTCCGCGAGAACACTGAAGACATCTACGCTGGCGTAGAGTGGGCTGAAGGTACTCCAGAAGTGAAAAAAGTAATCGAGTTCCTGCAAAAAGAAATGGGCGTGAAGAAAATCCGCTTCCCAGAAACTTCTGGTATCGGTATCAAGCCTGTTTCCAAAGACGGAACTGAGCGTCTGGTTCGTGCAGCGATCAACTACGCGATCGACAACAAGCGCAAATCCGTTACTCTCGTACACAAAGGTAACATCATGAAGTTCACTGAGGGTGCTTTCAAAAGCTGGGGTTATGCACTGGCTGAAGCAGAATACGGCGACAAAGTGTTCACTTGGGCACAATACGATCGCATCAAAGCTGAAGGCGGCGACGCTGACAAAGCACAAAAAGAAGCAGAAGCAGCTGGCAAAATCATCGTAAAAGACGTGATTGCTGACGCGTTCCTGCAACAAATCCTGACTCGTCCAGCTGAATACGATGTAGTAGCAACCCTCAACCTGAACGGTGACTACGTATCTGATGCTCTGGCTGCACAAGTAGGCGGTATCGGTATCGCTCCAGGTGCAAACATCAACTACCTGACTGGTCATGCAATCTTTGAAGCAACTCATGGTACAGCTCCTAAATACGCTGGACTCGACAAAGTAAACCCATCCTCCGTGATCCTGTCCGGAGAAATGATGCTGCGTCACCTGGGCTGGAACGAAGCAGCTGATTTGATCATCAACTCCATGGAAAAAACGATCTCTGCGAAAACAGTAACTTACGATTTCGCTCGTTTGATGGATGGTGCTTCCGAACTGAAATGCTCCGAGTTTGCTGACGCTTTGATCAAAAACATGTAAGATAGTTCCAAGCATCAGTTTTCACAATTTACCATTCGGAGGGGAATAATCATGGCATTCCAACGCAAAAAAATCGCTGTTATTGGTAGTGGTTTTACTGGAGCAACGACTGCATTCATTCTTGGTCAAAAAGAACTGGGTGATGTCGTGCTGGTTGACATTCCTCAACTTGAGAATCCAACTAAAGGGAAAGCATTGGACATGATGGAATCCTCACCGGTATTGGGGTTTGATTCCAACATCACGGGTACTGCTAGCTATGAAGATATCCAAGGTGCTGATCTCGTCATCATCACCGCTGGTATCGCTCGTAAGCCTGGCATGTCCCGCGATGACCTGGTGAATACCAACGCCAGCATCATGAAGTCTGTTGCTGAGCAAGTGAAAACTTATGCGCCAAACTCCATCGTGCTCGTACTGTCTAATCCAGTCGATGCGATGACTTACACCTTTTTCAAAACCTCTGGCTTCCCGAAAGAGCGCGTGATCGGTCAATCCGGCGTACTTGATACAGCACGCTTCCGTACCTTCGTTGCGATGGAGCTGAACGTGTCTGTAGAAGACGTATCGGGCTTTGTACTCGGTGGTCACGGTGATGACATGGTTCCATTGGTTCGCTACTCGTATGCTGGTGGTATTCCACTGGAAACATTGATCCCGAAAGATCGCCTAGAGCAAATCGTAGAGCGCACTCGCAAGGGCGGCGGAGAAATCGTCAACCTGCTGGGTAACGGTTCTGCTTACTATGCGCCAGCGGCTTCCCTGGTCCAAATGGCAGAAGCAATCATCAAGGACAAGAAGCGTATCCTGCCTTCCATCGCTCTCTTGCAGGGCGAGTACGGCTATAACGACATCTACCTTGGTGTACCGACACTGCTCGGTGCAAACGGTATCGAGCGAGTAATCGAGCTTGAGCTGACAGCAGACGAAAAAGCAGCTCTTGATAAGTCTGCTGATTCTGTTCGCAATGTCATGGCGGTTTTGAAATAGCTTTTTGATCGAATGTACAATGACGTCTTTCTTCTTGAAAGGCGTCTTTTTTGTTTGCTGTTGTCCGTGGCTTCAGTGGAGGGGAGGAAACAGGAGAAAACGCTCCAGGTACTTGGGCCTCTAGCAGGGAGGGTGCGGCTGTCCGCTTACGGGGAAAAAGGGAAACCGCGTCCAAAGTGGCCCGTTTCAGGGAGCCTTTTCAAGGTGGACGCTTAAAGGCGTGTTTCCCTTTTTCCCCTCCAGCTTTGTAGGAGTCCCAAAGACCTTCGCTTTTTTCTCCTGTTTCCTCAGCGAGCTGTAGAGACATTTGAAGCTTGAATGGCAGAGCTTGTTGAACACAGGTGAAGGTTTTGACTTGTAGGACAGAGGGCTTTTTTGGGCTTAGGGAATCGAGTAGTTCGCTTTCAAAACATAGAAGCGTCCTCTCAAAGCTGCTGATGAGGAAAGAGGAGAAATAAGCGAAAGCTCTTTGGGATACCCACCGAGGCGGAGAGGAAAAAACGAAACACGCTTGTAAGCGTCCACCTCTGAGAGACCCCTTGAAGCAACCACTTTGGACGCGGTTTCGTTTTTTCCTCGGGCTGGGCACGGACACTCCCAGCTAGTATCCCAAGAAGCTAGAGCGTTTTCTCCTCTTTCCTCGCCTCCACCATAAGCAACGATGAAGTATGCACTGATGCCCCAGCCCAATCCGAGGAATACTACCTCACAACGATGCTGCTATACCCTTTACAGACAAGCCCTAATCACCTTTACAAAAAAATTACTTGTCTTCCGGTTTCAGCATTGGCAGACTGAGAGTTGTAGAGAGAAGAAACAAAAGAGGACAGGTCTGTGTAAAAAACAATTTGCAGCATAGCATTGCTAGGGGGAAACGAACCGATGATTAAGGTTTTGGTAGTGGATGACGAAGTCTCCATTGTAAAACTGTTGCAATTTAATCTGGAGAAGTCAGGCTTTCAGGTCGTCACCGCTTTTGATGGCAGACAGGCATTAGATATGGTGAAAAGTGAGCAGCCCGATTTCATTATTTTGGACCTCATGCTTCCAAAAATGGACGGGATGGACGTTTGCAAGACGCTTCGACAAGAGAGAATCAACACACCGATCCTGATGCTGACAGCCAAGGACGATGAGCTGGACAAGATTCTGGGCCTCGAGCTTGGGGCTGATGACTATTTGACGAAGCCTTTTAGCCCGCGAGAAGTTATTGCCCGCGTCAAAGCCATCCTGCGCCGTTTTCAAGCGACGCCAGAAGCAGCTACAGCGCCAGAGGACGTTGTTTTGCAGTTTGGCGAGATTCGCATCTACCCGGAAAAATATGAAGTGTTCTGCAAGGATGCAAAGATCGAGCTGACCCCAAAGGAATTTGAACTCCTGCATTATTTGGCAAGCCATCACGGCCGGGTATTGACGCGCGACCAGCTGCTCAATGCTGTATGGAATTACGACTTTATCGGTGATTCTCGTATCGTCGACGTCCATGTCAGTCACCTGCGCGAAAAGCTGGAAGATGATACGAAAAATCCTCGCTATATTAAAACCGTACGCGGATTAGGATACAAACTGGAAGGATAACTGGAGGCACTACCTTGACTCGCTTTCGAATTAAACTCACGCTGACCATACTTGGATTAATATCGTTGGTCCTTTTGCTAATGGGCATGTATTTTGCCAAGGTGCTGGAAAATTCCTATCTCCAGTCGCTGCATGAGCTGTTATCCCGTGAGTCCAAGCTCGTTGCGCAAGCCGTCCGTTTTCCAAGTGTCTTTACCAATCAGTCTACCTTGGCGGATCGTGTCAAGCAGGTAGCGCCAACCGAGGATGTACGGCTCACGGTCATCGACGAAAAAGGCCAGGTGCTCTACGATAATAGCTCTCATGCAGACGAGATGGAGAATCATTTTAACAGGCCGGAGTTTATGGCAGCATTGAAGGGCCAAACGGGCATCTCACGTCGCTATAGCGAGACACTCCGATATGACATGATGTATGTCGCCGTGCCGGTTGAGCAAGGATCAAAAATCGTCGGTGCAGTGCGATCGGCCATGTCCATGAAAGACATCACAGACACGATTCACAACATGTGGTACAGCCTTCTAACAGGGCTGTTGGTTACGCTGGTGATTGGTTCGATTGTCGTATCCCGCATTTCTTTTTCCATCATTCGGCCAATCGAGGAAATTACGCGCGTAGCCCGCAATATCACACAGAGACAGTATGAGAGTCGGGTGCGGATAAAAGCAAAGGATGAGATTGGGCAGCTGGCAGGCGCCATCAACTTTATGGCTTCGAGCCTGGAGCAGCAGATGTACGAGATTTCAGAGAACCAGCAGCGACTATCTGGGGTTTTGACCAATATGACCAGTGGTGTGATTTTCATCTCAGAGCAGCGCCGAATTATGCTCGTCAACCCGGCTGTAGAGAAGCTCCTCGGTACACCGGGACACGAAATTGTAGGCAAGCTGCACATCGAGGCAGGAAAAAGCTTTGGCCTCAGTCAGTATATTGACCGCTGTCTGGATAAAAGTGAAAAGTTCCGTCAAGAAGTACACATTTACTACCCGCAGGAGCGTGTTCTGGACGTCAATTTCGCTCCGTATATCAATTTCAAGGGCGAGGCGAGAGGGGTAGTCGTGGTCCTGCACGATATTACCGAAATTCGGCGTTTGGAAAAGATGCGCAGTGATTTTGTTGCCAACGTATCGCATGAGCTGCGCACTCCAATTACCTCGATCAAGGGCTTTACTGAGACGCTGCTCGAAGGGGCCATGCAGGATGAGGAGACATGCCGTAACTTCCTGCAGATCATCTCGGATGAGAGCGAGCGGCTTTACCGGATGATCCGCGACATTCTGGATTTGTCCAAGATTGAGCAAAAACGGATCCCTCTGCAGGTAAGCAGGATTCATTTGCAGGATATGATTTCCTCCGCGGTCGCGATCATGAACGATCAGGCGCAGCGCAAGGAACTGACGATTACATTGCCGTTCCCGCAGCCCGAGATTTATCTGATGACCGATCGGGATTGCTTGCAGCAAATTATTTTGAATTTGTTGACCAATGCGATTGCCTATACACCAGATGGCGGAGCGATTACGATCCGTACAGAAAAAGAAGACCAGATCGTGAAAATTCAGGTGATCGATACGGGAATAGGAATTCCGGAAAAAGACCTGACGCGTATTTTCGAGCGGTTCTACCGGGTAGATAAAGCGCGGAGCAGGGATTCTGGCGGGACAGGACTTGGTCTGGCTATCGTCAAGCACCTTGTCGACAATCTTCACGGGCATATTCGTGTCGACAGTATCGAAGGAAAAGGAACCACATTTACGGTTACCATCCCGTATACCTAAAATATTTACACAAAGATCATAGTACCTTTACCTGTACAATATAATCCCCTTGTACTATTTGTCGTGACAGACAATTGAAGGGGGATAAGGGAAATGACGCGGTATGCCTTTGAAGAGCAACTGGATGTTCTACACCGGAAGCTCTTGACGATGGGGACGTTGGTGGAAGAAGCCATTCACAAGTCCATTAAAAGCTTGGTAGAACGAGATATGATGCTGGCAGAACAGGTAATTACAAGTGATCCTGTTATCAACGATTTGGAGCAGGAAATTCAAAGCGAATGCTTTCGCTTGATAGCACTTCAGCAGCCGGTTGGTAGCGATTTGCGCCTGCTTGGAACGATGCTGAAGCTGGTTACGGACTTGGAGCGAATGGGAGATCACGCCGTTTCGATCGCCAAGACGACCCGCCGTTTGATGGCTGAGCCTTACGTAAAGCCATTAATCGACATTCCGTTAATGGCTGATCACGTGAAAGCGATGGTCAGAGATTGCTTGAATGCGTATATCGCTCGCAACAAAGAAGCGGCAGAAGAAATTGCTGCACGCGACGATATTGTTGACAAACTGTTCTCGACGATCTTCCGTGATCTGATCGAGGTCATGACGAAAAACGGAACGGCGATCTCCCAAGGAACGCATCTCTTGTTGGTTGCGCAGTACCTGGAGCGCATAGCCGACCATGTCACCAATATTTGCGAGTGGATCATCTACATGTCGACTGGCAAAATGACAGATTTAAATAAGTAAGTAAGTAAATGACAGCATAAATAATCGAATAAAGCCGTTGTGAGCCCATGCTTGCAACGGCTTTTTGGCGTTATTTGAATGGTAAGCTCCTCAAATGCCCATTTCCCTCTTCCCTGCATACAATACATCGTTCAATATGGCAGACGAAGCAATGGAGGGATTGGCATGGCTAAAAAAGAGCGCCATATTTTTGCGGCAGGCAACACCGCGAGAGGATACAAGACGTTTTACGATTCCGTACTGGAAGGGCTGGATCGTGTCTATATTTTGTCAGGAGTCGTCGAAGGAATCACATCGGACCTGATTGAAACGATCGGCAAGGAAATGAGTAGAAAAACAAATGAAATAGAGTGGATTCATTCGCCCTTTATGAAAGGTCAGTATGATGGCGTCATTTTTCACGAATGGAAGGTAGCGATCGTAGACGGCAGCTACCCACGAATCTGGCGGCCATCCGCACCCGGAATCACCGAGATCAATGTAAATTTGCAGACCTCTGTAGGTGTCGATCATTTGGCAAGGTACAAAGAGCAAATTGCAGCCTGGTACGAAGAGATTTTCCGCAAAAGCGAGGAAGCTTACGCGGCGTATGGTGAAGCATTGCGTATTCATGATGAGTGGGAGGCGCCTTATATCGCCCACCTCGACCGAGAAAAAGCGAATAGAGTAACCGAAGAAGTCCTCACGCTATTTTTCGGAGAGGAGAATCTGGAGAAAAAGTCCAAGGTGCGTCGTATGTATTTGGGAGCGGCTACTCCTGATGGGCCGGTGGATCACATCATGAAGCTGACCGACCAAATGCAGAAGCGGTATTTTATCAAAGGACGTCCTGGCTCTGGAAAATCAACCATGCTGAAAAAGCTAGTCACGGTGGCAGAAAAACGTGGCTTTGACGCTGAGGTATATCATTGCGGGCTCGATCCCCACAGCTTGGATATGGTCATCATACCGGAGAAAGGTCTTGCTATTTTCGACAGTACAGCACCTCATGAGTACTTCCCGAGCAAGGAGACAGACGAGATTATTGATATGTATGAGCGGGCAATTGAACAAGGCACCGATGAGGCGTACGAAGCAGAATTAACGGATATCAAGGCTCGATACCGGCAAAAAATGCAAGAGGCAACGGCTTTACTGGCTGCGGCAAAGGAGCTGCGGGAGCAACTGAATAATGTCTATGTAGAGGTAACGGATCAGCCTCGGCTCAAAGCGGTTGCACAGGCAATCATGAGCAGACTTGATCGTATGGCGTAATCCTTTGCCTATCGCATGAAACCCGTTCGACTGTTCATACTACAAGAAGGAGGTGAGCAGTCGGATGGGTTTTGCTTTTACACTGGCCCTGCTGCTAATTACCAATCACCTAGATCCTATGAGCTTTTTACAGGTGCAAATGGAAGACAGGACGGTTGCCATGGCAGACCGGGCTGACTACACACTGCCCGTAGGTGGTGTTTCCCTCGTTGATGTAAATCGATTGCAAACGATGATGGAAGCCTTGGCGAAGCTGGCGTACCAGGAGCCAATTAATGCTACGATAAATAACAGCGGAGCGATCGTACCTGAAAAAAAGGGACGCAAGCTCCATGAAGGTAAATTTCTCCAGCAATTTTATGAGTACTATTACGGTAACGGGGCGAGTACGTTACAAATTCCGTTCCAGGAGATTTACCCAAAGGTAGACCAAGCACTTATTAGTCAGGTGCGAAAGAAAACAATCGGGCAGTATACCACCTATTACAATTCGCGAAACAAAAACCGCTCTCATAACATCATGCTGGCTTCTCAAGCAATCAACAACTACGTTGTGCTGCCTGGCGAGATTTTTTCTTTTAATAAGGTAGTCGGCAAGCGAACGAAGGAAAAGGGCTACCTGCAAGCCCCTATCATCGTCAGAGGAGAGCTGTCAGAAGGTATTGGGGGAGGCATATGCCAGGTTTCTTCGACGTTGTTCAATGCGGTGGACAAGGCTGGACTGCATATCGTGCAGCGTTATTCCCATAGCAGAGACGTCGCATATGTACGCCCGGGAAGGGACGCAACCGTGAGCTGGTATGGCCCTGACTTTGTTTTTCAGAACAAGTATGCCTATCCGATTATGATCCGAGCGAGTTCTTCCAGTGGAAGCATGTATGTTTCGGTTCATTCCTTTCCAGAGATTGAGTATGAGCCAAGACATGTACCGAGTGTCCACCAAAGCACTCCAGAAGAAGGGCCGGCAAGCCCGCCAATCCTGACAGAGCCAACAATGCCTTGAGTATGGGCGTTGTTGGTTTTTTTTGCGAATGATTTTGTTACCTAGTTAAAATTTAATGTAAAGAAATAGTTGCCACAGACCCAAAAAAGTCGTATAGTGTTTCGTGTGATAAAATTTCGCGTACGAAATATTAGGTAGGAAAGGAGTGTATCATGAACAAACCATTGCATATCCGGGACTTGCTGAAGCGTTTAAATAAGACGTTTGGCACAATGGCTACTAAGGAACTGTGCAAATACGGCCTGACGGTCCCGCAGCTGGTGGTCATTCGGCAGATTCAATGCGAACCCCGTACTATCGGGCAGATAAGCAAAGCCGTTGATCTTTCGTACAGTACAGTTTCTGGTATTATTGATCGCCTGGAGAGAGAGCAACTGGTCGAGCGGGTGCGTGACGAAAAGGATCGTCGAGTTGTCTGGATTCGAAAGACTGAAAAAATAGTAGAACTGTTTGAAAAAGTGGATCTTTTTTCAGGGGAGTTTTACAAACGCAGCTTCCACGGATTTTCTGAGAAGGATCTGGATGGCATTATTCACTCATTGGAAACGTTGATTGCGAAATTAGAAGAGACAGAAAGTTGAGGAGAAACCATGAAGCGAAAACTGGTATTGTATGTCATTTTGCTCCTGCTCGTGGTAGGGGGCGGAGGCATCGGTTACTACTACTGGTATCAAGGTGCACACTATGTGACCACGCAGGACGCCCGGATTGCTGGAGACATTTATCGGGTCATGCCCAAAATGACAGGCAAACTGACCGGACTCGCGGTAAAAGAAGGCGACGCCGTAGTAGCTGATCAAATTGTTGGGCAGCAGGACACAGCAAATGTTGCAGGCAACCTGTTGGAAAACAGCGTGTTGCGTTCTCCTATCACAGGTACCGTCATTAAGACCCAGGCAAGAGAGGGAGAGGTTGTCTCGATGGGACAATCGGTTGCTCTCGTCATAGATGAAAGCAAACTGTACATCTCCGCCAATCTGGAAGAGACAGAGATCGAGCGCTTGAAACTTGGCCAAAAAGTGGATTTCACGCTGGACGCATACCCAGGCAAAAAACTGAGCGGACATTTGATGGAGATTGGAAAAGCAACAAACTCTACATTCTCCTTGATGCCAGCTACCAACACAAGCGGAAACTTTACCAAAGTAACCCAGCGTATCCCGATTAAAATCGCCATTGATGACACAGCAGGTCTTCATTTGGCTGCCGGTTTGAACGCCGAGATCAAAGTGCAAGTGAAGGAGTTGTAATGAGGCATGAAAAAAGCAGCACAATGGAAAACAATCGCTGTAGTATTGGCGGCGGTTTCGGTTATTGCCGCTGGCTGTAGTGATTCGTCTTCGGCATCTTCCACATCAGAATCGCTCCCGGTTGTGAAAGCATGGAAGGTGACCTCGAATGCCTCAGGCTTGATTGCAGGCGGTAAAATTGTTCCGTCTGAAGAGGTTTCAGTCGTTTCCAAAGTTTCCGGCAAAGTAGCGAACGTAAGTGTAAAGGAAGGCTCTGTCGTGAAGCAGGGAGACGTTCTTGTTACGCTGGAGGCTACCGACTACCAACAGCAAATTAACCAGGCACAGGCAGCGATTACAGGGGCACAGGCAAAGCTGCGTGATACGAAAGCAGGGGCACGTACAGAGCAGCTGCAGCAGCTGTCCAGTGGATTGCAACAGGCAGAAGCTACCCTGAAGGTATCCGAGAACAACTACAATCGGATGAAGGCTTTGTTTGACTCCGGGGCATTATCCGCAGCTGAATTGGAAAAATCCACGCTTGATTTGGAAAAAGCACGTTCTGCGGTGGAGCAATCCAAGGCTCAGTACGATCTTGCAAAAGCCGGTCCAACCTCTGATACAGTTGCAGCCCTGCAAGCAGAGGTAAGCCGTCTGAATTCCAGCTTGGAGATGGCCAAAAACGGCTATGACAATACCGTTATTCATTCTCCTATCTCTGGTATTGTAGCGAAGAAAAACATTAATCCAGGAGAGATGGCTGGAGCAGGGGCGCCACTTTTGGTTGTCGTGGATATGAATGAAGTCAAAGTAGAAGCAAGCGTTTCTCAAGATCAGATCAACAATGTAAAGGTTGGCTCTACTGTCGATGTGAAGGTAGGCAGCCTTGGCGGTAAAGTAATGACAGGAACCGTTGAATTCGTTTCCCCGATTTCTGACACGAACAGCACTTCGTTCCCGATCAAAGTAAAAGTAGCAAATCCGGATGGACTGCTGCGTGCCGGTATGATTGCGGAGGTCGTACTGCAAGGTCAGGCAGAACAAGGAACCAAAGTACCGACAACGGCTGTTCTTGAAAAGGACGGCAAGCATTACATCTATATGATTGATCAAGATGTTGTACATGAAGTGGAAATAACAGTAGGTGGTGCGAGCGGTGATTGGACTACGGTCACAGCTGGTGTGAAAGACAACGATCAAATAGTGCTAAACCCAACCGACAAATTGTCTGAGGGCAGCAAGGTGATCGCAAACTAACGGGGGTGATGACATGGCGGAAGCGGTGGCACAGCGAGAGGAAAAAAGCGGAAACAGCGGAATGTGGTTGTCTCTTCTCGCTATCCTCTCGGGAACCTTCGTTGCGATTCTGAACAACAGTCTGATTAACGTCGCCTTACCAACGATGGTCAGTATCTTCGGCTCCTCTACCGAGACGATGCAATGGGTGCTGACCGGATATATGCTGGCAAACGCGGTCATGATCCCGATGAGCGGTTCCTTGTCAGCCAAGTTTGGTGCCAAAAAGATATTTGTCTTATCTCTAGCGTGCTTTACAGCTGCATCTGTCCTATGCGCACTCGCCTGGAGTGACACCTCGCTCATTGCGTTTCGTGTCATCCAGGGGGTAAGCGGAGGAATGATCATGCCGATCGGAATGTCCATGATCTACATGATCGTCCCACGTGAAAAAATCGGGATGGCACTCGGGATTTTCGGGATTGCCTCAATGACGGCTCCCGCTCTTGGCCCAACCCTGGGTGGGTATCTCATTGAATTTTTAAGCTGGCAATTTCTGTTTCTGGTAGGGGTGCCATTTGGAATTTTTGCGGTCATCATGAGTATGGTGCTGCTCAAGGAAACGCCGAAAAAGCCGGAGCTGAAGTTTGACTTTCTCGGAGCCATTTTGGCGATTGTTGGGTTTGGTACTCTTCTCCTTGCGTTCAGTAAAGGGCAAGCGGAGGGCTGGACATCCTTTTTCATCGTGAGTTTGTTTTTCGTTGCGATTATGAGTTTAGCACTTTTCGTTTGGGTAGAGCTCGGGAAGGAAGCACCGCTTTTGGATCTGCGGCTGCTGAGGATTCCTGTCTTTACGATCAGTATTTTGACATCGGGCTTTGTCATGATGGGGATGATGGGCGGGATCTTCCTGATGCCGATCTTCCTGCAGAACATTCAGGGCATGACAGCGATGGAGTCCGGTATCTTATTGATGCCACAGTCGATTGCGATGGCGATCATGATGCCAATCAGTGGTAAGCTGATGGATAAATATGGAATCGGTCCAATTGGGCTCGTCGGCTTATCGATTATGAGTATTACCACATTCGAGCTGCACAATCTGGCAGCAGACAGTATGCATTCCTGGATGAACATGATTTTGACGATCCGTGGAATCGGTATCGGTCTCTGTATGATGACACTGTCTACAGTAGGGATGAACGCAGTTCCGCGTACGAGTGTAGGGGATGCCTCCCCGCTCTCCAACGTATTGCGGCAAGTGTTGAGCTCGTTTGCAATTGCGATTTTGACCGTTATCATGCAAGCGCGTCAAACATTCCATCTGGCATCAATCTCCGACAATCTGAACACCGACATGGCTACACAATTTATTAGTGGGATCTCTGGCATGTATACACAGGTAGGTGTCGATGCTGCCAGTGCGTCTGGCGGAGCGAGTACGATTTTGTTCGGAATGATGGCGAAAGAGGCGATGGTTCAAGGAATCGGGGACACGTTCCTGATTTCTGCAATACCGATCGTCATCTCGATTCCATTGCTTTATTTCCTGCATAAAAAGCCGAAAAAAAAGGAAGCACCACAACCACAAAAAACAGCAGCTTAAATTTGGCTGCTGTTTTTTTCTGTGACAGGTTGTCCAATCCGAAGAGCTACGAGGAGATCAGCTTGATGAAGAAGTAAATGATTCTTCCTGCGATATAGCCAAGCAAAATCGTCCAGCCAATTTTAGCCCAGACGTTCAATCCCTTTATGAACTCACGCAAGCTTTTCCGGCGAGGTGGCTGCTGATTCTGATTCAACACTGTTCACTCCTTTGGGGTTTTGATTGTATCGAATGAACAAATAAATCCCTGCGATAATGATGAGACCACCAATCCATTGCGGTAGTGTTACGACTTCTCCGAGGATAAAGTAAGCCAGAATCGCTGTTCCAATCGGTTCTCCCAGAATTCCCATAGAAATCGTAGTGGTGTTAAGCCACTTGATAATCCAGTTGAATATGGAGTGACCGAGCAAGGTAGGAAAAAGAGCGAGACAGAAGAACCAACCCCAGTCAGAAGCAGGATACCCAATTAACGGGTAGCCCAAAACAAGATCGTATGCAACCAGGATCAAGCTTGTGGCAGAATAGACAACGAGGGTGTAGGCAAACGATGACATATGCTGACGGACGTATTGCCCGACCAGCCAATAACCGGTCACCGTGGCAGCACCCATCAGGGCTAGAGCATCACCTAATAATGCCATCCCACCTACCTGAAAATCACCCCATCCAATAACAAAGCTGCCAACGACGGCAAGCAGACCTCCAGTCAGAGCCAACAAGCGAACCTTTTCCCCAAAAAAGAAATAGCCTCCAATAAACGCAAATAATGGCTGCAGGGTAACCAGAACGGTTGAGCTGGCTACTGATGTGTAGTTGAGTGACTCAAACCACAGCAGAAAGTGACTGGCTAAAAAGGCACCTGACAATAGACAGAGTAGCCACACTTTTTTTGGCATTTTTACGATTTCACCGAGTGCCCCGCGATTCCAAAACAGGAACGGCAATGTCAGCACAACTGAGAAAACAAGACGATACGTTGCGATAATCGGCGCTGGTGCATTAGATAGCTTTACAAAAATAGCGGATGTCGATATCGCGATCACACCGATGAGCAATGCCAGATACGGAGGAAACAACGGTTTTTCCAATGACTTTTCCATGTGTACACCTTCTTGTGCTGATAATCCACGATGGACTCTATTGTACCGTTCAGGTGAAAAATTCACAATGTTATGCGTACACAGTTGATTGAAAGGTTTTTTTTCAAACAGGAAATCCTACAGGCATGAGATACCTAAACACAACTTACCTAGTTGCCATGCTTATACTCGTTTTCGTTTGTTTTCCTAGTAAGAGTCAGGCAATACCGCTTACTCCGATTCACATTTTAATTGACGTTGGTCATGGAGGTGTAGATTCCGGCACATCTTTTGGCAACCTCTACGAAAAGGACATTAATTTGCAGGTTGCCAAGCGCTTGTATCAGCAATTGACAGATGCTGGCTACAGTGTAGCTCTGAATCGGGAAGAAGACATTGCCCTCAGTGACGATAATCGGTGGCTGAACAGTCGCTCTAGGCATCTTCGTGATCTCGCCCAACGCAAAAATCTCGCCATGGAAATGGTTCCGCAGGTGATGCTCAGCCTTCATGTAAACTGGTCCTCCGATTCCGGGCGACGTGGTCCAGTCATCCTGTATCAAAGCAATGAGCAGGGCTACATGCTTGCTGATCTCTTGCAGAGCTCGTTGAACCGTCTGGCGGGAAGCAAAGACAAGCCTGTAAAGGGCAAGACGTATTACGTGCTGCGGCATAACTACTGTCCCTCAGTCATTGTGGAGATGGGCTTTATAAGCAACGCGGCAGACCGGCAGCTTTTGACGGACCCGAAAGGACAAGAAAAAATCGCCCAGGCCATTACGGAAGCCGTGAGCGAATACGTTACCTTGACGGGAAATCTGAAAATGGAGGCATTTGCTGAAGAAAGCTGGTGGCAAAATCTAGTGAACGGATTGGTTAACTAATTTTGAGATCGTGACGAATTCGGCCTCCTTCTGAATGCGCGGGATATACTGCCGCAGAACGGAGGCTGTTTTCTTGCCCGGAGGACCGACATGTCCAATCGCCACACAGATCGGATGTGTACCTATTCGTTTGCATATTTTTTCCATTTGCTGGGTGATGTGCGGGACTGAATATACATCGTCGAGAAAGATTTGGTTTTCGGTGTGGGGTACGTCCATCTCTTTGGCAATTTTGGAAGCAACGCTCTTTTCAGTGGTGCGGCTGTCCAAGTATATCAACCCGCGCTCCTTAACCACACTCATGATGATGCGCATGATCCGCTCGTCTGCGGTTATCTTTGAGCCCATATGATTGTTCATCCCGATGGCGTGTGGGACATCATCGATTGCCTTTTGGACCCGACTGCGTATTTCCTCATCAGAGAGGTCGGTCGTAATCGCACCTGGACCAAGCCATGAGCGCTTTCCCTTTACTGGCTCCATTGGCATGTGTACGAAAACGTCGTGCCCCTTTTGATGAGCGAGCTCGGCATCCTGCTTAGTGCTTGGCAAAAACGGCATGACAGCGACGGTGAGCGGTACAGGCAGCGCCAAAATTTCTGCAGTGCCGGACATATTGTTGCCGAAATCGTCGATGACAAAAGCAACCACCTTTTTCGGCGGTGTGGTCTCCTGCTGAGAAGAGAGTGTAGCTGCACTGGTTTGACTGGTAGACACAAATAGAAGAACGGCAGCTAACGCAAGTAATTTCCTCCAATACATATGATCGCCTTCCTTGTCCAATTTTTTCTTAGTCTGTTCAAGCGATCCATTCTTTACCCACCTATTCACGGACTTGGCTTACATGATTCCCCTATGTTACGATTAAATATAGTAGTTTTGTAACGAGAGGGGTCGGATTCCTTGAGTCATTTTGTATTAATTGATGGAAACAGCGTTGCCAACCGGGCGTTTTATGCGCTTCCTTTGCTATCCACTTCAGCGGGATTGCATACCAACGCCGTGCTGGGTTTTACTACCATGCTCTTAAAAGTGCTGGAGGAAATGAAGCCTACGCATATCATGGTTGCGTTTGATGCAGGGAAAGTCGTATTTCGCCATACCGAGTATGCCGAGTACAAAGGAGGGCGCAGCAAAACCCCACCTGAGCTTTCTGAACAGTTTCCGCTGATTCGAGAGCTTTTGGACGCCTTTTCGATTAAACGCTTCGAGCTGGAAGGCTACGAGGCGGACGATATTATTGGCACGCTGACGAAGGAAGCAGACCAGAAAGAATGGAAGACGACTGTTATTACGGGTGACAAGGACATGCTCCAGCTCGTTTCGGATCATGTTTCTGTTGCGTTGACACGCAAGGGAGTCAGCGAGATTGAGCTGTACACCCCCGAAGAAATCCATGAAAAATACGGTTTGAAGCCGCTGCAAATTATTGATTTAAAAGGTTTGATGGGCGATTCCTCTGACAATATTCCAGGTGTGCCTGGAGTCGGGGAGAAAACAGCCCTGAAGCTTTTGCATGAATACGGTTCAGTTGAAGAGGTCTTGGCGAACGTAGATCGCGTCTCTGGCAAAAAGCTGCAAGAGAACCTGCGTGAAAATGTCGACAAGGCAAATATGAGCAAAGCATTGGCGACTATTCTGCGAGAGGCTCCAGTCGAGATCGATGTACAGGAGACCGGGTACGAAGGCTACGATGGCTTGTCGCTCAGTGAGTTTTTCAAGAAAATGGAATTCAAATCACTGCTCTCCAAAATCAAAGTGGAGCAAGCAATGGATGAGAATGGACAGGCAAGTGAGGCAAAGCCGTTTGCTTTTGAGATTGTCACAGAAGAAACAGCAGAAAAATATACGGACAAGCTAACCTCTCCGATGGCTGTCTACATCGAGATGGATGGAGAAAATTATCACCATGCGCCGATTCTTGGCTTTGGCCTCGCAGCGGAAGGGACGACTCTGTACGTACCGTGGGATGTGGCTAAGGAGTGGAATGCACTTGGGTCCTGGCTTGCCGATGCATCCAAGGAAAAGTGGGTATTTGACGGCAAGCGTGACTTGGTTGGACTGGCTTGGCATGAACTGCCTGTTGCCGGTGTCAGCTTCGATGTTTATCTTGCTTCGTACCTTTTGAATGCAACAGAAAGCAACCATACGCTGGACAGCATCGCAAGCCAGTACACGAGTGTCAGAGTGCGTCCAGACGAAGACGTATACGGCAAGGGTGCAAAACGACTCGTGCCAGAAACAGACGTACTGAGCGAGCATGTGGCGCATAAAGCTGCTGCCGTTTGGCAAAGTGCGCCTGTCCTTCGCGAGCAGCTCGCAGAATATGAGATGGGTGCGCTTCTAAACGATTTGGAGGCACCGCTTAGCATGGTACTCGCGCACATGGAGAAACAGGGCATCAAGGTCAATCGAGAGCGTCTGGAGCAGATGGGCGAGGAGCTGGATAGCAAGCTGGCAGGGTTGACCACGCAAATTTATGAGCTGGCAGGCGGAGAGCCTTTTAACATCAATTCACCGAAGCAATTGGGCGAGATCCTATTTGACCGACTCGCACTTCCTGTCTTGAAAAAAACAAAGACGGGTCCATCCACAAGTGCGGACGTTTTGGAAAAGCTGGCCCCGTATCATCCGATCATCGATGCCATTCTTACATTCCGTCAGCTCGGCAAGCTGCGTTCGACTTATATTGAAGGCTTGACCAAAGAGATTCACACGAAAACAAGCAAGGTGCATACGCTCTACAATCAGGCGACAACTGCTACGGGACGTTTGTCCAGTACAGATCCTAACCTGCAAAACATTCCGATTCGGATGGAGGAAGGCAGAAAGATTCGCGAGGCGTTTATCCCTTCTGAGGATGGCTGGTACATGCTTGCGGCTGACTACTCCCAGATCGAGCTGCGTATTTTGGCACACATTTCTGGTGACGAGAATTTGATCGATGCCTTCCGCAACGGCATGGATATTCATACGCGCACAGCGATGGATGTGTTTGGCGTCAGCGAGGGTGACGTGACTTCCTTGATGCGTCGCCAGGCAAAGGCGGTTAACTTTGGAATCGTGTACGGAATCAGTGACTATGGATTGTCGCAGAACCTGAACATTACGCGCAAGGAAGCGGGAGACTTCATCGAGCGATACTTTGACGTATTTGCCGGCGTGAAACAGTGGATGGAAGAAATCGTGAAAGAGGCGAAGCAGGACGGCTATGTGACGACGTTGCTGAATCGCAGACGCTACCTGCCAGATATTCGCAGCAGCAATTTCAACCTCCGTTCCTTTGCTGAGCGCACAGCCATGAATACGCCGATTCAAGGTACCGCAGCAGATGTTATCAAGCTGGCGATGATCCGGATGCAGGAGGCGCTGGTTGAAAAAGGACTGGCAAGCCGCATGCTGTTGCAGGTACACGATGAATTGGTCTTCGAGGTTCCGGAAAATGAGCTGGAGATCATGCAAAAGCTGGTGCCGGAAGTAATGGAGAGCGCTCTTGCGCTTGATGTGCCACTCAAGGTGGACGTCAATTATGGACGTAGCTGGTATGAGGCGAAATAAGCCTGCACGTAAATAGATAGATTCAGACAGCGAGAGGAGGAGGCTTGTATGCCAGAATTGCCTGAGGTGGAAACCGTCGTTCGGACCTTAAGAGGGCTGGTACTGGGGAAAACAATCGAACGAGTCAGTGTCCTTTTGCCCCGCATCATTCGCACGCCGGATGATGTGGAGGCCTTCAAGGCACAGCTTGCTGGACAAACCATAAAAGACATTACACGTCGTGCGAAGTTCATTCAATTTTATCTCGATCAGGATGTGCTCATCTCCCATTTGCGAATGGAAGGACGCTATGGATTGTATCAGCACGATGAGCCGGTCGAAAAGCATACGCACGTCATTTTTCATTTTACCGACAAGACCGAGCTGCGCTATCGCGATGTTCGTCAGTTTGGCACGATGGATTTGTACCCGCGGGGGATGGAGACGAGCACGGGACCGCTCGCAAAGCTTGGCGTGGAGCCCCTTGAGGAGAGCTTTACAGCTGATGTTTTAAAGCAGCTGTTAAAGGGGCGTCCTACAAAAATTAAACCACTTCTTTTGAACCAGGAATGTATTGTCGGGCTGGGGAATATTTATGTGGACGAGTCTCTCTTTAAAGCCGGGATTCATCCTGAGCGTCCTGCAGGCAAGCTGACCGGAAAACAAGTCATTTGCTTGCACGAAAGTATTGTGGCGACTCTCTCTGAAGCAGTTGAGCAGGGGGGAAGCTCCATCAAGTCTTATGTGAACGGACAAGGCGAGATGGGCATGTTTCAGCAATCACTCTTGGTGTACGGCAGAAAAGATGAGCCTTGTGTCAATTGTGGGACAGAGATTATCCGCTTTGTCGTAGGCGGTAGAGGGACACATATTTGCCCCCTTTGCCAAAAAAAATAACCAAATGCTATCGGGAGAGGAGGATGAACATGATATTAGGATTAACGGGCGGAATTGCTACAGGAAAAAGCACAGTGACAGCGATGCTCAGAGAACGTGGCATCCCAGTAATCGATGCAGATCAGATTGCTCGTGAGGTTGTAGAGCCAGGAAAGCCTGCATACGAAGCGATTGTTCGCCACTTTGGGCGCGATATTTTGCTGGAAGATGGACAGATCGATCGTAAAAAACTGGGAGAAGTCGTATTTTCAGACGAGGCCGAGCGTCAAAAACTGAATGCCATTGTCCATCCCGAGGTGCGGCGTGTCATGAGGCAAGAAGCGGAAGTGGCGGAAGCGAATGGAGCACAGATCGTGTTCATGGACATTCCACTTTTGTATGAGAGCAAGCTGCAGTATTTAGTGGAGAAAATTGTCGTTGTCTATGCGCCAAGTGACATGCAGCTAGCGCGAATGATGGAACGGGATGAACTGGATGAAGAGCAGGCAAAGAAACGGCTGCGGGCACAATTTCCGATTGATCAAAAAAAGCTCGAAGCTGACTTTTTGATTGATAATTCCCAGTCTCGCGAAGAAACGCAGCGCCAGGTAGAGGAATTGTTGACAGTAATTCGTACGGAGCCTAGATCATGAATTCACGCCACAGGGCAGCGGTTATTTTACTTGTTTTAATGAGTGTTTTTTTGCTGCTCAATACGCCCTTAATTTGGAAGTGGATGTATCCGATCAAATTTCAAAATGAAATTTTACGGGCATCTCAAAAATTTCAGGTAGACCCTCACCTGATTTTGGCAGTGATCCGTTCGGAGAGTGGGTTTAAAACAGATCGTATATCGAAAAAGGGAGCAGTAGGCTTGATGCAAATCATGCCAGATACGGCTGAATGGATCGTGGGGCAAGCTAACCTGCGACCAAAGGATAATCAATATTTGTATGATCCGGTCATGAATATTGAAATTGGTACGTGGTACTTGAATTTCTTGCTTGCACGCTACGAGGGCGATGTTACCAAGGTCATTGCTGCGTACAACGCTGGCCCCGGAAAAGTAAGCGGCTGGCTGTCGACAGAGCAATGGAATGGCAGACGGGACACGATTGAGGATATTCCGTTTGGAGAGACACGCTTGTACGTACAACGCGTTCTTTATTATCATGATCGTTACAAAAATATATATGACTTTCAATTACACTAAAAGCCGCTTCTCTACTTCCAAGAGAGCGGCTTTTGTCCGATAATAGACATCCTAAAGGAAAACACAATGAGTAAAATAGCAGGGGTAAATCGTCCAAATATTTATTTTTCAGTAAAACACATTGATAATTGTGTCATACTTATTATAATGAAGATAACAGATAAGCGTAACTTAATTGCGAAAGGGGTTTCTATATGACAATCAAAATAGCTATTAATGGTTTCGGCCGTATTGGGCGCATGGTATTCCGCCGCGCTATTCAAGACCCCAATATTGAAATCGTTGCAATCAACGCCAGCTATCCAGCGGAAACGCTTGCCCATTTGTTGAAGTACGACACCATTCATGGACGCCTGCAGAATAAAGTGGAAGTACAAGACAACAAGATCATCGTAGATGGCAAACCTACTCTTGTATTATCTGATCGCGATCCGCTCAAGCTGCCTTGGGGAAAGCTTGGCGTAGAAATCGTTGTCGAAGCAACAGGTAAATTCAAAGATCGCGAAGGCGCTGGCAAGCATTTGCAAAGCGGTGCGAAAAAAGTGGTCATCACTGCACCTGCGAAAGAAGAAGATGCAACGATCGTTATGGGTGTAAACGAAGGCATCTACGAGCATGCTAATCATCACATCGTATCCAATGCTTCCTGCACGACCAACTGCCTCGCTCCCGTGGCAAAAGTGTTGAACGAAGCATTCGGAATCGAGCAAGGCCTGATGACAACTATTCACTCGCTCACAAATGACCAAGTAAACATCGACAATCCACATAAAGACCTGCGTCGTGCTCGCGCAGCTGGCGAATCCATCATTCCGACCACGACTGGTGCAGCTCGCGCGGTAGGAAAAGTATTGCCTGAGCTGAACGGCAAGCTCAATGGCTTCTCCCTGCGTGTACCTACTCCTAACGTTTCAGTTGTGGACCTGGTTGTAAACACCAAGAAGCCAGTAACTGTAGAAGAAGTGAATCGCGTTTTGCGCGAAGCAAGCGAAGGCAGCATGAAGGGCTACATTGAATTCTGCGAAGAGCCACTCGTATCGAGCGACTTTATCGGCAACGACAATTCCTCCATCATTGATGCACTGTCCACCATGGTGATGGGTACGAACCAAGTGAAAGTGATCGCTTGGTACGATAACGAGTGGGGCTATTCCTGCCGCGTAGTTGATCTGGTGCGTCACGTATCTGAGATGCACAATCAATCCACTCAAAAAGAAGCTGCAGCTGCTGGTGTAAACTAACATAGCGTGGCATCACGAAAAACCCCCCCTTGCAAAAGCGCAAAGGGGGATTTTTTTTGCAATCAGGACGGAGTAGACTCATCCATACCACCGAGACTAAATAATTCGTCATCTTCAAAGCCGACAATAAACAGCTTTATATTTTCTTTTAAATTCAAGTCGAACGGAGTGTGAACATCGTTTCCTCGACCGTCCTTCAAAATCCGTACGGTTGGTCGATGGGAATAGTCAGGATCAACTTTGTAAACGACTCCGATTTCTCCTGTGTTCAGGACGACGCTGCTTCCGATTGGGAAAATGGCGATATGCTTAATAAATGCATTGACCAGCGTATGCTCGAACAAATGACCGCCTGAACCGAGTAAATATTCGAGCGCGTCCTGTGGCATGTAGCGCTTTCTCCACGGGCGTGGGGACGTCAGGGAATCATATATGTCGCAAATACCTACGATCTGCGCGTACTCATGAATTTGTTTACCCGAGAGACCTTGGGGATAGCCACTGCCATTTAGCCGCTCATGGTGCTGCAAACAGACATGAGCAGACAGGAGCGAGATGTCATGCTGTTTCCGTAGCAAATTAAAGCCGAGCGTGGTATGCTGTTTTGCGATTTCCCGTTCTTCTTCTGTCCAGCGCTCTTTCTTTTGAACCAGCTCTTCTGGTAAACTGACTTTCCCGATATCATGCAGCATAGCGCCAATACCGAGCTGCATCAGCTGTGTCCGATTGTAGCCCATTGACATACCTACAGCAGTTGCAAGTACAGCTACGTTGACAGAGTGATGATACAACGATGGCGAGTGCGTAGAGATCGTTGTCAGATGCCCAACCATTTGCTTGTTTAGCATCAGGTCGTCTAGAATGGAGCTGAAGGCACGCTGAAAGTGAAGGCCCATTTCTTTTAACGAAATTTTCCGAGCCAATTTGTTTGAGTTGGTGATCTGCTTGATTGTCTTTTCGATTGCTTCCACAGCGACTTGTCTGGTTTGCGGACGGATAACCTCTTCAACCACGATATCTGCCGTGCGGGGATCATCGATGTAGACGGAATCAATGCCAGAACGCTCCAGTCCCCCAATCAGGCGCTCAGTTAGGAGCATCCCGGTCCCTAGCAATACTTTACCGTCTTCTGTGAAAACGGTGCGGCCCAGCTTCATACCTGGCTGGACATGTCTTAAAGATACTAAACGCATTCCAATCCCTCCAACAGTACCCATATTGTACTCCATTCGACTTATGCTTTAAATAGGTACAAGGATTGACTTGACTTATGAAGGGAAGATGAGGGACACTGTAGACAAGTATCGTAGGCATTGGAGTTGATTTTAATATGCGTTGTCCATTCTGCGAGTTTAATGGGACTAGAGTACTAGATTCGCGTCCCTTCAATAATAATAAATCTATTCGTCGTCGGCGCGAGTGTGAAGCATGTGAACGTCGTTTCACTACATTTGAAATGGTAGAGGAGACGCCTCTATTAATCGTGAAAAAAGATGGCACCCGCGAAGAGTTCAATCGGGACAAGATTTTACGGGGCTTGGTTCGCGCATGTGAAAAGCGGCCTGTTCCGTTGGAAGTATTGGAGCATGTCGTGAACGATATCGAAAAAGAGCTGCGCAGCTGCGGTCAAGCGGAGATCCCGAGTAATGATGTCGGGGAAAAGGTCATGGAGCGTTTGTACCATGTAGATGAAGTAGCTTATGTTCGATTTGCGTCTGTTTATCGTCAGTTCAAGGATATTAATGTATTTATGAAGGAGCTAGAGGAGCTCTTGGCTCAAGCTCGGAACAGCCATTCCCTTTTTCCGCCTAAGGAGTAAGGAACGGCTCACTGGTTGTCCATATCCATATTTGTGCCTGTCTTGCTCTCGCGAACCATTCGCAGGAGCTTCTTTGGCTTTCCAGCTTAATTCGAAAGCGGTTGTAGAGTGCTCATGCTATAATAAGAGAATCGAGATTTGTCAGGAAGGAAAGAGCCGATGCGTCGTTTAGTATGGAACGAATTGATGCCAAAGGATCGTTATGTGGTGCGAATAGTGAGGCCGATCAGTTTTGCTGAAACGGGCTTTGTTACACAGCTGTATTTGCCGATCATCGGCGTCGAGTCGTATTCGCTTTATCAACTGCTCGTCCATGGCGTACAGGAAATCAGTGCTGCGTCAACGGAAGGCACGCATCGCAGCCTGATGCTCACTACCTCCCTGTCGTTGGATCGGCTTTTGGATGCGCGTGAACGATTGGAGGCGATGGGACTTTTAGAGGTACGCCGTCGCGAAAACCAGCAGCGTGATTACTACTACGAATATTTGGTGAAACCGCCACTTACTCCAAGTGAGTTTTTTGCTGATTATGTGCTATCGTTGATGCTTTTGAACAAGATCGAGAATATCCGCTTCCAGCAGTTGCGGCAGCTATACGCTGACGTGGTCGGGAATCAGCTGGATCAGGAATATTCCATCGTCGAAAATGTAACCAAAGATTTTCATGAAGTTTTCCAATCCTTGAAGCCGTCTGAATTAGAAGTGGGGAAGGGCTCCGAGCGAGAGCTGTTTTTGACAGAAATGGAGACGAGCTTCCCGCAAGCAGCTCTCAAATCGAATTACGAGGCACAGGTGAACCATCCGCTGAGCGTATCCTCCCTGCGCCTTTATTTGCCGGACAATGCTGACTCTGCCAAGGTACTGGATGGCAGCAGCATGGAGCTATTGTATCAGTTGTGCCATTTCTATCAGCTGGACAGCTGGGGGATGGGCCAGGAGCTTCGTGACTGGACGTTGTACAAGGCAGATCGCAGTCTGGATGGCGAGGTGCTGCGCAAAAGGTTGATGCAGCGCTACACAGAGGACAAGCTCTATCGCAATACGCCGGCAATCGCAGCAGCTGGCGAGGATGAGTGGGGGCCGGGCAAATTACCTGAGCCAGGCAGTGAAGCTTTCGTGCGAGCCTGTCGTCTGCTGTCTCCGCTAGGGCTGTTGGAGCGGGTAGTGGGTGGCAGGGTCAGCAAGGTGTTTCTGGATCGCGCAGAAACGCTCGTATTTGCAGACGGATTGCAGCCTGAGGTCGTGAATGCCTTGATCCTGCACACGCTTTCTAGTATGCAGATGGAATTGCCAAAAGCGTACATGGAGACGATTCGCGATAGCTGGAAAGCAAAACGGATCGCTACGGTGGATGAGGCTGTGAAGCAAATCCTGGATCGTGCTGACCAGCGGGCACAGACACAGGAAAAGGCGAAAGGGAGCAAGAAGGAATCAGCTCCTGTACGCCGAAATGGACGAGCTGTCCTGCAGGACAAGCTGCCGGCGTCAGTAGAATGGCAATTGGCGCAAGAGAGCAGCGCGAATGAATCTACAAAAGGGAAGCTCATCTCAGATGATCCCGAGCTGAGCAAAATGCTGGAATTGTTACGCAAAAAACAGAAAGGAGGGTGAGTGCTAGATGGAATCCATCGGTGATTTTATGAAAGAGTTAACCAAACGGACACCACGTCAAATTTTGTCGCCTGATGAGCAACTAGATAAGATGTTTCGTTCCAGTGCATATTTGCAAGCATTTGCACAGGAGCATCCCGAGATGAGCCGAGATGAATATTTGCGCTCTCTCTCCAATGTATATACGGCGGTAAAGGAGCAGTATTGGTGTGAGCGTTGTCCAGGGCTTGGTGAGTGTCCCAATCTGGTAAAAGGGCACCGGACACAGCTTGATCGGGTCAACAGTACGATTGTGAGTGCCATTGCTCCCTGTAAAAAGCAATTGTCGCATGAAGAAGATGTGAAGCGCAGACGTTTGATGCGCAGCTATTATGCTTCTGAGGAAACAATGACAGCGAGCTTTGACAAGCTGGAGCACGACATGGGGAATCGGGCAGCCGTTGCGGCAGCGATTCAATTTTGCAATCAGGTGGAGGTAGGCGAGCGGGTCAAGGGGCTGTATCTCCACGGTCCGTTTGGTGTCGGGAAAAGCTATCTGATGGGAGCGATTGCGCATCAGCTTTCCTTGAGCCATATTGCCTCGCTGTTGGTTTATGTTCCTGATTTTATTCGCGAGATGAAGGACTCGATTTCCGATCAATCGTATGTAGGAAAGCTGGAGCTGCTCAAGGAAGTTCCTGTACTCATCCTCGATGATATCGGTGCGGAAAATCTGACGCCATGGGTACGCGATGAGATTTTGGGGGTGATTTTAAACCAGCGGGCGAACAATCATTTGCCAACTCTGTTCACTTCCAACTACTCGCTGGAAGAACTGGAGGAGCATCTGTCCATCTCCAACGGCAACCGTATCGAACGAACAAAGGCGGCACGCATTATGGAGCGCATCCGCCATTTCGTTGAGGTATATGAGATTCTACGCAAGAATCACCGCGTGGAGAGTGTGTGATAAAAAGCGAGAGAATTCCCAGTGAGTGAGTGCCAGTACCTCGCGTGATCGATGGTAAGGTCCAAACAAGACCTTGGACCGAGCTCCGACTGGCGAAACAGATATTCCTAAAGCATCGGCCATGACTACTGCGCGAGCGAGATGGTAGTCGTGGCTGATGACGAGTGCATCACGCATATGGTGAGCTTCCATGACCTGCTGGCTATACAGCAGGTTTTCGTATGTACTGGTAGACTGCGACTCTAGCAGGATTTTGTCTGCTGGGACGCCATGCTCGATTAAGTAGTCTCGCATGACAGCTGCTTCTGTTACTTTTTTGCCTTCGCCTAAACCGCCCGATACCAACAGATAGGGTACATACCCTTCTTGATAGAGTGAGAGTGCCTGATTCAGACGCTCTTGTAGACTCGGACTTGGCTTCTCACCCCACACAGCTGCTCCCAGCACAATGCCGACGTCAGCGTGCATAGGAACGGCTTTTTGCAAGGTTTGCTCGATCTGATACCAGCAGTAGCCTGACCACGAGAGCCCGATAGCGATGACGAGAGCAAGGCAAACAAGCAATCTTCGTCGCAGGCTTTTTTTCGATAGTTTATGTGTTTGACTCAACTTTTGTCTTCTCCCTTGTTCAAAGCATTTTTCCAGAATCGTTTACGACTTGCTACCTATATAGACGATTGAAAATCCGCGTAGTTACAGGGCTTGACACATGCCTGACATAAAAAACTAGTAAATTAATTCCCTGAGTAGCCGATATAGTAAGGGTGGAATGGTTTCGAAAAACAGCAAATTACATACTTGCGAGGGAGGCTAGCAATGTTCTGGAAAAAAACGATGCTCTTGTTTCTGGCCGTCCTACTATTCGTAGGAACCGGAAACGCAGGGAAAGGATTGGCTGCCGAGGAAATCAGCCGCCTGGTTCTTTCCAAGAATGAAGTGACGCTGGAGAATGGAGATTCCGCACTACTAACCGCAACAGCTATTTATGTGAGTGGGAAAACGGAAGATGTCGGAGTCAAGACAAATTGGACCAGCCAAAAACCGGAGATTGCTTCCGTGTATGCTGGACAAATTACAGCGAAAAGTGTAGGGACAACGATTGTGACGGCAGAGTATATGGGCAAGCCCGTCATTGTAACTGTCACTGTTACGAAAAAAGTGAAGGCTCTCACTTTGGATCAACAGAACTTGAACGTTCGTATCGGAGAAGCAAAGGATGTTAAGCTGACCGCGATTTATAGCGAGGGTGACCCAGAAGAGGTTACTGCCAAAGCAGACTGGACGGTAGACAATACAGCTGTTGCTGCAGTTATTAACGGAAAAATTACTGGACTCAGCTCCGGTACAGCTACAGTAACCGCGAAGTTTGGCAGCAAGACGACGAGCATTCCGATAAGCGTCGAGATTGCACACAGGCTCGAGCCAAGCAAAACTCAGGTGTCTCTGCTTTTGGGCAATGAGCAACTGAAAAGTGAAACCATTACGCTGCGTGCCATTTTCCCAGATGGTGGTAAGGATGAGGATGTAGCAGCGAAGGCAGAATGGTCTTCAGACAACCCGGATGTCGCAGATGCACTCAAAGGGAAAATCACCGCGTACGGAGCGGGTACAGCGACGATTACCGCAAAATACGGTACAAAAACGGCTACGATCAAAGTAGATGTAGATACAACACAAAAGCTCGAAGTAACCCCACAAAACATGTTCCTGCATGTGGGCAAGGATCAAACAGTTGAATTGAAAGCCACCTATGCGAACGGTGGAACGGCAACCATAGTAAATGACAAGGCAGAATGGTCTTCGGATCGTGAAAGCGTCGCGTATTACAGCAACGGGAAAATTTTCGCTGTATCCTCTGGTGAAGCTGTTATCACTGCCAAGTACGGCAATAAATCGATTCAAGTGCATGTCGACGTAGAAGTACCACGCGCGCTGGATATCGTTCCTGCTTACTTGACGATGAAAAGCGGAGAGACCAAAACGATTGGCGATGCAAACGGAGTGACCGTGAAAGCGACGTTTGCAAACGGAACGACTGAGACGATCACGGACAAGCTGGAGTGGTCCTCAGATAACGCAGACATCGTATTTGCTGGCGGTAACAAAATCTCAGCTTACAAAGCTGGTACTGCTACGCTGACAGCTAAATACGGCGGAAAAACGGCGACACTCATCGTGGACGTAGACGTTCCACAAAGCCTGACAGCAGATGCAACCAAAGTCGCACTGCAAATCGGCGATGTGAAGCAAGTAACGGTAACAGCTACGTATCCAGATGCAAATACGCCAAGTGAAAATGTGACGCAAAAAGTCGTTTGGACTTCAAGCGCTCCTGCAGTCGCGACTGTTCGTCAAGGCCTGATCACAGGGGTTTCTACTGGTGCAGCAACGGTAACTGCTACCTACGGCACACGCACGATCTCCATCCCGGTATCGGTTGGAGTAATGCAGTCCTTGACCGTAGACAAGAAAAAGCTCGTCATGAGCAAGGATGAGACTGAAAAAGTAAAACTGACAGCTACGTATGCAGATAATACGACTAAAGAAGTAAGTGCGGATGCGACCTGGACTACAGCTTCTGCTGCTGTCGCTGAAGTGAACCAAGGAAATATTACAGCGGTTGGATCAGGGAAAACGACCATTACCGCTAGCTTCGACGGCAAAACCGTAACGATCGCAGTAGAGGTCGACCAAGCATCAACCCTGTCTGTAGATCCAAAAATGCTGATCTTAAACGTAGGTGAGACAGCAGATATCAAGCTCACGGCAACAGACTCCGTTAGCGCCACAAGCAATGTGACCAAGGATGCGGAGTGGACTTCAACTAACCTCAAGGTTGCTGATGTGACCAACGGTACAGTGAAGGCTCTCACCAGCGGACGTGCAACGATTACAGCCAAATACGGCGGGAAATCCATCAGCATTCCGGTTGAAGTCGGCATTGTAACCAAGCTGGAGGCAGACAGACGCTTTGTTTCTACCAAGACAGGAAGCACTGTGAATGTAGTGCTGACGGCGACCTTCTCCGACGGACGTACGATGAATGTTACCAGTTTGGCCGATTGGAAAACGAGCAACTACAAGGTAGCAGACGTATCCAAAGGACAAATCACCGGACGTGCCTACGGGAAGTCGACTGTCACTGCGAAATACAATGACAAGACCGTATCCATCCCTGTAGATGTCGATACATTGAAATACTTGAAAACCGATGTTGTCCAGCTCGTGATGAGCAAAGGGGAAGTCAAGCAAATAAGCGCGATCGCTACCTACATGGACGGCTCCGAAGCGAATGTCACTAAGCCGGCTCTTTGGACCACTTCACGCTTGCTTGTAGCAGATGTGAAGGACGGAGTGATCAAGGCGACAGGAGCGGGTAAAGCGACGATCTACGTGTCCTACGGCGGTAAGAAAACGCCGATCGTGGTGACTGTGAAGTAGGGAAGCTAGACAAGTTTGCATGGAATAAAGAAGGAGCCAACCGGTGATTTTGTCGGTTGGCTTTTTTAGTGGATGTGGGGGTTTTTTAGGTATTTTTTCTTGCAGTGTAACAAGGCGTTATGCTATACTAAATTCACTGAGGCGGTAAACGCTGGAAGGACAATATGGGGCATTAGCTCAGCTGGGAGTCCGAGCTGGTCAAATGTACTACCAAAAAATGAATACCAGCATTATTATTATCGTGGGGGCATAGCTCAGCTGGGAGAGTGCTTGACTGGCAGTCAAGAGGTCAGGGGTTCGATCCCCCTTGTCTCCACCATACTTAACCTTCAAAACGGCAGAGATGCCGTTTTTTTGTTTTTTAGAGTAATGTTCCGTTTTCGAGCCATGTGGAGTGCTGTGTTTCGCTAAAGAGAAAATTGGATTCTGAGGTAGCTCATTCACCTGAAAATGAAAAGGATGATGTCTTAATAGGCATCATTTTTTTATGCATTAAGTTAAAGATCAGTAATTTTCCATACAACAACCTCCCAACCAATCTAACATCAACAAAACTTGTTGGATTGGGAGGTTAGACAATGATCGCAATTTTAAATGAAAAAAAGTAGATGCAAACTACTCGTCAAAGTGACAGTCCTTTAATCGAATTTGCTTTAGACGATAATGCTTTGGCACAACTATTAGAAATTAATTGAGATTCAAATTAATTGACATAGGGGATAAGGAGAATTTTCAAAAAGTAAACTCTCTCTTTAGATATATTTCCTCTGAAAAAGTGAATCTATGGAATAGAAGCTTGGAGTTAGAATGATTTATCCGTATTCCTACTGCAAAGGTGCACTATATCGCAGTAGATATTCTGGTATTGAGACAGAGATTAAGGTAAAACAGGAAAAGTAATATCATGATTTTAAACTGTGACTCCAGTTTGAGGATAGTATCAGTTTTCTAGGCGGAAACGTTTCGCTCACAAAATACAAAGGTAAGGGATTTGAAATCAATCTCCCTCGATTGTATAACTTGGTTAAAGAATGGGTATTTAAAAAGAAAAACTAACAAGAACGGAATGAGGTTCCTGTGATGTAAGAAAGAAATTGGATGGTTTTTGGGCTGTTAACTTAACCACTACGGGAGAGTGCTTGACTGGCAGTCAAGAGGACAGGGGTTCGATCCCCCTTGTCTCCACCATACTTAATCGTCAAAGCGGCAGAGATGCCGTTTTTTTGTTCTTAAGATTAAAGTTCCGTAGTCGAGCCATGTAGAGTGCTGTGTGTCGGCTATCAGGAAGTAGCTAATTGGAGCTGCATTTACCAAAAAATCACTAATCAAGCACTATTGTTCTCTATTTTGGGAAGCAACAGGTGCTTTTTTAAAGTTTTAGACAGATTTAATTATACTTTAATTTGTTCCAAATGCAGGAAATATGTCGTATTAACTCGAATTGTAACTTCAGAGGTTTAAATCTTAAAGCTCAAATGATTAGGTTTGGAAATTAAGAACTCTGTATAGCCACGGTGCAGTTCTTTCGAACAGACTAAGGTTGATTGACTGTTAAGAGCCATTGATATAGTTTTTGGTAATATTGGAAAGTATATAAATTGCAAATATTAGTTTAAGTGAAACTAGCGCTCTGCAGGCGCCAGAGGCTTGGTATTGCCAAGTTTTCGAATGGAGTTGTGGGGGTTATGGAACAAAAGTAAACATTTTATTATAAATTTGTGTGTTTTTAGAAGTAAAAAAGATGTTGAAAACTTGTGGTTGGCGCTCTTTGATCATCAAAGGTTGGAGGAATTGAAAATGACTATCACATATGGGAAATTGTCATCAAATATGAAGCTTGGTGAAGTTTTCTTTGATAAAATGGATTCAGTCCTCAAGGATTTGCGTGCAGATTTTGATGTTGCTTCCTCTGGTTTCTCAAAGAGGAAAGTAAATGAATTAAAGCAGATTCATGTCGATACAACTGGTAAGGTATCTACTTTGTCAAATCTGGCTACAGGTTCTAATGGAATTATTAGTGGATTGAGGGGTACTGGAAAATCACACTTAATGTTACTTTCTAGGGAAAAAATAAATAATAGGAAACAAAGTCTATGTATATATATAGACTTGAAAAACCACTTAAATATTGGTGGGAACATAGTTGTTGAAGAACGTTTTTATGTTTGGGCATTACTTAAACAGTTAAAACTTCAAATGGCATATTTAATTCAGGATACTTATGAAGAAGATAGCAAGGGTTTTTTTCAAGCAGTAATTAGTTATTTTTCAAAGGATAAACAGAAAGAAATCGAAAAAA
Source organism: Brevibacillus sp. SIMBA_040 (assembly GCF_046535075.1). Taxonomy (NCBI): domain Bacteria; kingdom Bacillati; phylum Bacillota; class Bacilli; order Caryophanales; family Paenibacillaceae; genus Brevibacillus; species Brevibacillus sp. SIMBA_040. The sequence continues at coordinate 170,323 of NZ_JAWRXI010000003.1, forward strand.
AGGTAGAGACAATTTTGAATGAGCTTAATCAATTAATTTTATTGGGAGAACAGGAAGTTCAAAATTTAGCTAAGACGAAATCATTAAATGTACAACAAGAAAAAAGCGTTTTAAACAACAGTAGTTTAAAAGCAGAGGGATCTGCAACTAGTGCAAAAGTTGAGGCGAAAGCAGAACATCAAAATAATATTAAAAATAGTTTGGCAACAACTGAAGAAAGTAGCTCAACTATTTTATTAGATATTGATGTTTTAAAAAGAACATTGGTTAGTCTTGTTGAATTACTGGGTTTAAAAAGTATTGTGTTTTTTTATGATGAATGGAGCTTATTAAATAGGACGGATCAAGATATTCTTGCTAATCTAATTAGATCGCTTAGTACTGCACCGATATATCATTGGATTGCTATCATTCCATATAAATCAAGTTTAGGAGTATTAGAAACAACTTCTGACATGGTTCATAAGGTAGATCTAGATTTGCAATTTATCTTTGAAGAAAATAATAGTGTATGCACGAATTATTTCAAGGAATTCATGAACAAAAGATTAGATTTGGAATTTGGGAATTCAAGTTTTACTATTGACAAAATAGTTCGTCCCCAATTTTTTGAACTAATTGTGAAAGCGTCAATGGGAAATACAAGAGATTTTGGTCTTATGCTATATAAAGCATGGGAATTATTTAAACAAGACTATTTAGTGACAAAAAATAAACGAATTATAGCAAAAAAACACATAGTTAAAGCAATTAAGTCATTGGCTGATGAGAAGTTTGCAAATTTAGAAAACCGTGGTAGTAAATATTCAGAAAAACTTTGGTCTGAGATTATTAAATTTGTTGGTTTAAAGAAGCATACTCATTTTTGTATCGAACAAAATAGTACTAATCTAAGTTTACTAAAGGAAGATGAATATACTGATTTGTTATACTATAGGTTAATTCATTTACGTAAAAAAGATGTTCCTGCAAAAGATGGGGGAGAGTGGAGACTATCAACCTATTCAGTTGATGTAAGCGCAGTGTTCTCAAGAATTTTTGAAACAAATAGTGAGCGGACGAAGATCAAATTGGTCACTGATATGGAAATAGTTCACGACCAAATACGAAGGTATACTTTTGATTTAGCATCTATTATCAATGAGTTTAGAATGGAGCAAGGGAAACAAATAAAGTGTTTGAGTTGCGGAAAAATCATAACTGGTGATATGAAATATGCATGGGATAATAAAGTTTGTATCTTTTGTTCTCAACCACTTCCTATGTCTAGATGATATCAGTTCGTTAGATGGGCGTATTGGCCCAATTGGGTAGTGAAACTAACCACTGCACCAGAGCGCTACACTGGCAGTGTAGAGGTCAGCGGTTCGATCCCGCTATGCTCCACCATACATAAAAGTGCAACGCAGCCGAAATGTAGGCTGCGTTTTTGTCATGTCCTAAATTGGTGATTGTAAAATAAAAGCAAAGAAGGAGTCGTGCTGTAACACGACTGCCCGGCACTGACATTTTTTCTGGATTCATATGTTTTTTAGGTATTTTCTGTTAACATTGATATTCAAGGATAAATAACTTCCTTCTGAAATTATACCAATCCAGGAGGTAATTATGGTCTATACTGCTCTGCTCCGCGGGATCAATGTTGGCGGAAAAAACAAAGTAGATATGAAAATACTTAAAAAATCATTCGAGCAAGCCGGAATGAAAAACGTTGTAACTTATATCAATTCGGGAAATATTATTTTTACAACCGCAGAACACTCCAAAAATGATATAGCGCATATTCTCGAAGAAGCTATTCTGAATACCTTCGGATTACATATTAAGGTGTTGGTGCTTAGTTTAGAAGACATGAAGAAAGTAATGTCCTCGCTTCCTGAATCATGGACAAACGATGATAAAATGAGGAGCGATGTCCTTTTTTTATGGGAAGATATCAATGACGAATCCATTCTCGATCAGTTGACCTTCAAACCGGAGATCGAAACGGTGAAATATGCTCCAGGTGCGATTCTATGGGCGATTGACAAAATAAACGTGACTAAAGGCAGCATGACTAAGTTGGTTGGCACGAAATTGTATAAGCAGATGACGATCAGGAATGTAAATACGACACGTAAAATATATGAGCTTATGCTGGCAGCAGAAGAACAATGGATAGGATGAATGTGGACTTCATCATATAGGAGATGAAACCTTTTTTGAGTAAATACAATGCAAGATGAAAATCGACCACGGTGGGAGAGCGTTACACTGGCAGTGTAGAGGTCAGCGATTCGATACAATCCTATTATGATCCACTATATGAAAGACTTTGAAACCCTTGAGAAATCAAGGGTTTTCGCGATTATTTGAGATGGTTGCCAACCAGAGGATATGAACATTTCAGTCTGTATGGGACGACTTGAGTTCATTTCTGCGAGGGAAAGAGTGCTATTCGGCCTAGTAATCAGAAGCAAGCTTAGAATAAAACCAGCTAAATAAAGTGCCTAAGATGTCATGATAAGGAAAGTGAATGAAAAAACTAACCATGCGAGAATCATAGAGCCTACCAAAAGGTTGAATGTATACTTTTCCTCTTTGACCACTTTCTTAATAATCGTGATAAAATTCACAAAAAACCAAACGGATAGCAGTGGATTCAAGTAAACAGCTATTTCACCGATAACATGCTTCAAGAAAATCACCTCATCCAAATAATAACATATGGAGAAAAGAGACGTGATTAACACAATGCTCATTATGTAAAAAAGTAACTCACCAAAGTGAAGACTACTGTTTGTAACAGAGCTGTATTGATGTCTTGCTTCCAGCTTGTATTTGCATGTGGACTCTTTTTGTTTCTCAACAGGTTCATCAGTCGATAGATAAGGAAAAAGCAGGGAAAGACAAGGAGTATGCGTCCCATAAGATTCACCTCAACCTTAAAGTAGATAACCGATAGCAACATGCCTGCTACCCTCAAATAAATTGAATTTACGTCCTGGGGTTACTGAATCCCAGAAGTGTCGTATGTCCACCTTGTTCAGCAGCTAGCCATTTAATTTTTGCTTTAACAACCTTCTTCAAATGGATCACCTCAAGCTTGATTGTAACAAATTATTCCCAGATTAAGGAAGGCGAACTTAACACATCGGTAATTGTGGAGAGAGCGAGTCGAGTGTTCACTCCCGGTGATAAAAAACGCCCTCGGAAAATCCAGAGGGCGTTGATAGGGCACTCTCTATTCTTTAGATCCTTGTACCGGAATTGTAATGGAAAGATCACTGCCTTTTTTAAGGGCCTCACCTTTAATTGTAATGGTTCCTTTCCCTGTTTTTCGAATTAATATTCCGTAAAGCTTCAGATCAATTATATTTCCTTCAGGGACATTCCCCATTGACGCTATACTCAAATCAGCAAAGTCACCATCCAAGATGATTGAATCAAACGATAGAGCAGCACTGCGTAATGAATCGCCATTGATAGTAAGTCTAAATTCTAAATAATGATTAAAAGTTGTGTAATCGTCTTGAACTGCTGTCGCAGGATCAACCGTTACATTTGCAAATTCGCTATTCTCGACTTATTCCCTTTTCTTGAGGGTTTTCGTTCGAGCCTACACCGTGCGGGCGACTTTCATCGCACACGGCGTTCCATCAACGGATCAACAGGGGAACTTTACAACGGGCAACTTTAGCATATGTCAAGCCTTCAATATTGTCTGCTAACGAAAGTTAACTCGTTTAGTTGCAGCTTTAGAAATGAACCAAGTAAAACAAACCACACGATATGTGAAACGAGGAGAGTGTCTTTAATGTCGTAGTCCCTGCGCTAAAAATAACCCCCGGGAATCCCGAGGGCCGTCGATGGATTTAGCTTTTTACGGTGTTGTTCGAGTAATAACATTTCCGTGAATATCCTTTATTGCGCCATCAATAAAAGTAACAAACCTTCCTTCAGGAAAATCACCTGAAAAATCGGTATTAATGGATAGGACTGGGTTGTTGGGATTAGAATTATCCCACATTATGAATTGCACAAAAACACCGCTCCATTCTTCATCCGCATATCCAAACGATTTTACCACTTTTTGCTTAGCAAGTGTTTCAGCGGATAAAGCTTTATCAAAACGAATAGTGATGATACTCAAGTCACTCCCACTTATAATGCTAGCAGTTGCAGGTGGTTCGCTATTCTCGACTTATCCCTTTTCTTTAACGAGGGTTTCGTTCGAGCCTACACCGTGCGGGCGACTTTCATCGCACACGGCGTTCCATCAACGGATCAAAAGGATTTTACAACGGGCAACTTTAACATACATCACGCCTCCCATACTGTCTGCTAACGAAAGTTAACTCATTTGGTGCACCTTTAGAAATGAACCAAGTTAAACAAAGGAATCATTCTAATATTGAATAGGGAGGAGAACTGTCATTTGTGAAGATAAAAAACTCCCGGGGCATCCGGGAGTACGTTGATGGATATTTTTAGTGACCAGTCTTTTTAATAACGTTGCCGTTAATATCCTTGACTGCTCCATCAATAAAGGTAACGAAAGCTCCTGATATTAATGGCACGTCTTCAGAATGTTTGGTACGAACAATTAATGTAGGTCGACTTTCGTCAGTTACATCCCACGTCATTTCGGTTGCATAGTAACGTAAATTCATGCCAGAAGCACCTATGGGTCCTTGCCTTAACCAGTCAACGACTGTCTTGGGATCAGATTTTGATAATGTTTCACTGGATAAAGCTTTATCAAACTGGATGACAACCGATTTAAAGCTGCTTTCTGATACAAGCAGGGTTCCAATCGCAGGTGAATCGCTATTCTCGACTTATATCCTTCTCTTTTTGAGGGTTTTCGTTCGAGCCTACACCGTGCGGGCGACTTTCATCGCACACGGCGTTCCATCAACGGATAAGAAGGTTTTTACAACGGGCAACTCTAACATACGTCACGTATTCGATACTGTCTGCTAACGAAAGTTAACTCATTTGGTTGTAGCTTTAGAAATGAACCGTGTTGGTGTCCCGTATGATTAAAGTAATTCAAAAAGCCCTTACCTTTTTCGCATCATCAGGAACGAGTCCGGTAATAATTCAATACTAGACTGACTAAACAACATGGGGAGATCCTAGGTAGGCTAGTTAAAAATAAATTCCTTAACGCCTCTCAAGATAACCCAGGGGTATTTGCATCACCCATGCCGGAAAAATCTGAAGGCGTATTTTGTCGGAAACAAATTCTGTAAATAATGACGTAGTCGTTGTACTATAAAAATGCCCATTGTAAAATTTAACCAGTTTATCCGTTGATGGAACGCCGTATGCGCTGAAAGGTGCCAGTACGGTGTCGGCTCGTTATAAACCCATAGAGAAGCGGAAGGGAAAAGACGAGAATAGCGGACCAATTAATGATCTTGCTTTTGTTAGAGATAGAAATGTTTTGAATTTCACTTTTAGTAAACCTGTTGGTGCAACTAGTGTGAAAGTAGAGTGTGCTGAAAATGGAGGGACAAGTTGGGTTACTTATCCTTCTTCATTAAACGAGGAATCTACCACCTTCCAAATTTTCATTAACGAAAGCTATACATTCAACATGAAAATTAAACTGGTCGTAGAAGGTGGAATCAGAGCAGGTGATTCGAATGTTGTTAACTTTATCCTTAATATCTAATGGAACCACAAACAATAAACCTTTCACCAGGATCATTTGAAGACGCTGCATAGGTGGCTCCTCTTACCTTTTTCCTCATGATAATAAGCAAGCCTCGAACCGATCGAGGCTATTTTTGCGCCCTGAGAGTGAGAAGAAGTGCGCATTCATGAAAGCGGCTGAGGGAGTCAAACTAGGATTGTATTATTATGGTAGGGAACATCATCATTAAATATTTCTAGGAGTTGTAGGAATGGACAACCAAGTTACAGCGGTAGAATTATTGGAAATGGTTAATAAGGGGCAACGAACATTCTCAAGAATTTGCGTTGAGGACGGTGTGCTAACTGAATTTGATTTTTCAAATCTTAGCTTTGAAGAGTGTCTATTCTCAGTGAATTTTACTGGCGCAAATTTTGAAAACACTAGGTTTATCAATTCAAATTTAAAAACATGTAATTTTTCTAATTGTAATTTAAGCAATGCTGTATTCGATGGTAACTTATTGGATGGAACAGAATTTTTGGGTGCGAGGATAAATGGAGTAAGGTTTATAAACAACACCTTTCATTCTATGGTGCTTACTGAGGCACATCTTGCTAAAATGATACGGTAATGAAGGATGAAACTAATGACAATAGACAAGAAGAGCTCCAGAAGAATAACAGTCGGAGAAGACAATTATATATGGACTATTTCTCCGGGATGCGGATACATCATCGTGATAGTTGAGCACGAAATCACTAGAGGGATGCGCCTTGAAATCTATATTGAATCAGATATCGACAGTGTTTGGCTAAACTTTCCGAATGTCGAACATCTAAATATCAAAATTGTTAGACCTAGAGATATTAAATTTTTTATCAGTCAGGCGCTCCGTCTGGGCTGGATTCCACAAGAAAAAGGAATGCCTGTTGTTTTTGATCTTGATGGTGAGGTTATGAAGAGAAGACTTGGGTAATGATCAAAAGAAGAGTCTTCTCAAGCCTATAGATAATAGGGGATCTTTGGATCTTTCAAAAACGATCGAAGGATCAATTTTTTGGTTACTTGTTAACATTTATTTTAATTTATCAGAACATCGGCACAAGTAATAGTAAGTTGATGACATAGAAGTGCAATGAAACTCATCAATTAAAGAGGGGAAACCGTATATGGAATTTAGGGTAATTACTCTACCTGTTTTTATCGGAGTTATGGTCACTCTCATGGTTTCAATGCTAGGATTCTCACAAACGAACAAAACGAAAACAACAAAAGGTGTTGAGTACTTACAGCATGTAAAAGAGAATGTGGGGGCTCTAGATTTAGGTGGTGGTCTAGCTCTGGAAACTTCAAAGGAAGCAGTATTTAAAAAACTCAATAAAAGCGAAGCAAATTTAATTAATAATGTATACCTTGATGGCGAAAATGGCTTCATTTATAGAATTTCAAAAGGTTCAAAGTCAATGGGTGATCTTGAACCAGAAAAGTTTCGAATTACATATATAATCTCAAATATTGAACCTGTTTCTAGAGAAGATATAATAATAATATTTGGTAATGATTATAAAGCAAGAACCCTTCGTGGCTATGAATTTTTAGAGTACACATATAAAAACTCGGATAAGCGAAATCTTAAACTAGTATTTGAGGAAAGTGATGAAAAAGGTTATTTCACATCAGTCTTATTATATTTCCAACCTTTAGGTCAAAACCTACTCTCTTAGTGGCTTTTGTTTGCTGCTTCTTCGTAACCTTTTCTTTCCTTCTTCAACTAAAACGTACAAAAACGGCTGAAATGCCGTTTTTTTGTTGTGCATAAAAAGAGGATGTAGCAGTCACCCCGAAATACTGAGATGCCTTTTAGCGTATTGATAACGAGAGCCCTTTCTCCTGAACAACTATACTGACTGACGTTCATACGCCTCCAGACCGATCCCCTCACCCTTCTCATGTAGGTGTTAGTACCAACCAAAAAGTCCTAAAATGGAAAAATATCAGCCAGTTTACATTCAGTTTAAATCCGCAAGTTATTGTATCCATATCAAATAAACAGTGAGTAAGGAGAGGCCAGAATGAACAATGGGCAACGCAATGAATGGGCAGTAGAAGCCCGTGGGCTTGTAAAAACATTCGGGAGCAATCGTGCTGTAGACGGTGTGGATTTGAACGTACGCGCCGGTTCGATTTACGGCGTGCTTGGTCCCAACGGAGCGGGGAAAACCACGACAATTAGTATGTTAGCGACCCTGCTCCGACCAGATGCTGGGGAGGCACGCATTTTCGGGCATGATGTGGTGAAGGAGTCGCATATCGTACGGCAGTTGATTGGGGTGACGGGGCAATATGCCTCAGTGGATGAGTCGCTTAGTGCCACGGAGAACCTGATTATTTTCTCCCGACTGCTCGGACTGAGTCGCTCTGAGGCACGGCGTAAGGCAGCGGATTTGCTGGAGGAATTCGGTTTGACTGAAGCAGCCAAGCGTCCGCTGAAGCAGTTCTCTGGCGGTATGCGCCGCCGGCTGGATTTGGCAGCCAGTCTCATCGCGCAGCCACCGCTCATTTTCCTGGACGAACCGACGACTGGGTTGGACCCGCGAACGCGTTCGCAGATGTGGGACACGATCCGTCGTTTGGTGGTAACAGGGTCGACCGTGCTGCTCACCACGCAATACCTCGATGAAGCAGACCAATTGGCAGACCGGATCGCGGTGATCGATCGGGGCCGTGTCGTGGCAGAAGGCACGGTGGATGAACTGAAAGCATCCGTCGGGACTTCAGCGCTACATTTGCGCGTCCATCATACGCAGGATATCGCAGATGCTAGGGAAATCGTGGAGCAGGTGCTAGGTGTCCGTTCCAGTATAACAGCAGAAGCTGGCAAGATCACGGCACCAATGGCAAACGCTGATCAGGTAACGGATTTGCTTATCGCTCTGCGCACCCGGGGAATTAAGCTCTCCGAGATAAGTGTGCAGAAGCCGACCTTGGATGAAGTATTCTTAACGATCACGGGGAACGATGCAACCAAGAATGTGCCGCAATCTTCCGAACAACCGAACAGAATGGAGGAAGCCAGAGTATGAAAAGCACATCCTTGGGACGAGAATTTGACCGTCCATTAAAAAATCATTCAGGTCTCGGGCAAGCGATCCGCAACTCGCTGACGATGGCCTACAGGGGATTGCTGAAGATCCGGCGCACTCCCGAGCAATTGTTTGACGTCACACTTCAGCCTATTCTTTTTACCTTGATGTTCACGTATATATTTGGCGGCGCTATTTCAGGAAATGTAGAAAGCTACTTGCCGATCATTATTCCTGGTATCCTCGTGCAGACTGTCATTGGCACTTCCATCGTCACGGGCGTCCAGCTTCGAGAGGATATGGATAAAGGAGTATTCGACCGGTTCAAGTCGCTACCGATCGCCCGTATCGCGCCATTGGCTGGAGCCCTGCTCGCAGACACTGTGCGCTATACCATTGCTACCGTGCTCACTTTTGTGATGGGCTATATCATGGGCTATCATCCTAGCGGTGGCCTGGGATTCGTCGCTATCGCCGCGCTGCTTGTCATTGCCTGCTCGTGGGCAGTTAGCTGGATTTTTGCCTTTTTCGGTGTCATTGCCCGTACCGCCTCAAGCGTGCAAGGGATTTCCATGATCGTACTGTTTCCGCTCACCTTTCTCTCCAATGCATTCGTACCAGTGGAAACAATGCCGAATTGGCTCCAGTGGTTTGTAAACATCAACCCGATCTCCCATTTGGTCAGCGCTGTCCGTGAACTGACCAATAATGGCATGATAGGCTTCGAATTTATTATTTCTCTTGTTAGCGCTGCAGTCATTGTAGCAATCTTCGCGCCACTCACGGTACGTGCTTATATGCGCCGCACTTAACTTTCATAATTGATGGAGAAGTGAAACTTACCACTACGGTAGGGCGGCTACACTGTCAGAGTAGAGGTAAGAGGTTCGATCCTGCTATATGGAAGACAATAACCCCTTGAGAAATCAAAGGGTTATTGTCATTTTTAGAAGATGGTTTCCAACCAGAAGTTATGACCATTTCGGCTTTTTTGTCGAAAATAAACACTGTAAATACAGACATAGCCAATGTACGATAAAAATGCCCATTGAAAATTTTCTTTCGAATCCGTTGATGGAACGCCGTGTGCGATGAGAGTCGCCCGCACGGTGTAGGCTCGAACGAAACCCCCTCATAAAGAGAAGGGATAAGTCGGGAATAGCGAAAAACCTATTAATGATTTACAAGTTGGGATAACAATGCCAAATGGGTTGGTGCATCTTACATTCAGTCAACCTGTAGGGGCGACAAAAGTTGTCTTGATGCGTTCAACCGACAAAGAGCACTGGACAGAAGCGGTTTTTCTAGGTGAAAACGCACAATTGGCTATTGTTACAGTTCCCTTAAGCGCTCCCGGACTTCCGCTGACTACTTATTTCAAGCTTGTTGTTGAAGGTGGAATCAGAGCAGGTGAATCAAACATTCTTCCAGTCACTCTTTACATGTAAACCATCAACGACCCTCGGGGATAACCCGGGGGGTATTTTTTATCATAAAGCTGATGAATGAGCTCGTAATAGCAAGGCGAGTTTATTACAGTGAAGGAGAGAGAGGATGGAGGAGAGTAATGACGGAGAGGAAGATAGGACATGTTCCGTAGAGACTTTCTGGAACAGCTAACCTTCAGAAATAATTCAGAAATTCCTTTGCTCATTCCGAAGAAATATTTCTTAGCATAAGGATACCATCTGGGGGAGGGAATCTTATGCTAGAAAATATCCAAGAAAAGCTATTGTTTCTATACAAATTTTCATGTGCACCCAAACAAATCGGCAGCCTGACACCGAGCTCAATCTTTTTGGCAAAGAAAATGCTTGAGCCTGTAAAGTGGAATCGGGCCCGGCATATTGCGGAGCTAGGGGCGGGCACGGGTGCCATTACCAAATATATCAAAGCTGCCAACACTGAAAATGCAAAAGTATTGCTTTTTGAAAAGGATACGCTGCTGCGCAACAAATTAGCAGAACGATTCCCTGCTTATACCTGTTACCCTGATGCGTGCGAGCTACAGGACGCACTTCAAAACGAAGGAATTGATCATCTGGACTGCATTTTGAGCGGACTGCCGTTTTTTAATTTCCCACAGCAGCTACGTGATCGGCTCATGGAGCAAATCGTAACCTCACTGAGATCGGGCGGATTATTCATCGCCTTCCAATACTCGCAGCAGATGAAAAAACAGCTAAGCGGCTTGTTCGAGATTGAGGAGATTCATTACGTGCCATTGAATATTCCGCCGGCATTTGTATACGTTTGTCGCAAACGGTAACGGCGAAGCAGGCAGAGACACTATTCAATATTTGTGGTAGCTTTGCATGAGGGGGGAGTCATTATTTTCCATATGCGCGTCTCACCATGCCTATGGTGGCTGGCCGAAGCAAACCTTGCAAGGGAGTGATAATGCTTGACTCACAAAGTACTTGTCGTAGATGATGATCCGGAAATTCGCGATGTGGTTCATATTTTTTTGCGGAATGAAGGGTTTACTATATTTGAAGCGGAGGACGGCCTGCAGGCCTTACAAATTTTGAACCGTGAAGGAATCGATCTGATCATCTTGGATGTGATGATGCCGAATCTCGATGGGATTAAAGCGTGTTTCAAAATCCGCGAGACGTCGAACATTCCGATCATTATGCTTTCCGCGAAAGGCGAGGATATCGATAAAATAACCGGGCTGACGACGGGAGCTGATGATTATGTCTCCAAGCCGTTTAATCCGCTGGAGCTGATCGCCCGGGTAAAAGCGCAGCTTCGCAGGCAAAAGCTGGCCGAAGAAAGCTACGGAAAGTCTGCGACCGACAGTGGGACCATTGAAATCAACGATCTGATCATTGATAAACGACGTCATGCTGTGACGGTGAGCAGGAAAGAAGTCTCGCTCACTCCACTAGAGTTTTCGATTCTGGAGCTGTTGGCTAGCCATCGCGGGCAGGTGTTTAATGTGGAAAAGATTTACCAAAGCGTGTGGAAAGAGGACAAATATTTATCCGATAACACCATCATGGTTCATATCCGCAACATACGTGAAAAAATCGAAGACAACCCGCGAGAGCCCAGGTATATCAAAACGGTATGGGGAGTGGGGTATAAAGTTGAATAAGCAGTCGTATAAAAGGTTCCTCTCTACGCTAACAGGGAGGAAGAATATCCGCGTCCGAATGTTTTGGGCCGCTCTTCTAAGCTTTTTCTATATGGCGGCTTTATCATGGATTCTTGCTTATTTCTCCCTCGATCCTGGATTTTTGGGAACGGTTGGAGACTTGATTTTTATGATCGTCGCGTTTTTATTTTTCTTTTTCCTACTAACACGACATATCGTTCGTTATTTACGGACGCTTGCCGAGGGGCTATTAACGATAGCGGGCGGGAATCTGGATTATCGGCTGCCAGTTTCCAACGAGGATGAGCTTGGAGAAGTCGCCAAAAGCATCAACTATATGGCTGAGCAATTACAGGAAAAAATAAATCGGGAACGCAAAATCGAAAATTCGAAAATGGAACTGATTACGAATGTTTCTCATGATCTGCGTACGCCTCTAACCAGCATCATTGGCTATTTGAACTTGTTGAGGAATGATAATTACGAGAATCTCGAAGAACATAAACGCTATATTCACAATGCCTACAACAAATCGCAACAGCTGAAGAAGCTGATCGACGACTTATTTGAATACACGCGATTAACAAGCGGGGCGGCGAATCTTTCTTTTACGAAATTGGATTGGAACGCTTTGTTGGAACAGATCATCAATGAATTCGAGCCGATTGCCCAGGAAAATGCGCTTACGGTTCGTACCATTCGGGATCAGACGCCGATTTACGGTTATGTCGATGCGGAAAAAATGGTACGTGCTATCGATAATCTGCTCATAAACGCGCTCAAGTTTTCGATAAAGCCCGGTGAAATCACGGTACGGCTAACAGCCGATGAGCAGCAGATTTACTTTGCGGTTGAAAATTGGGGAAAGTCGATATCGGAAGAGCAGGAAAAGCTGCTATTCGAGCGGTTTTATAAGGCTGACCCATCTAGAAACGAAAAGCAGGGGCCTCCCGGTGCGGGCATGGGACTGTCCATTGCCAAAAACATCGTCGAGCTGCATGGGGGGCGTATCGGGCTAAACCATCAAAATGGTCATTTTACTTTTTTTATTGAATTGGCGAGAATGTAGCTATTTCAAGCCATCAATTATAAAAAATCGCTCAGTAGCAAAGGTGTGGACGGAGCGATTTCCTATTTCATCCTAGGTTGTTCCGATATACGCAAGGTAAGGTTCGACAGACTCATCATTTGCCATGGCCACAACGGCCCTGTACAGATTCGGGGGATATTCGGCGATCCGATGGCACAGGTATAAAAACCATTCATGCCCATAGGTTACATAGATGCGAACCGGATAGCCAGCAGATTGCAGCTTTGCGCTAAGCTCCGGACGGATACCGTAAAGCATTTCGAACTCGGCGTTCCCGGAATCGAGCAACCCGAGATTGATTGCCTCGTTGATGATATGCTCATCATGTGTCGCGATTGATACGCGATGACCTCGGTGGATTGCGTCTTGGACCAGGGCCAGATAACGCTCGTCCAGTGCTGCCGATCGGGATATGGCATACTCCGCTGGTTCTTGATAAGCCCCTTTGACAATCCGAATGCGGCGAGCCGTATCACCTAAGGCAACCAAATCCTGTGGTGTGCGGTTTAAATGCGCCTGCAGCGTTATACCAATATTCGGATAGTGGGAAACAGCCTGGCGATAAACGTCCAAAATTTGATCCGTTTTTGCGGATTCCTCCATGCTAATAAACAGCTCTACGTGAGCTGTCTGTGCTTCTTCTGCCAGCTTCATCAACTGACGGTAAGCAAGATCCATCTCTACCGACAGACCGATATGCGACAGGTCGAATGAAACACGGTCGCCGGCTTCACCCAACTCGCGAATGAGTAATTTCATCTCTTCTGCAGCTACCTGACACATCTCCGCATTTGCTGTGTTTTCACCTATATATTCTAGCGAAGTTCTGTATCCCGCCTCGGCAAGCCTGCGTGCGACCTCATGCCCGTCTTGACGGTCTTCGCCCGCCACGTACTGTCCGGCAGCGCGCTGCAACAGGCTATTCAGCCAAGCCGTTTTCTCCACATAAGACTTGATGTCTGGGCGTCTAGCCACCGATTTTAGGGTATCAGTCAATCTTTGTTCCCAATCTTGTTCATGGTTCATAAGAAAACTCCCCCTCCTTCATTGTCCATGAGTATACAAGTGAACAAGGGGAGTGTATTGTAATTTATTGCTCTATCCTATCGCGGCGATGATGAAGCATATCGCTGGGGAGTAACCCCAACAATTTTGGTGAATGCTCTGGAAAAATGGCTCTGGTCATAGAAACCCGTTTCCACGGCAATATCCGCAATCGGACGGCTCTTCGCAAGCTCGACCTTGGCGTGATTGATCCGTAGCAGGTTCTGGTAAGCATGAGGCGGCAGATGAGTTCCTTTCTTGAACAGACGGATGAGATGGAATCTGCTAATCCCCACCGCCTTTTCCAACTCCTCAAGCACGACTCTTTCGGTATAGTGAGCATGCAAATACTCTAAAATTCGTCCGATGTACTTTTGCTCATGACTATTGCGGGATGAATGCTCCATATCGTGTGAATCCCAGTTAACGAGAGCATGAATCAATTCAACAACCGCGGATTCCACTACCAATGGTTCTTCTTCCGAGGAGAGAGAGTCCATAACTTGATTGATGAGCCGCTGACAATATTGGTTCTTATCTCCTTCTAGTAAAAACGGGATGCGAAGCTGTTCGAGCTCTCGCGGCCCCAGCTGCTTCAGCCAATCCTGCTTGATGAACAACATCTTGTAACTCCAACTTGTGAGGGACATCGGATGACAAGCATGCAGCATATGCGGTGGAAAACTGATAACTCTACCAGCTTCTACCTGATATTTCGTTCCGTCGCACCAGGCATTCGTTTCTCCTTCATCGATCAAGCCGATTGAATACTCCTCATGAAAATGCTTCTGGTATGTCAGATCGCTTCTTGTGCAATATTTTGCTTCAAGGAAAGGCAAAGCATCGTCTCGGTAAAAGATTACATCTGGCATGCTATAGCTCCTCGGTACTCCATAATCAAGAATCCTATCTATTATAAATGTACTTTTTCATTCAAAACAATTACACCTTATATCCAAGCGAAGTAGGATCGCGGTCAATAGCCGTATCAAGAACCAGACTAATTGTCTAACCTTGCCTGTCATGATACATTTACAACCAAATAGCCTTTGCAGGTTATCCTTTAGGGCTTTAGCAAATGAATTCGCAACCACCAAAAAGAGAAAGGATGATCAAAACATGCCGCTGCGTTCCGTACAATTTACGGTCCAACAGATTGCCGAAGCGGTAGCTGCCGTGCTGAAGGTAGAGGTAGAAATAGCCGACGCAAAATTAATGCGGGTCGCAGGAACAGGGAAATCCCAAATAGGGGTTTTGCGGACGATGGCTGGGGAGGATCATGTATACCAGTCGGCGCTTAGGACCGGAGAGCCTTTGATTATTACCAATCCGGGCTTTCATGAAATTTGCAAGCCGTGCATACATGCTGGCAATTGCAATGAAACGGGCGAGATTTGCTGCCCGATTCAGGTGGATGGCAAAGGGATTGGTGTGATTGGGCTGCTTGCCTTTGATACGATTCAACGTCAGCGTTTGTTTGAAAATGTGGATGCTACGATTAACTTTTTGAAAAAAATGGCCGAGCTGATCGCTGCAAAAGTAAAGGAAAACGAGATTTATCTGGAGCAGCAGCGGACGTTGAAAACATTAACGACGGTGATGAACTACCTCGACCAGGGGGTGATTGCTGTAAATGACAAAGGGGAAATTTTCCACCTGAACAAAGTAGCCAGAGATTTGATGCAGGTGAGAGAAGAAGCAGCAGATACCATTAGCGAAGCTGTGCTTAAACCATTCAGAAAATTTTTGCAAATATCCCCTGAGCAAATAGAGCCAACAGAGGTAACGGTAATGCTCAATAACGAGCCTCGGGAGTTTGTTGTTTCGACGACACCGCTTGAGGTGAATGGGAGTGTGACCGGACAAGTAGTGAGCATCCATGATTTGAATCGGATGGTGACACTTGCGAAGCAGTTTCAGGCGAGGGCGGAAGCAGATCCCTTTGCTCTGATCTTGGGCAATAGTCCAGTGATCACGGCGATGAAGGAGACAGCGCGAAATATCGCGGCAAGCGACTCAACTGTGCTCATTCGCGGCGAAAGCGGGACCGGAAAAGAGCTGTTTGCCCAAGCGATCCACAGGAGTAGTCCACGCAGCAAGCATGATTTTGTCTCGATTAACTGTGGAGCGATACCAGAGCATTTATTGGAAAGCGAATTGTTCGGCTACGAGGAGGGGGCGTTTACCGGAGCGAAAAAGGGCGGGAAGATCGGGAAGCTGGAGGCTGCTGATAAAGGCACGCTATTTTTGGACGAAATCGGAGACATGCCAGTTCATCTGCAGGTAAAAATCTTGCGGGTTTTGCAGGAGAAGCAGGTAGAGCGAATTGGCAGCGTAGACAGTCCAAAGCCGATCGATATTCGTGTCATTGCAGCCACACATCGAAATTTGGAGGAACGGGTACAAGCAGGCTTGTTTCGCGAGGATTTGTATTATCGGTTGAATGTGATTCCTCTCTCCATCGCTCCACTTCGGGCCAGACGGGAAGACATCATGACCATTGCTGATTACTACCTACAGCTATACGTCAACCGTTTGAAAAAACCGATTCAAGGCTTTACGCTGAGCGCCCAAAATGCTTTGCTGGCGTATGAATGGCCAGGGAATGTCCGGGAACTGGCAAATGCGATCGAATATGCGGTAAATATGGAACGCTCGTCGTTCATCACTCATGAACGCTTGCCACAGCGAATCCAGCTCTTTTTACCTTCTGGTGAGTACCCTGGAGCTGAAAAAAGGAGACAGCGACAATTAAATCTGAAGCTGTTGGAGAGACAGGCCATTGTCGAGGCACTTCGCCTGGCAGCCAGTAAGCAGGAGAGTAAGGAGAGGGCGGCAGAGCTATTGGGGATTAGCCGGGCAACGCTGTTTCGAAAAATTAAGGAGTACGGGATCAAAGTTGAGACCGTCTCAATATGAGATGGCGTCAACTTTTGAGACTCGAATCTCCCCTTTTTTTAAGAGTACCGTCTCATTTTGAGATTAACTGGCGAAAAGTTGTCCACAGTCATCTGTTTATAAGTCTGATAATTTAGAGTATTCTTGATGTTTTTCTGTTAATAAGTCACGTTGGCATTTTACTTGCAAAAGAGTAAGGGTGTAGAAAGGAGAGACAAACATGGTTAATCGAGATGAGTTATTGGAGCTTACCCAGGAAGCGATTCGCATCAAAAGCTTGTCGGGCGAAGAACAACAGGTAGCGTACTTGTTGCGGGACAAAATGCAGGAGATGGGATATGACGAGGTGTGGATTGACCAGTATGGCAGTGTAATTGGCAAAGTGAGTGGAGCGGGCACGGGGCCGTCTGTCTTGTTCGATGGTCATATCGATACGGTACCAGTCAACAGCCCGGAAAAGTGGACGTTTGATCCATTTGGCGCTACTGTCGCAGACGGAAAGCTGTACGGACGGGGCTCAAGCGATATGAAGGGAGCTGTTTGCGCTGCTGTTGTTGCTGTCGGACAAATTGCCCGCCAGATCAAGCAAACGGGAATCCGCCCTGCTGGAGATATTTATGTGTCGGGCACGGTGTACGAAGAGCTTTTTGAAGGAGTAGCACTGGGTAAAGTCATGGAGCAGGTTCAGCCTGATCGGGTCGTGATTATGGAGGCGACCAGTCTGAAAGTATGCATCGGCCAGAGGGGGCGCGCGGAAATTGGCATCTCGGCATTTGGCAAATCGGCACACTCGGCGAATCCAGATGTAGGGATCAACGCTATCTACGAAATGAACAGACTAATCAGTCGCCTGACTCAGCTGGAAGCCCCGGTACATGTGCAGATGGGCAAAGGCATTTCCGTGGTTACGGACATTGTTTCCTCTCCGTTTCCTGGAGCGTCTGTCGTCCCTGATCTTTGCACGATTACGATTGACCGCCGCTTGCTGGTTGGGGAGACAGAGTCCGCTGTTTTGGGACAGTATGAAGCGATTTTGCCTGCGGACGGTCAATACCAAGTTCAGCTGACAGAAGCATCTCACCCATGCTACACAGGCGAATCGCTTGGCGGCAAACGCTTTTTCCCAGGCTGGCTTCTGGATCGTGAGCATGAGCTGGTGCAGCAATCGGTGGCGGCTTTGCAAGCAATCGGGCAGGAAGCGGATCTATCCGTCTACAGCTTTTGCACCAATGGCAGCTACAGTGCAGGAATCGCCAACGTTCCGACGATTGGCTATGGACCGTCCCACGAGCATTTGGCCCATATTGTGGATGAATACATCGAGCTTGACCAGCTGTACAAAGTGGCAGATGGCTACACTGAGCTGGCGTGGGCATTGAGCCGTTCCAACCGCTTGTAGTATTAGATACTGGAGGGGATACGATGTTTGATCTGATTATACGAAATGGTCGCGTCATAGATGGAACAGGAAGCCCATGGTATCAAGCCGATATTGGCATTGTCGGCTCCACCATCGCGAGTATTGGCAATCTGACAGGACAAAAGGCTACAGAAGAAATCGATGCCGGCGGACAAATCGTTTGTCCTGGTTTCATCGATATGCATACTCATTCTGATCTGTTTATTTTGGCGCAGCCGTATCTGTCGGCCAAGATTCGTCAGGGCATCACGACTGATTTGCTTGGGCAGGATGGCATCTCCGCAGCGCCATTGGCTCCTCAATATATCGACGCTTGGCAGAAAAACCTCGCCGGGCTGGATGGCACACCAGAGATTGAGTGGGACTGGACCGATGTCGATAGCTACTTGGAAAAAATCGAGAAAGCAAAGCCATGCTACAACCTGTCCTATCTCGTCCCACACGGAAATCTGCGCATGCAGGTGATGGGACTGGAAGGCCGAGCGGCTACGGCTGAGGAAATTGCCGAGATGCAGAGGCTGCTGCGAGTTGCTTTGGAACAGGGAGCGAGCGGGTTGTCCAGCGGGCTGATTTATCCGCCTTGCTGCTATGCCGAGCTAACTGAAATCGAAGCGCTATGTCAAGTGGCGGCAGAGTATGGAGCGCCGTTCGTCGTACACCAGCGCAGCGAGGGCGACGATATCATTTCCTCGATGCAGGAGCTGATTGATATTGCGCAGCGGACCGGACTCCACCTGCATTTTTCCCATTTCAAGATTTGCGGCAAGAAAAATTGGCACAAAACAGATGATGTGCTGCAGCTCTTGGATGACAGCCGGGCAGCTGGTGTCGAGATCACGTTTGACCAGTATCCTTATACAGCAGGAAGCACCATGCTTAGTGCAATTTTGCCTCCGTGGGCGCATGCGGGTGGTACAAATGAAATGTTAACCAGGCTGGCTGATCCGCTCAAGCAATCGCAGATGAAACGAGACATGAAAGAAGGTATTCACGGCTGGGACAGTATGTATGACTGGGCTGGACCTGAGGGAATTTTCATTACCTCAGTCGCTTCCGAAAAGAATCAGGATGTTGTCGGCAAGCATCTGGGAGAGATTGCCCACGTGCGCGGTGACGCAGATCCCGCAGATACGGCGTTGCGCTTGATTTTGGAAGAGAAAAACGCGGTAGGAATGATTGATTTTGTCATGGATGATGGTGTCGTCAGTCGGATTATGGCGCATCCGGTGGGGAGCTTTGGCTCAGACGGATTGCTAGGCGGAGAACCCCATCCCCGCGCTTATGGTTCTTTTCCACGCATTCTAGGAAAATATGCGCGCGACGAACAGGCGCTGACAGTAGTAGAGGCGATTCGCAAAGCGACCTCTCATCCAGCACGTATTTTGGGACTCTCTGACAGAGGGATTGTCCGTGAAGGCTTGAAAGCTGATCTGGTGATTTTCAATGAACAACGTGTGATTGACAAAGCGACCTATGATCAGTCGCGCCAGTTTCCAGAAGGCATTTCGCATGTAGTGGTCAATGGCCAGATTGTGCTGGCGAACGGGGAAGAGAGGCATGTGCCAGCAGGGCTAGTGTTGCGCCGCCGCTATCGCAAAGAAAGCCAGCAGAGAAACTAGTTGTAAGATCTGCATGCTGATAAAAAAGGAGGGTAGCTATGGGAACGATCTGGGCCATTATCATTGTGTACATGCTCATCATGCTGGGAATTGGCGTTTATTCCAAAACAAAAGTGAAGGATAGCACGGATTATCATTTGGCGGGTCGGCGTTTGGGGCCGATCATGGTGGCAGGTACGTTGGCTGCGACCGAGATTGGCGGCGGCAGCTCTGTCGGGGTAGCGTCCAAAGCGTATGGCGAATGGGGCTTATCCGCAGGTTGGTATGTTGTTTCGGCTGGAATCGGGATCATCCTGGTCTCGTTTATCGCGCCGTACATGCGCAGAGCAATGGCGACAACAGTCCCGGAAATTATCGGACGCAAATACGGCACTGGCAGCTACGTGATTACCAGCTTTTTATCAATTGTTTCGCTGGTAGCATTAACGGCGGTGCAGATTACGGCAACCGCGACAATCATCAACGTGTTAACGGGCTTTAGCATGACAGGCTCGATTCTGATCTCCGGGGCTACGGTCATGCTGTACACCTGGCTTGGTGGAATGTGGAGCGTCACCTTAACCGATTTTGTCCAGTTTTTCCTCATCGTCTTTGGCTTTGCCATAGCGGTTCCCTTTGCCCTGTCAGCAGCCGGAGGTTATGACACGGTACTCGCAAACCTGCCTCCTGAGCAGCTCGGGTTTACAAAGGTAGGTTGGTCCACGATTATCGGTTTGATTATTTTGTACTTCATGACCTTTTCTACCGGTCAGGAAGCGGTTCAGCGCTATTATTCTGCGAAAAATGAAAAAACGGCTGTCATTGGCTCGCTGCTGTGCGGTGTGCTGATGTCCCTGTACGCGTTTATTCCCGCAGTGCTCGGTCTGATTGCCCTGGCTACCTTTCCAGAAATTCAGGCGAACAACGCGCTAGCAACTGTCTCAGTCGAGCTGCTGCCACCTGTCGTGGCTGGGCTGTTGCTTTCCGGAGTGATCTCGGCAACATTGTCCAGTGCATCGGGAGACATGCTGGGGGCTGCTACTGTATACGTCAAGGATATTCACCAGAAATTTATCAATAAACAGATCACTGATCAGCAAGAATTGAAAATATCCAAGCAAATTGTTCTCGTTTCCGGTGTGCTGGCGATCATGATCTCGCTGTTTAGCCAACAGATTATTCCACTGTTAGTCTTTGCCTTTACTGTGCGTTCTACCGGACCTTTTGCCGCTTACATCATTGGTCTGATATACGAGAGGGTTTCCAAAAACGCCGGGATTTGGTCGATTGTTTTGGGAACGCTTACAGGCTTCTGCTGGCAGTTGGCGAATGAGCCATTCGGGATCATGGCGGTCATCGCAGGCTCCGTTGTCAGTTTAGTAACCTTCTTGCTCGTGACCTGGATTGATCGGATCAGAGGGAAATTTGACCAGCCCTTGGACAGACCGATGAATTGACAAGCGAAAGCCAGTAGGCGAGATAAATGAAAGCTTCCAAACAAAGTGCTTGTGTTAGAGAAAATACGCAAGGGAGAGATATGGTTATGGAAAAAGTACTGTGGGTGACCAATACCCAGTCAAAGCGAGAGTCGTTGCCATCGCTTGCGCTGTTTGCGGAAAAGGAAGTGGAGAGAGTAAGGCGATTTCATCAAAGCTTTCTGGAATACGAGCCGACGCCGCTTCGTCATCTTGCTCATCTATCCAGAACCCTGGGTGTAGGCGGTGTTCATGTAAAGGACGAATCGTACCGATTTGGTTTAAATGCTTTTAAAGTGCTTGGCGGTTCTTACGCGATCGGCAGCTACATTGCAAAAAGATTGGGGGTACCGATTGAACAATTACCGTATGACCGATTAATAAGCCAGGAAGTGAGGGCGCAATTGGGCGAGCTGACCTTCGCTTCGGCAACAGATGGCAACCACGGCAGAGGAGTAGCGTGGACGGCAAGACGGCTCGGCCAAAAATCGGTTATCTACATGCCAAAAGGCTCCTCGCAAATTCGTCTGGAAAACATCCGTTCAGCAGGAGCAGAATGCAGTATTACGGAGTTTAATTACGACGATGCCGTACGTTATACCTTGCAGCAGGCCAATCGCTACGGTTGGGTAGTCGTGCAGGACACGGCTTGGGAAGGGTATGTGGAAGTGCCTACCTGGATTATGCAAGGCTACACCACGCTGGTGGCGGAAAGCTTGGAGCAACTGAACGCACAAGGAATCGAAAAGCCAACCCATGTATTTGTGCAAGGCGGGGTAGGCGCGTATGCGGGAGCTGTCCAGGCATTTTTAACGGCCAAATTTGGCGGAGAAGCCGCACCAAAAGTCATCGTCGTGGAGCCGAACAAAGCCGATTGCCTCTACCGCTCCGCACTGGCAGGTGATGGCAAGCTGCGTGTTGTCACAGGAGAGATGGACACGATTATGGCAGGCCTCGCATGCGGTGAGCCCAACCCGATGGCGTGGGAGATTCTTTGGAAGTACAGCGATATGTTTATTTCCTGCCCGGATTATGTAGCGGCAGACGGGATGCGGCTTCTCGGCAACCCGCTTGGGGATGATGCGCGAGTGGTGTCCGGGGAGTCTGGAGCAGTGACTGCCGGGTTGCTCCGGGCAATTATGGAAGACGAGCAGCTGTCTGGAATCAGGGAAGCGCTGGGACTGGATCATTCCTCACAGGTCTTGCTGATCAACACTGAGGGCGATACAGACCCGCAGGGCTATCGCCGAGTCGTTTGGGATGGAGCGTATACTCGCTATAAGCAGGAAGGGTGTTTGCATGTTTGATTTGCTGATCAAAAACGGCTCGGTGGTCTAGTTTTCTCCGCTGGAAAAGAAGTCTTATGTGGCACTGTTGAAGCAATTTGAACGCAAGTTGTAAGGGGCTTGTGCTTGTGGGATCCCACAGGAAATGAGTGTGTGTCCCATAATGAGCGAGCGGCACAGTTCTTTGCCAGAATTTGAATGATATATCGTTATTATGATAAAATAACGATATATCATTCAGGGAGGCGATTTTTATGCCTACGATTAGACCTAGTTCGGACTTGAGAAATAACTACAACCAAATTTCTGATTTTTGCCACAAATATTCTGAGCCTGTTTACATCACAAAAAATGGCAAAGGTGATTTGGCGGTAATGAGTATTGAAACATATGAAAGACTCATAGATAAATTTGAGCTTTACAAGCTTCTTGATGAAGGCATTGATGCAGCTAAAGAAAATAAGGTAAAGTCCTTTCATGAAGTCATAAATGGAATTCAGAAGGGACTCTCAGAGTGAAGAAGTACAGCATCGTGATTACTGAACCAGCAGAGGCAGATTTACGTGGAATTGCTGACTATACTGCACATGAATTAAAAGAGCCGTCAGTGGCTAAAAATCTGATGGTAAAGCTGGCGGAAGTTATTGGAGAGCTGGAGCAATTACCATTTCGATATGCAATTGTCGGTGATGAGCGACTAGCCAATCAAAAAGTTTGGAAGCTTGTTGTGGAAAAATATATTGTTTTTTACACGGTTTCTGAGAACAACAGTTTAGTTACGATTGTTAGGATTTTATATGGGAAACGGGCGTGGAATCACTTGCTGTAATTTTGGGGGTATACGTAGCAAAAAAAATCGCCCAGGAGAACGAATTGTCCCCTGAGCGGTTTTTTCATTTTTATCTAAAGAACAGGGCCCTACAACTGCCCAACAATTTTCTTCAACCGCCCTACAACTGCCCAACAATTTTCTTCAACCGCCCTGCAAGCGGCAATACAATGATCCCCGCCACTACGACCTGAAGAAAGTTTCCTGGAATGGAGCCGAATGGCTGAATCCAGTTGCTGTAGAGAATAACTTCGACAAAATAATAGCCAACGATTTTAATAATAAGTGCAACTACAATTGCCAAAGAGTAAGCGAGTACGCTTTTTCCAGGCATCTTTTCCGCGATAAGACCAGCTACATAACCCATGGCACCTACGATGACAAACGTAAAAGGTGCCCATGCTGTCCACCCTGAGAGAAGGTCGAAGAGTGCCATTCCAAAAGCTCCTGCGATGGCTCCCGTTTTTCTGCCATAAACAAAGGCTGCGATAAAAAGAGGCACGTTACCCAGGTGGATGAGACCTCCATTTCCCATGATAGGCAGCCTGATGTTGATGAACATGGTGGCTGCGAGGGTAAAAGCGATAAAAAGTGCATTGATGACGATGGTTTTTGTTCTCGATGTTTTTCTCGATGAGAATGTCGAATCCATATGCAAGCCTCTTTCTTTTTTTCTATTATCATACTCGGAAACAGGTACTTAATAAATACGCATTCTACTATTTATTTACGAGAGTAAGATGTTTCCAAATCACCCATGAAAGCAGGTAAAAAGACCCCTGTCCTTTTCGGTAGTGAGACCTATAATTAAGCTTGAAAGCAAGTAGCTTCCTACTATGGACAGTATTCCTAAAAAGTGTGACGAGGTGACAGCGTGGACAAGATAGAGACGGTATTGACCAAGCAGAGAAAGACTTTTAAGGATTATCGGCATTTGGTCATTACGGTGACAAAAGAGGTATGCATCGTTAACATCATCAAAGGCAGGCTATATGCCGACAAAAAGACGATGAATCCGATATACGAGCCATATCCAACGAAACAGGAAGCACTCGATCGTTTGACGGAGCTGGCTGATGAGCTGAAAAGCAAAGGCTTCACCGAAGAGCCGAGAGACGTATTGTTTCAGATTCAGGAAAAAGAAACCTATGTGTTTGACAAAGCAAAATGGCACTACGAAGGCGACTTTCCACAAGAGCTGGATACCATGCAAGCCTTTGTCCCAACAGGTATGTTCATTACGTGGGTGATTAAAAACGATCTGGTCAGCAAACGAAGCTGCAAAGAAGATAGAGCAGAAATCGAGCTGGTCAAACAATATGAAATGACCGGGGCCGAATTTTATCGTAAAAACTGGGATGGCGTGCTCAGCTCGAAGGAATTGTCAGATGAAGCAGATGAATTTGCTCGCGAATACCTGAATATCCAAAACGATGTGTATACGGCTGATGATTTCACAAACGTACTGGCTGCGGGCTTGCCGACGATATACCATGTGGAAGATTCAATCGAAAATTATCAGATCATCGAGCCAGTTATCAAGGAGCGTTACCAGGATTGGAAGCGTCGCAAGGATTCAGGCGCTGCCAGCAGTTAATATGGCTGATAATAGGTTCTGGTACCGAAAAGGAGGAGCGCCGTGAATATCACACAAGATTTCATCGATGAACGCTTCCAGGCATAGCCATAGAAAAGTTAAGTCCAGGTGAAATTGCTTGGGCTTTTTTGGCGTATACCCGGATGTAAGCCATTATGTAGGTCTCATGGTAAAATACTACTGTAAAAAAGCCATCTCATAGTTGGTAGGGAGCAGGTGCAATACCATGATCGATTTGGATAGACTAGCGGAGAATTATGCGAACGGTTCCTTTGAAATTGAAGACGTCTATCGTTTAGTCATCCAGCCTAAAAGTACGCTGCGTGAATGTAAGACGGAAAGGTATGGATTTCTTTTTATCATTCGTGGGGAAGCAAGAATGCATGTGAATGGAACGGCCTACGAATTGCAGCCAGGATCGGTTTTTCATGCGGCTCCAGATATGCTGATGGAGGCGCACGTGATTAGTGAATCAGAGTATGAATACTTTGCCCTTTTTTATAAATGGGACAAGCCTGCCCATGAAAATAGTGGTCGGGAATCCGATGCTCATTTCAAGCTGGAGCCGGGTGCGAATCCGAGATTGCTGTCACTTTTGACCATGCTTCAGCAGAATGCGCATCCGCGGGACTGGATCGGGAAGCTGCGCATGAAGGAATTGTTTTTCCGCATCCTGCATCAGGTTATCATCGGGTGCAGCCATCGGGAGAATGATCATTCGCCAAGCAAAAGGGTGATTGAGGAAGCTGTAGCCTACATTCACGGGCATTATATGCACCCATTTACGCTCGACGATTTAGCCGAGCAGCACGGCATGACGACCAAGAGCTTCTCCTACTTCTTTCACAAATACACGGGGTTCCGCCCGATTGATTATGTCATCCATTATCGCATGGAAAGAGCGCGGGAATTACTGAGAGCAGGTAATTATCCGGTCAGTGATGTAGCAGTAAGCGTAGGGTATCCCAACGCCCTTTATTTCAGCAGAATATTCAAAAGGAAGTTTGGTGTATCCCCCTCCGCTTATGCAAACCGGGTAGATCGTTCTTTATAGACGAGGACAAAATTAGATAATGATGCATATGGCATTCGAGATTTGTGTATTTCCATTTGTGGCATCCCTTGCTACACTTTTTATTGATAATGATAATCATTTCTAGTATGCTCATGGATAGGCAAGCAAAATGGGGGGCAATTCGACCGATCATTGCCGATCCGGGAGCAGTGTCTAGGAAAGGTAGGGTATGTATGACTGGAATTAGACAACTGTGCATTGGATTTTCGCTGTCAGCCACCTGGATGAAGGGGGAGGACTGGCGCCGCCAGGATAGCGATGTAGAGAAAATGGATTCGATTGACTACTACATCGACTTGGCCAAAAAGGCAGAGAGGGCAAAGCTCGATTTTCTTTTCAGAGCGGATTACCTGTATGTAAGTCCTCAGATGATAGGAGAAGTTGCCAGCTTTGGCAGCCCTGACCCGACATTGATGTTCACAGCGATTGCCCGCGAGACGGAGCGGATCGGGCTGGTTACGACCATTTCAACAACGTTTAACCCTCCCTATGTCGTTGCCAGACAGCTTCAAACCTTGCATTGGATTAGTAACGGACGTGCTGGCTGGAATATCGTAACCTCTATTGAAGGGGCCGAAAATTTCGGTGATGGACCGATGCCTTCCCCGCAAGAAAGATATGCGAAAGCGGCGGAATTTACGATGGTCGTACAGAGCCTCTGGAACAGCTTTCCGAATGAAGCGATTGTCATTGACCGCCAGTCCGGGATGTTTACGGACCGGGATAAGGTTTCCGCCATCCATCACTCGGGCGAGTTTTTCCATGTCAAGGGACCGCTTACTCTGCCTTCCCATCCTTCAGGCGACATTCCTTTCTTTCAAGCAGGCGCGTCGGATACGGGACGGAATTTTGCCGCTTCCGTAGCGGATGCTATTTTTGCCGCGATGCCAGATTTGGAATCGGGCGTGGAGCTGCGAAGTGATCTGCGAAGAAGAGCAGAGGAACATGGGCGTGATCCTGACAGCATCAAGGTTTTGCCTGGATTGTATTTTTTCCTGGGAGAGACTCGCGAGGAAGCGCTTGAATTACATAAGACAGCACATGCACATTTAGGGCTGGATCGCAGGCTTGCATCGCTCAAATCCGTACTTGGTCTTGATGCCAGCAGCTTGGCTCTCGATCAGCCAATTACGGCGGAGATGCTTCCCGATCCGAATCTACCAGTCCGCAGCCGCACCCATGCCGAATTGCTGCGCCGACATATCGTCAAGTACCAGCCGACCTTGGATGAGGTATTGGCAAGACCAGAGGTTGTCGGATCTGCTCACTGGGTTTCGGTGGGGACGGTTGAAGACGTGTTAGGCGATATTATCGAGCGCTATGAGGCAGGAGCAATCGACGGCTTTATCGCGCTTCCTGGCGGCTCAGAGAAATCCATGGATATTTTTTATGATAAGCTGCTGCCACAATTGGTGGAAAAAGGCTTGTTTAGAAGGGAATATACGGGTGCCACCTTACGTGAGCATCTAGGGGCGATCTAGGTCAGTCGTCGCAGCAGGAGAGACAAAAATGAGCCACCTGCGTGTCATAAAATCGAGATGGATCAGGGAAAAGGAGTTCAAGAGAAATATGCCTAAAAAACTTATGCTAGCTTGCTTAATTGGATTATTCACGCTTGCTTTGGCTGCGTGTGGAGGTGGCGGCAAACAGAATGAAGCTGGTTCAACCGCGAGCAATAACCAGGAAACGGCACAACCAAAAGCGGACAATGCAGGGACGAGCGAAACAAGAACGATTGAATATCTCGGTAAACAGTATACCGTTCCACAAAAAGTAGAAAAAATTGTGATCGCGGGTGCGATGGAAGCGATGGAAGATGCGCTTGTACTGGATGTTCATCCAACTGGAGCGATCACGATCGGCGGGAAGTTTCCAGAGATGTTCGCTCCGGTAACAGGCAAGTCGGAATCCATTGGGGAAAAAACGCAACCGAGCCTTGAGAAAATTTTGGAGCTAAGTCCAGATGTTATTTTGGGTTCAACCAAGTTCCCAAAAGAAGCAGTAGAGAAAATGGAAAAAATCGCTCCGACAATCTTGATTTCACACATTGCGACAAACTGGGAATCGAACCTGAAGCTCATGGCTGAATTAACAGGAAAGCAAGCAGAGGCAGAAAAGATTCTCTCTCAATATCAAACAGATACAAAAGCAGTGAAAGCTTCGTTAAAAGAAAAGCTCCAAGGTAAAACAGTGGCTGCTGTGCGGATTCGCGGCTCACAAGTGTACGTTTACCCGCGGGATGTATACTTTAACCCCGTCTTATACGACGAGATCGGTTTGGAGGTTCCAGGGCCGGTCAGCATCGCGAAAACACAAGAAGCGATCTCGATCGAGAAGCTGGCAGAAATGAACCCGGACTATTTATTTGTGCAATTCTCAACGAGTGAAACCCAGGAGGCGCAAACAGCCTACAATGAACTCAAAAAGAATCCGGTTATCCAAAATCTGAATGCTTTCAAACAGAATCACGTCTATGTCAACGTCGTTGATCCGCTCATGGAAGGCGGTCCAGCATATAGTCGAATCAAGTTTTTGGAAAGTGTGCAGAAGCACCTGAATCAGTAGGCAAAATGAGTAATCAATCCAACGAACAAGTGAGGCGATTGTAAGATGCAAGAAAAAGAACTGTTTGAAGTAACGATTATCGGCGGAGGGCCAGCAGGATTATTTTCTGCTTTTTATAGCGGTTTGCGAGAAATGAAAACAAAAATTATTGAGTTTCAGCCATATCTTGGTGGCAAGGTGCATGTATATCCAGAGAAGATGATCTGGGATGTAGGGGGCTTAACACCTGTTCCAGCGTCGCAGTTGATTGAGCAAATGACCGCTCAAGCTTTGACATTTCAGCCTGAGGTTGTACTGGGGGAAAAGGTCACGTCCATTTCAAAAGATAAGGAAGGCCACTTCGTGATACTTACAGACTCGAACCAGAAGCATTACTCCAAGACCGTGATTCTGGCGGTTGGGGGAGGAATCCTGAAACCGATTAAGCTGGATATCGAGGGTGCGGAACGATTCGAGGTGACGAATTTGCATTACACCGTCAAATCGCTCGTACGCTTTAAAGACAAAACGGTATTGATCTCAGGTGGAGGCAATGCTGCGATTGACTGGGCGAATGAACTGGCACCGATAGCGAAGCAAGTGTATTTGATCTATCGGAAGGATACCCTGAAAGGCCATGAAGCCGAAATTTCTCGTCTGGGGAACAGCTCTGTCGAGTGCTTGCTGAACACATCGATTGAAAAGCTCGTCGCAGCGGCAAATCATGAGAGCATTGAAACGGTCGTGCTGAAACGAGTGGAGGACGATAGCTTGTTTGAGCTGGCTGTAGATGAGGTGATCATCAGCTACGGCTATGAGCGCGATAAAGAATTGCTGGCAAACAGCGACATTCGGATTGAATTAAAGGATGACTACTGGATCGCAGGCTCTCCGATGAGTGAAACATCGGTACCAGGAATTTATGCAGCTGGCGATATCCTGCATCACGAAGGCAAGCTCCATCTGATTGCGGGTGCGTTTCAGGATGCGGCGAATGCGGTGAACAAAGCGAAGCAATACGTAGCGCCCGATGCCAATGCGTACGGGATGGTATCCTCACACAACGACTTGTTTAAACAAAAAAATCGCGAGCTGATGAAGAGCTTGTATACGAAATGAAGCAAGACCGATAACAAACCAAAGAAGCGGCAGAGATGCCGTTTTTTTGGTTCCATCTATTTGACAAAACGAGCTCTGCTTAGGTACACTTTATTTATTCCGACTGTACAGTATAAATAAAACGAGAACAAGGTGAAAGTATGCCCAAACTGGGAATGGAACCAGTGCGCCGAGCAGAGGTTATCAACGCTACGTTGACCTGTATCAGTGCTCACGGAATGGATGGCATGACGCTGGATAAAGTTGCTGAGTATGCGGGCTGCTCCAAAGGAGTAGTCACTTATTACTTTAAAAACAAGGATAACTTGACGATCGAAGCTTTCAAATCGTTCCTCGCCTACTATGGTCAAAAGATAGGAGCAGAGATTACAAACACGATGACGGCCAGAGAAATGATGGACGTTGTTTTGAAGCAAATATTGCCGGCCAAAAGCGATGATAGCGATAAGAAGATCAACGTTTCACAGCTGGATGGTATTGAGAATATGTTTATCCCCTATGAAGATCAAGGAAGGCTTTTTGTACAGTTCTTTTCGAGAGCCGCGCTGGATAGCAATTTACAGGAAGTGGCATCCAGGAGCTATATGGCGGATCTTCAGGGCATCGCTAAAATATTTGATTACGGCAGCAGAACAGGCCAAATGTCAGTAGAGGATTCGTCAAACGCTGCATACGGATTGCTCGCAATGGTAATCGGTCTGAGTTTTTTTCGAGTGGCAAACATCGCACCCGTAAATGGCGAGGATAATCGAGTGATTTGTGAGGAGTATGTCAACAGGTTCATCAAAGGTTGAGTGTAGCGAGAAGAATGGGAGTGAGAAAATGGAGTTCAAAAAGGTAGACACAGCTGGGGAAAGCATTGCAATCGTGAGCAGTACCGAGATCGTTATTAGTGATGTTCAATCTGCACTGGATCTTTTAGCAACCGTGCATTATGAAACAGGCTGCGATCGAATTATTTTAGACAAATCCTTGATTACCGAAAGCTTTTTCGATTTGAAAACACGCCTTGCCGGAGAAATCCTGCAAAAGTTCATCAACTACCATGTGAAGATAGCGATCATTGGAGATTTTTCCGTGTACACGAGTAAAAGCTTAAGAGACTTCATCTACGAATCTAACAAAGGAAAAGATATCTTTTTCTTGCCGACAGAACAACAGGCGATAGATAAGCTGAGCGCGGTATAGAGATGAGAGAATGGGGGAAGCGGGATGGCAAACGCACAGCGCAGTTTTGCTGCGTATCCGATGGTTCACATTCCTGCTGGTGAAGTGATCATGCGGGACGATCGAATAAAGACGACGTGGAGGGCAGAAGTGAAGTCATTTTTGCTTGCGTCCATCCCTGTGACCAATGAGCTCTATTCCTCTGTTTTGCAAAAGTCGGTAGGACTTGATGAACAACCCCAGGCTCCAGTGGTGGAAGTGTCCTGGAATGATGCGATCCGCTTTTGTAACTTGCTCTCTCAGAAGGCTGGCCTACAGGAATGTTACACGACATGTGATAACGGTGAGAGTATCGTCTGTGACTGGCGTGCGGATGGTTATCGTCTTCCTACTGAAGCCGAATGGCAGTATGCCTGCAAGGCAGGGACAACCGGGTATCGGTACGGAGAGCTAGATGAAATAGCCTGGC
Source organism: Brevibacillus sp. SIMBA_040 (assembly GCF_046535075.1). Lineage (NCBI taxonomy): Bacteria > Bacillati > Bacillota > Bacilli > Caryophanales > Paenibacillaceae > Brevibacillus > Brevibacillus sp. SIMBA_040. The sequence goes on from NZ_JAWRXI010000003.1 coordinate 201,746, forward strand.
ATCAGGGGAACGCTGAGGGGATCGTACATGAAGCAGGCAACAAGCTTCCGAATGCGTGGGGACTCTACGATATGCTGGGAAACGTTTGGGAGTGGTGCTGGGATCTATACGACGAAAAGGTATACGGCTCCTACCGCGTTTTCCGTGGTGGAAGCTGGGCAGAAGAGGCTCGGGGCTGTGGAGCTACGAGCCGTCGCCGCAGTCACCCGACGTTTCGGATTGATGATCTTGGCTTTCGGCTTGCCCGGTCTTTATAGGGTGGTTGTAACAGGAAAGAGTGGCAAAAGAGCAATAAGCATAAAATATCTAAAAATAGGGGGCAATTAATAGGCTTGACGAACCCACAAAACGTCGACAAATATATGTCGGCGTTTTGTTTGGAGTCTCTTCATGACGTTAGAATTGTTAGGTGTCAACTTTTTATGGCTGGATTACTTGAGGTTAGGGACCTTGTCAACATGTTTTTTAACTACAACTGCAACTATCTGGATTGATTAGTTAGCTAACGTAAAATGGGGAGAGGAGGAATTTGTTGTAAGTAAAATGGCAAAGAGCTAAACTGCTAGAGAGTATGGTGCACTATTGTAACCCTGACAAAGATGTGAATTTATTGAAGAAAGAAGTTGATGAGATGAAGACGGATTCCAAATACAGGATAATCGTGGTTGGTATCCTATGAGGAAAAACTTCCTGAGATTGAATTGAAATGGTCAGATAATAGGGAAAAGACTGCCTGAAGCGATAGATTCTTTTTTTCTAGTGCATGGACCTGTTATGACAGAACTCACAGGATGCATGAAATATGGAAGAAACTGAATATGTGGAAAGAACGAATAAAGTACAGGAAGTTCAAAAATTACCTTGAGGAGATTCTGAATGTCTGGCGTTAGAAAAGTGTTAATTTTTATTAGCTTGGTTTTTTATGCGATGATCCCCAAAATAAAATGTGAAATTGATAGTTTTCTAAAAATAATCTATTCTCATGAATATTTTCCAATTGTTGTAAGCGTATTTATTATTGGCGCTATCAATAGCTTTTTTATTAAACTTATGGTTAATAATTTTAAAAAGCAAGTGATAGTGCGATATATAGTTTGTTGTTTTGTTGGTATCTTAATCTTACTTTTCTCACTTCTTTTTCTTCTGTTCAGTGCCATGGGGTCAAGTAGTATGACTCAAGAATACATAATATTACTATCAGGATTTTTGATGGCAGGTGGTTTAATTTTTTATAGTTTTTTAATCGTGTTAAAACTGATATTTAATGTTCAATTTTCAATAAAGGAAGATTCCCCTAACGGTAGTCAAATAGTAATAAAAATAATAACTGGTGTTTTAATATTGTTATTAATGCTTGTTATTACAGATTATATTTTTTCTATGATCTATTCATACGGTCTTACCAATGTTAACACTTCATGTCAAGTGAAAAGTTATATAGATAATAATGGTAGAATGTTCTACTTTTCTTTTGCCGTGCACTTTGCACTATCCCTTAATGACTCTAACTATCAAGAAATTCAAAAGTTAATTCAGGCAAGTTTGATTTTGTCAATTTATCAAGTGTTTCATATTCTAATACTGAAAATTTCCGATTTGTTATTGATTACTTATTTTACTACTATACTTATTGAGTTGTTTAGGAAAATAAAAGTCAAAGAGTAAAAAAAGACCGAAATATTGAACATTGGTATATGCATATCTGTTTAATATGAACATTTATTAATAGCAATTAAGTGCTTAATAGCAGTTGCGGAATTGCTGTTTGCTTTAGGTAATTGCTTATGTGAGAAAATAGTTTTGTATTAAGTGCAAAATAGGTTTGGAGGTTCTAGATCATGCCAATTGAAAGAAGTTTACCTATTTATTATCAAAGTTTTAGTAAAGAGCTAGAGGTTACCAAAGATCGAGTAAGGAACATTATCGGTAATGCTCACTGGGTATCAGATGGGACGCATAAGGAAGCAATATTGCAAGATGTATTGAAGAGATTCCTCCCTCAGAAATATGCAATTTCAAGTGGATTTATACTCTCAAAAGATGGTGAACTTTGCAGTAAACAAATAGACATTATCATATATGATCAAGCCTCACCAGTATTGTTCAATAGTCATAATTTTGTAATTATACCAGATCAATATGTAAGAGCTATAATAGAAGTTAAAACTAGCTTAAGCGTTGGAACGAAATTAACAGATGCTTTAGAAAATCTGTATTCAGTTCAAACTATTATGAATCAAACATCAGATAATGTCTATTTTGGAATTTTTTCATTTGGATATCAAGATTTTAGTAGCATCGGACCAGGTAACGTTGCACAACGATTATTCACTAAAATTACGGAATTCTACCAACAAAAAAGATTGTATGATACCTCCCTTACCAATATTCAATTTCTACAAAAAATGACATTATCATCATTATGTATGAATGGACAACTTTATGGCTTACATTGGAACGATAGCAAGCGCAAAGATCCTAAATTCGGATTTTATAATACAGGGGAGCAGTCATTTAACTTTTTCGTATCGAATTTGTTAAGTACACTGGATAACAGCGTCATTAGTCAGTCAAAACCATTGTGGTTTCCCCAATCTAAAGAGTCAAGAGTACTTCTGAAGGAGAGGATATGCCTATAGACACACACGAAAGTACACAATTGATATTTTTGGAATATCTGATGAAATTAATCTTTTTGCGGACCCCAATGCCTCATTCTTCTCTATATCTATGCCATACGAAAAACGTAGCGAAGCAGAGCTGCGTTTTTTGTATACATATCGCATCGTTCGGTACTGAATTGTCTTGCAGCCAGTTCTGGTATATAATATGAAAATTAATTGATGAATCACTAACCAAAAAAGGGGGCGGCAACCCGATGGCAAAATCTGAGGAGACCTCAGTTAATCGCAAGTCGGAGATCATTTCAGCGGCGATCGAGGTGTTTGCAGAGATTGGCTACTACCGCGCAACGACGGCACAAGTCGCAACACGGGCCAAAATATCGCAGCCGTATATCTTTCGTTTTTTCTCGACCAAGGAAGCGTTGCTGCTGGCAGCACTGGAGGTATCCTGGACGCGAGTGATTGATTCCTTCCGCAAAGTGGTGGAGTATGCGGCACCGGAACAGCTGGAGACTGACCTGATTCAGGCCTACGATGATATTTTGAACGCTTTTCAGAATGAGATATTGCTCCAGATGCAGGCGCAGACCATTCAGGAAGATTCGATCCGGGAAGCGATGCGCAATGGCTTCGGTGAGGTTCGCCGTATGGTTATCGACGCTTTTCGTGCAGCCGGAATTCCGAATCCCGAAGAACGGACGATGCTGTTTTTGGCTAGAGGAATGCTGTGCAACATTTCAATAGCGCTTAACATGCCCGAATTGAAAGAAAGATAAGGGCATTGTTTTTCAAAAGTTGTGATTGACTGATCACTAACGAAGTGATACATTAATTCCAAGTTAGTGATTGATCAATTACTCATGTAATAATCGCTTATTAGTGATTAATCAATCACAAGAATGATGAGGTGATTTCATTGGAAAAAGCGATTGTTGTAGGAGCGACTGGCGGTACGGGTGCTGCGATTACGGAAGAATTGGTGAAGAGAGGAATTCACACGGTGGCTTTCGGAAGGTCCATTCAGAAGCTGGAGCAGCTCAAAGCAAGTCTCGGGAATCCGTCAAATCTAACGGTTGCTACGGGCGACGCTCTTCGGTCAAACGATATCGTCATGGCTGCGCAAGGCACGGATGTCCTGTTCCACTGCGCAAATGTGCCGTACCATGAGATGGCGACAAAGCTGATCCCACTAGGTGAATCAGTAATGGAGGCAGCTGATCAGCTGGGGGTAAAGGTAGTTGCGGTCGATGGCATCTATCCGTATGGAAAAAGGCAAATGGATCGGGTAACCGAGGAGCATCCTAAGCAGCCGCATACGAAAAAGGGAAAGGTACGATTTGCTTTTGAGAACATGCTGTTTGACGGCAGGTGGAGCCGGACAAAGGTAATGATTGTCCGCTTGCCTGATTATTACGGTCCCACGGCAAACGAGGCTTCCTATCTGGGCTCCACACTTGAAGCTATCGCAGCAGGCAGAATGGCATTTTTCATCGGTACGATGCGAGTTCCGCGGGAGTATGTGTACTTGCCAGACGCTGCCTTTATGATTGCTGAGCTGGCGTCCAAAGAGGATACTTGGGGAGAGAACTGGAATATTCCAGGTGCTGGGCTGATTTCAGGCAAGGATATCGTGCGAATCGCCAGAGAGGCAAGTAGAAATGCCAAGCCGGTCCTTTCTCTTGGGAGAGTGGGACTGTCGTTGCTCGGTTTAGCTGTACCAGTGATGAAAGAGGTAGTGGAGATGCTTTATTTAACAGAAGAGCCGCTGATTTTGAGCAGAGCCAAATATGAGGAAAGAATTGGTCCGGTGCGTGCGACCTCCTTTGAAGAGGGGATAACGAATACGATTCGGACGTTGCAACGAACAAATCAGCGTAAATAACAGTGATTGATCAATCACTAACTCGTTAATTTACCGTATTTGGACGAATTTGCAGGATAAGCTGGAGTGAAAAAAGAAAGGAGAGGTTCGTCGCTACAGGTGGCTGTCCCCGAGCCTAATGCTCAATCAGGGACAGCTATTTCTTTTTTTTGGAACAAAACTGTAAGCAAATTTCATTTTTGCGTCTAATAAGATACAAATTCAAAAAAAGGAGCGTACCAATGGATTCAGATGATCGAATAGAGCGATGGTTTCAGCAATACGGCAATGATGTTTACAATTACATCGCCTATTTTACCGGACGAAGAGATGTGGAGGATTTAGTCCAGGAAGTATTTACGAAGGCACTACACGCTTTATCTGGATACGAAGGCCGAGCACAGCCCAAGACGTGGCTGCTTACCATCGCGCGTCATGCTGCGATTGATTCTATACGCAAGCAAAAAATGATCGACTGGTTTCCAGAAAAGGTGTTGGGATTTCTCACTTCCAAAGAGCGTACCCCGGAGAGGGCTTTAGTGCTAAAAGAACAATTACAAGAGGTTTACCAAGCCATGAATCAGCTCAAAAGGACTTATCGAGAGGTTCTCATCCTGCGTTTGATAGAGGGAATATCTACTGAAGAGACGGCGGAAATATTGGGATGGAGCGAAGCAAAGGTAAGCACGACACTCCATCGGGCCATAAAGGAAATGCAAAAGCAAATGCTCAAAAGCGGCAGGGAGGTCAAACTGCATGATGTCATCTTCTGAGGAAAAAGAAATAAGTACGCTCATTCAATCATTCCCGTCGCTGCGGATGGAGGAGGACAAGCAGCGGGAAATAGCGGGGCAAATTCGTCAGGAAAAGGGGCTGCTCACACGGATAAAAAGGCGTAAACTGTTTCGCAACGTGATCGGAGGAATGGCTGCTTCTATGGCCATTTTGTTGATCGCCTACCAGGTGGTCATCTCACCACAAACATCATCCGTGCAGAGCGCTCAAACGAGTAATACGCCAGAGAGTCCGAGCACTACTGCCGCGGGGACAAATGAAAAAAACGATAAGGTTACGACGATCAATCCGCAAATTCAAGCTTATGTGGAAGCGGCGCTCGACAAGACCAATGAAGCCTTTAGACCTGAAAGGATGACGGTAATTGTAACAGATCCACATACCGGTGAAATTTTGGCTATGGCGAATCGTACGTCAAAAGAGTTAGCAAAAGAACAAGCTTATGCTATTCGAGCGTTACCTGATCCCGTAACAACGTTTCCCATCGTGGCTCTGGCGGCGGCAATACAGGAGGGGAAGTTCGATTCAAGGGAAATCTTTGATTCAGGCACGTATGAGGTTTCCCCAGGTAAATTGATCAAAGACCACAATAATGGCATTGGCTGGGGGAAAATTACATACTTAGAGGGAATCCAGCGTTCCTCCAACGTAGCATACGCCAAGCTTGGCAATGAACAATTAAAAAAGGATTTGCTCCAGGAATATTTGAATCGGTTTGGTTTTGGGAACAAGACGGGGATCGAGCTTGAGGATGAAGAGGCGGGAACGATTCCACCTATGGAAAATCCCTATGATGTGGCCGCAGCCGCATTAGGACAAGGTGCTTCTGCAACTGCTATGCAGCAGGTAGCGGCGATGGGGGCAATTGCCAATGGCGGCGAGCTGATGAAGCCGCATTTGTATAAGCAGGCGGATACAGATACCAGAAACCATTACATTGTCCGTCAAGTCATATCGGAAGAAACAGCCAGAGAGGTTCGAGAGATTTTGGAATCAAGTGTGACTATGGCGGTCGGATCAAATAAAACGTTTAAAATGGACGAATACTCCGTTGCTGGAAAGTCAGGTGTAGCACCGAAGTACGATGTGCAAGGGAATGTCATTGAAGGTAAATATATCGCTTCCTTTATCGGGTTTGCTCCCATCGATAATCCTAGACTGCTGATCTCTGTATCTATTGATGAGCCGAAAACGGATCTTTGGTTTGGATTATGGTGGAGGTCAATTGTTTCACCGCTATTTAAAGAGATCATGGAAAACAGTTTACGGTCCCTTCAACAGCAGTAACTTTGTCCACCAATGCACGAATATTACAATGGGCGTGTGCGTGTGAGCATCTTTTTGCTGGCGCAGTTGACACTGAACAAGTAATTCACTATACTGTCTGTAATCTTATATGCATATACGTTGAAAGAGCCCAGTAGCAGCTTGGTCCCTGTTCTAGAAAGCCGGGGGTTGATGGAACCTTGGTACACACTAAGCGAGCGAATTACACTCTGGAGTATCTCGGGTAATGCCGAGCGGCTTGGCGAACGATAACTCGCCGTGAGTGGCAACAATGGCATGTGACATGTAGCGTCCATTGGTGCAATCTGGGTGGTAACACGGTTATTCAATCGTCCCTATGTCTACAATTAGACAAGGGGCGATTTTTTGTTTTCAACGGCTAAAAACAAGTCGAAAATGGTGGATGAATCTAAGGGAGTGGAATGACTGTGAACATTATTGATGAGCTGCAATGGCGTGACGCCATCAATCAACAAACCGATGCGGAAGGCCTTCGGGAGCTAACCGAGCAAAAATCGATCTCGCTCTACTGTGGTGTAGACCCGACTGGTGACAGTATGCATATTGGTCACTTGATCCCGTTCATGGTACTGAAACGCTTCCAGCTTGCTGGACATCGTCCAGTTATTTTGATTGGCGGGGCAACGGGTACGATCGGGGACCCAAGCGGTCGTCAAACCGAGCGTTCGCTGCAAACAATGGAACAGGTGCAGGAAAACGTGGACGCCCTGACAGCCCAAATGAAAAAGCTGTTCGTAACGGATGGGGATAACCAAATTCGTTTGGTCAACAATTACGATTGGACACATAAAATCAACGTTATCGAATTTTTACGCGATTACGGGAAAAACTTTAGCATCAATACTATGCTTGCAAAGGATATCGTATCGAGCCGTCTCGAAACAGGCATTTCCTTTACAGAGTTCTCGTACCAAATCCTGCAGTCGCTTGACTACCTGCATCTGTACAAACATGAAGACGTACAATTGCAAATCGGCGGCTCCGACCAATGGGGGAACATTACGAGCGGCCTCGACCTGATCCGCAAAAAAGAAGGACCAGAATCAAAAGCATTCGGCCTCACGATCCCGCTCATGCTCAAATCCGACGGCACGAAATTCGGGAAAACCGCGGGTGGCGCAATCTGGCTCGATCCGAATAAAACAACCCCATTCGAATTTTACCAATTCTGGGCGAACACGGATGACCGCGATGTTGTGAAATACTTGAAATACTTTACGTTCCTCTCCAAAGAGCAAATTGATGAGCTGGCTGAAAAGGTACAGACAGAGCCGCATAAGCGTGAAGCACAAAAAATGCTGGCTGAGGAAATGACGAGATTCGTTCACGGTCAAGAATTGCTGGATCAAGCAAAGCGCATTACCGCGGCATTGTTCAGCGGAGATATTAAATCGCTGACTGCAGATGAGATCGAGCAAGGCTTCAAAGAAATGCCGACCTACGAAGCAACGAAGGAAACGAAAAACATCGTTGACTGGCTCGTAGAATTAGGGATTGAGCCATCCAAGCGTCAGGCACGTGAGGATATTACCAAAGGCGCGATTTCCATGAATGGGGAGCGCGTTAGCGACCTTGAGCTGGAAGTATCAGCTGACCTCGCGATTGGCGGCCGCTTCATCATCATCCGCAAAGGCAAGAAAAATTACAGCTTGGTGAAAATGTCCTAGTAAACAAAGGCAACGAGAAGCTTCCCGCGAATGAATAAGGGAGGCTTCTTATTTTTTTGTAGTCGAATGGAAAAGAGGTAGAAAAATAATTAGCCGAGGTACTTCAGTTACGTGTGGTATTTTTGGTGGGATGAAGAAGTACCCTTTTGTGGGGGCATCTCGGTGCGAGCGGCAGCTTCATGCTTTATTTGCCGAATTTGGATGTCCATGTGATAGGTAGCTTCAATCAGACTACCTATCGTTCAAAAGGTATGAATTATCTCTTTTTTAACGTTTTGCGCAAGATAGCAAAGTACGCGCAATCGTAAGCCTTCGCGTTCTCGCCATCGAGAAATAAGGCTCTTGTTTGATGACAAACAACGATAAAGGATTAGATGAATGTATAACTATACGCTGTTGGAAAGCCTACTGTTTGTACCTACTCGCTTGGACAAAGAAAAGCTGGCGAATGCCGTGTATGGCAAAACGATTGTAATCACTGGCGCAAGCTCTGGAATAGGCGAGCAGGTAGCCAATCTTCTGGCTGATTTTCATGTGCACATGATTCTTGTGGCGAGAAGAGGGGAAAAGCTGCAAGAGATGAAAAGGGAGCTAGAGACGAGGGCTGCCAAAGTGAGTATCTTTCGGGCAGACTTAAGAGATTCCGCTGAGATGGATGGGTTTCTAGCATTTCTTTTGCAACAGCGTGACGGGATTGATATGGTGGTCAGTAACGCTGGCATTTCGATCAGACGTCCTATTATGGACTCCTTGGATCGCTATCATGATTTTACGCGAACGATGGCGATCAATTATTTTGCCCCTGTCAAATTGCTATTGGCGATCATTCCGCAGCTGAAGCAAAAGAAAGGACACATCATCAACGTCTCTACAATCAACACTTCATTGGTTCCAATCCCTTTTTGGGCTGCGTACGAGGCATCCAAGTCCGCCTTTGATACGTGGTTTCGATCAGCTGCGCCTGAATTAAATGCGATGGAGATTTCGACTACGTCCCTCTATCTTCCCCTCGTGAAAACGCCAATGATTTTGCCTACGGAGGCTTACAAAAACATGCCTGCCATGAGCGCAGAGCACGTAGCAGCCATGATCGCCAAATCGATGTACACCAAGCAGAGTAAGATGATGCCGTGGTGGCTGATTTTTGGACAGCTAGCCTCTGTTTTAGGTAGGGGAGTATGGGAATGGGCCATGGCAGGAAGGCTGCGAAACAGGAGGAAGTGAAACGTTGCCAATTTTTTGTTTATTTCAAGTTCTATTCAAGCTGAAGCTGCTTTCTCCCATTGGATTGTTCAGGCTTCTCACTGCCATCTATCAATATGGAATAAACGTGATGATGCTCCTAAAGATCGCCGAAAGGATGCATGGCCATAAAATAGCTTTGGTAGATGATCTGGAGACCCTTACTTATCACGAGCTGTTATCCCAATCGGAGCAGCTCTCCGCTGGGCTGAAACAAGCCTATGGACTTGCAAGCGGCAAGAGAGTAGGCATTTTGTGCAAAAACCATGTGTCTTTGGTAAAAGCCATTTTTGCAGCCTCACACACGGGTGCAGACATTTTTTTACTGAATACCGAAATGAGCGGGGAGCAGTTCAAGCAGATTGTAGAAGCTCATAATTTCGACCTGCTTGTACATGATGTGGAGCTGACTTTGCTGACCCGGCAAGCATCGTATGAGAAAGCTACGCTTCTGAGCTACCATGATCAGCTGCCCGCCATCAATCGATTGGACGCTACGTTCGTATCAGAACCACGAATAAGAACGTACGCAAGCAAGATTAACCTTCTGACAGGCGGAACAACAGGAAAAGCAAAGAAAGTCGCACATAAGCCGTCCTTATTCAATTACTTGCCTCCGTTTTTAGCTTTGCTTAACAGGCTTCAGCTCCAGCGATATCAGACTGCCTATCTTGCAACGCCCATTTATCACGGATACGGGATCGCCTTTTTGCTTTTGTTCATTGCATTAGGGAAGAAAATCGTGATCACATCCGGGTTTGACGCGAAAAAGGCATGTGACCTCATCAAAAAGCATAGGGCTGAGGTCGTGACAATCGTACCACTGATGATACATAAGATGCTGAAGCACGATGCCGAAAGCTTGCAATCACTGGCTTGTATCGCATCAGGGGGTGCCGAGCTCAATCAAAAGCTGGTAGCACATGTGCGTAGCATTTTAGGAGCTGTATTATACAATCTGTATGGTACATCGGAAGCTGGTCTGAATATCATAGCCACTCCAGAGGATTTACACTACTCTGCAAAAACGCTTGGAAGAAAAATAAAGGGCACTCATTTACATGTGCTCAATGATCAAAAGAAAAAATGTAGAGTCGGTGAGATTGGCCAATTATGCGTGAAAAATAAGTGGTCCATGCGCAATCGGAGTCGGTCGTGGATCGAGACTGGCGATCTGGGATATCGGGATGAGCAAGGCTATTATTTTTTAGTTGGCAGAGTCGATGACATGGTAGTTTCTGCGGGCGAAAATGTGTATCCGATTGAGCTGGAGCAAGTCTTGATCCAGCACTCATTAGTAGAAGACGTAGCCGTTTTCGGGGTTCCTGATGACATGTTTGGACAAAGGCTGAAAGCAGTCGTCCAGCTTGTTCACAATGCAGCGTTAACAGAAGAGGAATTGCGAGACTGGATGCGCCCTCTGGTTGCCCGCTATCAAATGCCAAAAGAGATTGTGTTTGTTGATCAGATTTCGTACACCCATTTAGGAAAGCGAGATAAGAAACAGCTTAGAAACTTTCCAGAAAAATAAAACCCATACATGCCCACATGATGAACAGGGAGGTGTATGGGTTTTGTTGTTTTACAAGCCTATAGCCTACTCGACCAGTGGCTTAATTTTTGGAAACACTTTTAACGCGGTTTGGTAAAAGACGTCTTCATGAAACGCTACTGGAATCAGTTCTTGTACGAATTCAATATACGACTTGACCGGAGCTAGCGGCCAGTCGGTGCCAAACAAAAATTTATCATAGTGATCACAATAGGCGATCGCGTGTCGCAGGTGAGAGAAAAAGAGCGGTGATTCCTTCAGGCGTTGGCAATTAGCAGCGTCACCTACCATCAAGCCAGAGAGATCAGCAAACATGTTGCGGTTTTTGTAAACGACCTCGGCCCCATCCAGTACCCATGGATCGCCAAAATGAGCCATCATGAAATTCACATCACGATGTTTCACCGCCACCTCGTCCAGCGCGAGCGGGTGGGAGTACTTTAATAGGCCTCGCTCGGAATACGTATCTCCAGTGTGGAAGACTACAGGCACCTGATAGGTTGCGGCAAGCGCATAAACCGGTTCATAGACGCTGTCATACGCATAAAACGGATAGTAGCCAAGATAGATTTTCAGGCCCACGACGTTTGGCTTTTGCAGGTCATTCTCCAATCGCTGTAGTGCAGCCTGGTCTAGTTTGAACGGGTTGATTCCCAGGCAATAGACGAGCTGCGGCGGCAAGTCATCGGTCAGATCGAGCCCCATCGGAGTGACAGCCTCGGCGTCAGGGAAGCCATACTTTTGCGTCTCTGTAAGGCCCATGCCGATACCGAGCACCACACCATTATCCGCATATTCCTGCAAAATACCTTCTACTGAGTAATCGACAAAAGACTCTTCTTCTGCTGTCCGCTTGAACTCTTCGATGTGGGACAAATGCATATGGGCATCAATGATTTTCATCCTAAATCCTCCCTTGGTTGGCAAAGCGGATCGAACGTAAGTCAGACAAGGAGTCAGATGGAATCTGCTTGTCCGCAAACACGAAAAAGAGGGGCGGAGTAAAAGTAGTGCTATTACTTGGCAGATTGAGCTCGCGATTGACGGATACGAGAGCCACTTCCTTGTTGCAGTAAGTTTCCAACGCTGCTGTATCTAAGTCGGTAACGATTGTCATCTGATCCTTGCGAGAAGCAGAGCCGATGAGATAATCCGAAGCTTCGTTCACGGACAGCTCGCCCTGTGCCAGCTTGTAGCTCAGTTCCTCGCCGTTTGCACCCACCGTTTTCAGCCAAACTGTGTCATCTGTATCCTCTGCTTGTAAAAAGATAGTAGTCGACCAGCTCTTGTCGGCAAAGTAGGTTCCAGTATTTTGCTCGATCTCGGTAGTGTGACAAAGTACAGGTACCCCCGGCAGCAGCAAGTAATACTGATGGCATGTCAGACCACGGTACTTTTCCTGTTTTTTCACATGGTAGCTCAGCTTGATGCCCTGCCATACGTTTTGCTTGCTGTCTACCAGCTGAACGAACGATGCGGTGTGCTCTTCCTTTACTAACGAAAATGCACTCAGCTCAGAAACAGAATTGCTGATTCCGCCTGTCCACGGATTCCACCACGATTTAGGCTGCCGTTCGGGGAAGGAGCTCGCTAGCCACTCCTGACCATTGCTCGTAAGCGAGTAAAGCGTTGGGTAAAAATCCGGAGCTGCTTTGATGCGCAGAGGACCGTTATCGGCGATAAAGACCCGCTGTCCTTGTTCAAGGGCCTGCTCCAGCGCAATCTTGCCGTGCCCGATTGGGAAAAGGGAGCTGCGTAAATGGGTCTCATGCGTGGCAAAGCGTCCGCTCACCTCCACGAGCTCATACGCTTTTCGAGAAGCTTCGAAAGTGAAGCTGGATTCAGTTGCTTCCTCTTCTTCCGTGTAGCTGCGAGTCTGTTCTGAAGCAGATACGCTTTCCAAGGAGGCAGTCAATTCCCCATCTAAATAGAGCTGTTTGTAATCTTTTACCTGCACGTCAATATTTTCGCTGCTGACGAACGGATTGTGCTCGTTTGCAGCCAGTTCCAGATGAGTAGTCAGGGACAGGTCTTGTGGCAGTGCTTCTTTTCGAGCAAAGGCGCGGAACTCGCGCCAATCGCTATAGCCGCCATGCATGACATAGAAAGGGCCAAATACTTTTTTGCCATGCGACTCCAACAATCCGATATTAGTTTCCAGAGCCATCGTCCAGCCTTGAAAATCGATACGGTACTCTTCTGGCCAGCACATCCCCCACGAGGTTTCTTGATCTCTTGAAAACAGCCAGTTTTCGCTGAGGAGCTCACCGTCCCAGTAATCCATATCGCTTCCATAGGAGGACGGTATTTCGACATAACGGCCTTGGTACGGCAGGATTGGGCGGGAAAAAGGATGAGCAAAGCCTTGACTAAGCCAGAGCTCAGAAGTCAACGGATCAGAAGAAATATTTTCCAAGGTCATGTCATGCTCTATCGTTCCATCTGCGAACAGGAGTGTTTTTCCGATCAGGGCTATTTGAGAGTATGCACCGGATCGATAAGTGACGCGAATGCCGATTGCTCCCTTTTCCATAATAAATTCAACATGCTCGGCGCGTTTTTTGGAAAATTCACTGGAGTACGGTTTGCCGAGCTTGGGATAGGTAAGATAGGTTGGCTCCCCGCCTGATCCATTGACAATCGTTATTTCGTTATCATCCTTGTTCAGGTAGAGCGTGTGGCGACCGTGATGAACCTGCCAGTCTTGTTCGGTTTCCCCTGAAAGCATTGCACCCAGTCCTGTAAAGGCGGCGCCAATTTGTTTGGCAAAAGAGACAGAGCTGCCATCGGACAGAGTCGCCTTCACTTGTACGTTAGCTTCATAGAAGCCGTGCTCGTGCAAATCGGCCGTTAGTAGCAGGGAGGTGCGTTCCTTTTCTTTCAGCTTCAGTGTATACTGCTGCTCCTGGAGCTCAAGGAACGAACGGGTGGGCAGCTCAAATGAAAATTCAGCTTCTTCTGCAAAGCTGTTTTCTACATCCAAATAAAACGACGCCCTCTGTCCCGGGTAAGAGATGCCAGGTACGTGCAATGTGAGGTTTGCAGGAAATTTAGGAAGAATACCTACTTGGAACAAGGCTTTCTTGCCATTGATCAGGATGTGGGTGCTCACGCGAGGATGGGTGCGCCAAACACTTTGCTCCTCTGTAATCTCATCCACAAAGAATCTGGCAGACAGCGTCGTTTCCCCCGTAACCTCCAGCTCATGCTGATAGTCAAAGCGGATTATTTCGTTCGACTCGCCCTGCAGCAATACATGCAGCGGCTTGCCTGATTTGTTAATGATCCGGTACTGAATCTGGTATTCCCGGCCGAAGACCAGCTCTAGCTTTTCGATCTCAGCAGACAGCAAATAATCATCGGTCTCTATGAGGCGCAGGCCACGTCCGCGGCGTTCAAACTCAACACGCAGGCTCGTTTCTCCTTTTGCCCAGGAGTAGGTAAAGTAATCAAAGTCGTTTTCTTTTCGTCCGTCAGGCTCTACGACAATTTCTCTCGTAGAGTTATGATACCAGTCAAGCTCTTCAAAATAAGGAGCGATTGCTTCTGTAGACAGAACAGTAGGAATCATGTTCATCAGATGCGTGGAATCATCCCGATCCTCCCAGAAAAATCCAAACTTTTTATAGAGAGGAACGGCTTTCGTGTTCCCAGCCCATGTATACAGATCAAGACGAGGCCAGCCGAGCTGAATCGTCTGTTCGAGTGCACGTGCAAGCAGCATGCGTCCTACTTTTTTCCCTTGATAGTCAGGGCGGACATTGAGCAGAGGAATGTAGAGAGCGCCTGTGTCCTCCCGATATTCTCCCAGGCTGCAGTAGCCCGCTACAATATCTCCATCCATCGCCAGGTATACCGCGAGGGCATCCGAGCTTGCTTCTTCCTGACGGATTTGTTCGGCTGTCGTAATCGAGTTTCCGCCTCCCCACCCATCACGGCTGGCATTCCACATATCGGCGACTGCGGCTGCGAGTTCGGGGCGGTAGGGGACGATTAAGAGTGATTCCATGTTTGCTTGCACCTCGATTTCATTGTCAGTTTTTGTATATTACTAGAGATACGTTTGAGATACAGGATCGGTTTCTAGTTTCATTACTTTCTTCTATTTGAACGAAAGAGCCAAAAAGGTTATTTGGTAGCATAATGAATCAAGCTGGTCTTATTTCAGATTGGAGTCGATAGCACTTTGACTAATCAAGCTATCAATATGGTATGATGAAAATCTATTGAATAGTCATTAATTAACTTACTTGGAAATATTATGATATATCAAAAACCGAAACGATACGGGGGGATTCATGAGATGGAAACTGCTCTGAAAAGGAATAAAGTGAGCAGAGGAAAAAAGGCAGTCAAAATCATTGCAGTCGTCGTCATTGCGCTGCTCGCGGTTGGTGCAATCTTATTCGGGATCGCAAACGCATACATTGCCAAATCATTACCGCAAATAGACGGCTCTATCCAGGTGCCAGGACTTCAGGAGAAAGTAACCGTGACGAGAGACGAGCGTGGAGTCCCCCATATCAGCGCGAACAACGATCATGATCTATTTTTGGCCCAAGGGTATGTGACAGCACAGGATCGCCTTTTTCAAATGGATTTGAGCAGAAGACAAGCATCGGGGGAGCTTAGCGAGGTGATTGGCGATAAGGCAGTAGATCGCGACAAATATTTTCGGACACTTGGCTTGCGCAGGGCAGCCATGCTCTCGCATGAGGTTTACTCACAGGAAGCCAAAGATACGTTGCAATGGTACGCAGATGGTGTGAATTCCTACATAACAGAAGCGAAGGAAAAGGGAGCTTTGCCTGTCGAGTTCACGCTGCTCGGATATGAGCCAAAAGAATGGACACCGCTCGATTCCCTCACGATCGGCAAATATATGGCGTACGATTTGGGTGGACATTGGGAAGGGCAAGCATTTCGCTACTATCTCCTGAATCAATTCTCAAAAGAGAAAGCATACGATTTGTTCCCCTCAGATGAAAAAGCAGGTCCTCCCATCATTGCAGCGCTAGGAGAAGGAAAGGTAGACATCGAAAAAAGCTTTGCAAAGGCGGTCATCCCTCCTGAATTCAACGGAAGCAATAACTGGGTGGTGAGTGGAGAAAAAAGCGCGTCAGGCAAGCCGCTTTTGGCAGACGATCCGCATCTGTCTCTGGCTACTCCCGCTATTTGGTACCAGACACATTTGCGTGGCCCCTCTGTAAACGTGAGTGGTGTTATCTTTGCGGGAATCCCGGGCGTTATTTTGGGGCATAACGAGTCGATCGCTTGGGGTGTGACGAATACAGGACCGGATGTGCAGGATTTGTATATCGAAAAGAGAAATCCGAGCGAGCCGAATCAGTTTCTGTATATGGATAAATGGGAAGACGCACAGATCATTGACGAGCCGATACGGGTAAAGGGTCAGGAAACGATCCCTTACCAGGTCACTATTACGAGACATGGACCGATCATTTCGGAATTCGCGGAGGAAAGCGGCAAGGACACCGTTTTCTCACTCAAATGGACAGCGCTAGAGCCATCCAAGGAGCTGGAAGCTGTTCTAAATATGAATCGAGCAAAAAATTGGAACGAGTTCGAAAAAGCGTTGGAAAACTTCCACACGCCTACACAAAACTTTGTCTTCGCCGCGCAGGATGGAACAATTGCCTACAAGGCAAACGGAAAAATTCCGATTCGCAAAAATGGCGACGCACTCGTTCCAGTTCCCGGGTGGACAGACGAATACGAGTGGACAGGATATGTTCCATACGATCAGCTGCCGAAGACCGTGAACCCGAAGCAGGGCTTTATCTCCAGCGCGAACTACAAAGTCACGGATGACAGCTATCCTTATCACATCAGTAATATTTGGGCACAGCCGTATCGTCAGATGAGAATACAGCAAGTGCTCTCGGAAAAAGAAAAGCTGACCGTCGAGGACATGCAAAAGCTGCAAATGGATCAAGTGAATCTGCAGGCCCGAGAGTTTGTGCCAATCTTTTTGGAGCAGGTGAAAAAAGAAACGCTTACGGACAAGGAAAAGGAAGTCCTAGCGCTACTTGCGGGCTGGAATTTTGTCGATGACAAAGAATTGGCTGCTCCTCTCGTTTTTAACCGATGGATGCAGCAGGTGGGAACCGTATTGTTCCAAGAGCAAATACCGGAAACCATGCGAAGCCTGTTTAGAGGAAGAGGGCAAGTCATTGATGATCTGATCCGCAGAGCGCATGCAGGCAAGCCGGGGCCTTGGATGGAGGAAAAAGGCGGGCTCTCCAGCGTACTTCATGCTTCGTTGAAGAATACGATCACGGAAATCGAGACTGCGTGGGGAACGAATAGCCAGGGGTGGAAGTGGGGAGATGCCCATCAGGCCTCCTTTGTTCACCCGCTATCCAGCGTCACTGGTCTGAACTATCTCTTTAACTGGGCGGAACCAATACCCGCAGGAGGAAGTGCGGTAACGGTACAAGCGGCTGGATACAACGTGAAGTCCGGTGTCATCAATCATGGAGCTTCGTGGCGATTCGTCGTTGATACCAGTGATTTAACAAAAGCGTATCACATTGTGGGACCAGGTCAGTCGGGACATGTCAAAAGCCCTTGGTATGACGATCAGTTCCCGGCTTGGGTGGAGGGGACGTATCATACTACCCCTCTGAAAGAAGCGATTGAGAATGGACATGTGCTCACTCTTGAGCCTAAATAAATCTGCACATATATGACATAGCTATATGAAAAGCCAGTGCGCGCCACAGCAAGATCGGTGCTCACTGGCTTTCTGTTTTCTCTGGCTCGATTTTCCCGAAATATATCGCAGCCACTCACAATACATATAACAGGATAGCCAAAGAACAGCAGGAAAGGAATGAACACATATGCCTGAAGGAATACATGAGATTGATCTGGATCTGCCTATCGGAGCTGTTTGGAATTTTGTCAGTGTGCTGGAGAACTGGATTCCGCTAGTGCCTGGTTACATAAGTCATGAAATTATCAATGACCGCCGTGTGACCTGGACTTTTCTCGGGGACATCGGGATCATGAAAAAAAAGATAAGTCTTCAAGTGGATATTACGAAATGGAACGAGCCGACAGAAGTAAGATTTACCCTCACTGGCATCAATGATAATTTTACTGGAGAGGGTTACTTTAGGGCCACAGCATTAGGGGAACAGCGAACGAGAATGACAGGCTTCCTCGACATTACAGCAAAGGGCTTAAAAGCGCCGATGATTAACTCGATTCTAAAAACCCATGTTCCACAGATGACCACCGATTTGGCAGAGGCGATCGCCGACCGTATGAAAAAAGTATATAGGTAGCCCTAAGAGGAGACGACGTGAGCATCAGGTGACCCATGCCGCACAATACTTGATCGAAATTGTATGTGCCAAAGGATCAGCTTGCGTCTGCGCAGCGTCGCCTGTCCCCGGAAGAGCAATTTTGCGGCTATCAGCTTGAGGCGAGAGCATCGCTTGAACCACCAAATTATGCGTATGTCGACTATGACCAGATTGAGACTGATTCGTATAGCTTTGAGGAGTATGAAGACTTTCGCTTTTTGCTCACGGGTCTCGGCGATCATGATGATGTGGCTACGTTGTTCGGCTATCCTACGGGTCAGCACGATGACAGCGAGTACGCTGCTGCATTGATGCTTTTGACAGGCTTTTTGCTGGTGGGATGCAGGGGTGCTTCAGTTTTTCATCCGCAAAGAAGATTTGCTCGCTGGGCGTTTTGACCGTACGTACTGCTCCTTGTATTCGAGCTAAACGAGATGTCTGCTTACATTCAAGAACCTGTCCGCATTTTTTTGGTGGCTAGGTTCTTTTTTCTTTATTTTTTCAAATCATGAAAACCAAATCGCTGGTTGGACGATCTAACTGTTGAAAGGCAGGGAACGATATGAATGTAGTTCAGCTGGTGAAAGCGGCACAAGCGGGTAATACAGAAGCATTTCAAGAGTTGATTGAACAGCATCGGGAACGGATGTACAGAATGGCGTATTATTATGTCCGAAATGATGCTGACGCTGAGGATGTCGTCCATGAAGCGATATACAAGGCACTGGTCAGTCTGCCTCGTCTAAAGCAGCCATCCTATTTCGTAACGTGGCTGACACGAATCGTGATCAATTGTGCACTTGTGGTGCTGCAACGGCGAAAGCGCACCGTTTTGGATGGTGATCAGGCTGTAGCACAGCTTCCTGCCGCTGCGTTTGCGGCAGATGAACGCCTAGATTTGTTGGATGCGATTCGAGGATTGGAGCTAAAACAGAGGCAGGTCATCCTGTACAAGTATTTTCAAGATTTGACCATTGAAGACATTGCTGTTCTGTTGAACCTGCCAGTCGGTACAGTCAAAAGCATTTTGCACAAGGGGTTGAAGGTTTTGCGCAAGCATTTTGAGACAGATGTGGAGCAGAGGGCGGGAAAATCCGAAGCAGATATGGAAGCCGCACTGCAACGGCTGCAGTCTGATTTGAAGCTGCGTGCTGAGTCGCTCATCGTGATACCCGAGCAATACGAGCTGTTGATTGATGATTACCGGGAGCACCCGCGGGAAGGAGGGAGAGCACTTTTCGTCTGGACTGAGCCAGGAACAGATCATGGAATATCCGTTGAATTAAGCAAAAAAGGAGACTTGCTGGAGTATACAATCGAAACAGCCGACAGAACGGAGGAAAAAGCGAGCTGCTCTGAAGACGAGCTGCGAGCGCAGGCTGAGAAGTTCGTTTTGGATCATTACCCCAAGGCAATGGAGCAATTCGTTCTGATCAGGAGCAAGCAAACGAAGCAAGGCATATCGTTCGTGTACGGACAAAAGGTTATGGGGCTGTTTCTACCAAATACCGGGTTTCGAGTCTACGTTAGCTGGAGCGGTACCGTTATCGAATTTCAATACAGAGGCAGGCAAAAAAGTCCGGAAATACCGCAGAAAATCGTCTCAAAAGAAAGGCTGTTAAAAAGAATTGCAGACTTGATTGACTTTCGCTTGTATATGAGTTTCGTTCGGGCAGAGGGACAAAATGTGCCAAAGGACGAGCTGCGGCTAGTCTATCAGCCATCCCGATTTCTTTCCTGCTTTGATGCGGACGAAGAAAGACTGGTGTCTACTAGTGAAGATTTTAATAGGCAGGAAGAAGAAAGCGACGAATGGACTCCTGTGCCGATGCAGTCTGCGGAAGATCCAGATGAGCGGGCAGTACTGCGCTCTATTCATGATCTGATAGGTATTGATTCAAAGAAATATGAAATCATTCGGGAGATAGATATGGATGGCAGGCACGGCATTGTCTGGCGGAGAAAGGACTGGAAGCCCTCGGTGGAAAGGGACCTGTCGCTGGAGTCGTTTTTTCTGAATCGCTCTGAGGAATCAATCAAAGCCTTT
This sequence comes from Brevibacillus sp. SIMBA_040, assembly GCF_046535075.1. Lineage (NCBI taxonomy): Bacteria > Bacillati > Bacillota > Bacilli > Caryophanales > Paenibacillaceae > Brevibacillus > Brevibacillus sp. SIMBA_040. Next base: position 222,176 of record NZ_JAWRXI010000003.1, read on the forward strand.
ACTGATCCCGATACGGGAAGATTGATTTCGTTTATCAGGTTCGAGGAGACCAAGGGTGATTTGCGCTTGTCTCGCGACGAATGCCTCGAGCGCGCCTTGCAATTTTTGAAGCATGCTTGCCCGGGAATGGAGCCGTTTTTGCTATTGAAACAAGACGAGGAGCGGGACTTGGACTCGGAGGTGTTTGCCTTTCATGTACATAAAGACGGAGTTCTCCTATATATGGAGAGAATCGTAATTGTCATCAATAAAACGACAGGTCAGCCTAATCAAGTGAGTGGACTTACCGTCACGGTGGATCAACTCAAAAACATGGATGTGACTCCGAGTATAGAGGTAGCAGAGGCGCGTCAGATGTATTTAGCCGGGATTGAGCTGAGGTTGGAGTGGGAAATCGACTATGCAGCAAAGGCAAAAAAGCGGCGATATCGCTTATGCTATAAAGCAGTTCACAAGAAAACGGGTTTAGAGGTGCGCATGGTCGACGCCAAAAGCCGTGAATTGATTTGCTGGTGAGAGTGCTGCTTTCAGTTAAAGCGTGATGAGTAAAACAGTTAAAAAATGTAAAAAAACCAAGCAGACCAGGGATGGGGCTGATCCCCGAATGGGCGCTTGGTTTTTTCCATCGCTATTTAATGGCATGCGGGACTTCGTCCAGACTGCAAATCGTATAGCCCTGACTGTCCACCTCATCAAATGGATGTTTTTTTCATATCTTATCTCGTTTAATTGGAAATGAGAGTAAAATTTCTGTGCCCTTGCCCGTATCCGATTCGACCTGGATTATGCCTTGATGAGCATCGACAATCGCTTTGGCGATACTCATACCAAGTCCGGCCCCGTCCGTTTTTTCATCAGTATTCGTACCACGATAGTAACGCTCGAACAATTTTCGCTTTGTTTCCTCATCCATGCCGATTCCGTTGTCTTCAACAGCGATCCAGGCGAAATCTCTCTTCATACCTGTGCGCAAAATAATATGCGTGCCAGGGGGATTATGCTTGACAGCATTCATAATCAGATTATCGAGCATTCGCCCGAACCATTTTGAATTCGCTTTTACAGGCAGCGTGCTATTATGCTCTTCGAAAGCAAAATCGACATGCTGAAGCGTGGCATCGTTCACATAGCGAAGCACGGTTCGACGGACAAACTCATTGAGCTCGATGGTCTCTTCAAACTGGAAGCTGTTATTCTTCAATTGAAAGCTTAAAGAGAAGTCATGCAGCAGCTCCAGCATATAATCGCCCTTGCTCCGAATCATTGCTCCCATTTCCGAAAGCTCACTTTTTGTAAAGCTGAAATGACTACTCTCCAGCAAATGCCCATACCCTTGAATGGTAGCGAGAGGGGTTCGGAGATCATGGGAAATGCCAGTCATCCACTCTTCCCGCGTCTTTTCCAGACGAATCCGTTCTTTTTCCGATTCCCCCAGCTTCGCAGCCATATCATAAAAGCCGTTAATAACCTCTTTGTACAAACGATACCTCATTCGGAGCTTGCCGTTTTTCCGAAATACCTTTTTCCTGTCCTTTTCCGGCAACGGCTCGTGATAATGTCCTTTTCCCATCCGCTCGAACCAATCGGTCAAAAGCAGCAAAGGCTGCCCGTAACGATAGCCGTGCCAGGTTGCGAATACAAGTGTTAGAAGCAGCATGCCAGCAGCGAGGTACGCTAAAACGAGAATAACCTCTTGCAGGATCGGCTGATTGGGGACAGCGGGTCTTTCATTGATATCATGTAAAATCCACACGTTTCCAGTTGTACCTTCTGTGTAAGCAGCCATTTTCGAATCATGTCTTGCCGGCTCCAACCGTATAGATACAAGCTCTAGCGGACGATATTGCTCGCGGGGCTGAGCTGCTCCGATCGTTTGAACAACGTGGTCTGCAGGATTTACGATTTCGATGTATTGTCTTGAATCCTTGAGCATGGCTTCTAGCTGTGACACGGAAGCCGGACGAACAAGCCCGTTCTCTCCAAAGGCTCCAATCCATTCACGCAGCCGGTCAGCCCCCGGATCTTCTACACCAAGCATAAAAAAATGAGGCTGTGCCTCGGTCGAATCCAGGTATGTAAAGACCCGGAATGCTTCGTAGCGGCCCGAATCCTGAATTTGCAAAAGCTCCGTTGAGCCGTACGAGTCCTTCAAGCGGTTAGCAGGTACATTGAAGGAATAGATGACCTTCCCATTCTCATTCACGATTTGCACCCAGCACCCGGCTTTCCCCAGCTGATTGGTCCAGCGCTCGGGAAGCTTCGCGCCATTTTCGGTAAAGCTGGTTTCCGTTGCAATGTTTTCAATGGCTCCGATAGGAAACGTTCTTTGTAGATCCTGATTGACCAAGTATCGAATGAGAACGAGGGTACCTACAAGAAAAGCGATGACAACAAACACCCATAAAGACAAAAATTGAAAGGTAAAATGAAAGGCTATCCTGCTGCGGAGACGGCTCATAATATTTTCTCCTTCACCAGCTTATAACCGAGACCACGGATCGTCACCAAGCTTTTGGGATCACTCGGATCGGTTTCGATGCGCTCGCGAATTTTGCGAACATGCACCATGACGGTACTATCGTCTCCGAACCCGTCCATGCCCCAAACCGCATCATAAAGCTGTGATTTGGAAAAAACGATATTGGGATGCTTGCACAAATAGAGCAGCAATTGAAACACTTGGGCAGGACAAGAAACGGACTCTCCATTCACGATCAGTTCGCCTGCACTCTCATTTACGAGAAAGTGCCCAAAGTCGTACAGCGTAGGATCGTCATTTCCTTTAGAGATAGGAAGTGCTGTCCCTCTGCGCAGTCTTGCTTTGATTCTCGCTACTACCTCCAATGGGTTAAACGGTTTGGTGACATAATCGTCTCCGCCTGTCGCAAAGCCGGTAAGTACATCAAAATCAGAGGTTCTGGCGGTCACAAAAATGATGTGTGCATCTGACAGCTCACGAATTTTGGGGCACACCTCATATCCGGTTTTGTCTGGCAGCATCACGTCCAGCAAAATAATGTCTGCGCCATGCACTTCGAGCAAATGAAGCCCCTCTTGTGCCGTTGTAGCTGTATAGATACGTTGAAATCCTTCTTTTCGCAGCGTCATTTCAAGCATTTGTAAAATTGATTTCTCATCATCGATCAATAAGATTTTTGCGTCTTGCATCTTTATCACTCCGTATACCTGGCATTCTTCTTAGTTGTATTGTACATAATCTTCCTTAATTCTAGCTAAACAAGTGGAGGATGCGTTTAGAAAACGGTAAGGAGACTTTTAGAGTCACTTTAGCTTGCCTTGCTACAATCAAGCCGAGGTGATCATGATGGACATAAAACAAAGCCGCATTCACATTATTGATGGCTTGCGGGGCTTCAGTCTACTAGGAATTTTGATGGCGAATATGCTGATCTTTCAATACGGGATATGGGAGAAAGAGCAAATACAGTTGTATGCGATTCCTCCATTCGATACGAGCACATACCAGCTAGTAAAAATCGTGATCGAGGGCAGCTTTATGCCGATTTTCACGTTCATGTTTGGTTTTAGCATGATAAAGATGAAAGAAGGTTTGGAAGAAAAGGGACTTCGAACCAAACGCTTTTTTGCCCGTCGTTTTCTTTTGTTGATTGTACTTGGTATCATCCATTCGGAATTTTTATGGGAAGGCGACATCCTTGGCTTTTACGGAATGATGGGCTTCTTTCTATTGCTGTTCATGAACCGTAAACCGAAGACATTACTGGTGTGGGGAGTAGTCGTGCTCTGTCTGATCAGCTTACTGGGTCTGGTTCCAGAGGAGAAGAACAATCCGGAAGCGGTAGCAGATCAAGCGCGTATGGAGGCTTATGTTCAAAAAACAATGACCGTGTACGGTACTGGAGCGTATGAAGAGATCAGCCACCACAGAAAAAACGAAGATCCGCTGGGATTGCCTGACTATATGATGGCGGTCATATTGCTGCTTGCGCCTATTATGACCGTACCGATGTTCTTATTTGGTATGTATGCAGCAAAAGCTCGCTGGTTTGAAAAGCCTGATGAAGAGCGTGCATCGTATTTTAGAAAAATGCTGATCTTCCTTCCGATCGGCCTATTACTCAAATCGGTAAAAGTTCTCGCACCAGGCTATTGGTGGAGTGGCGTTGGTGATATATCAGGTGGAGTTATACTCGCGATCGGTTATCTCTTCACGTTTGTATGGCTGTTCTCAAAAAGTGAATCATCGGCGTGGCTTATGAGATTCCAGGCCGTCGGGAAGCTGTCATTGACGAATTATCTGCTACAAACCGTCATTTGTACGACGATCTTTTATGGCTATGGATTGGGCCTGTTCGGAAAGCTTGGTGTTTTAGCTGGTTGTGGCTTGGCGCTAGTTATTTACGGGGTTCAGCTCTTTGTCAGCCCGTTGTATCTCAAGCAGTTTCGTTATGGACCAGTTGAACGCCTGCTGCGCATGTGGACAAATTTTTCCTGGTCAGGAAGCCCGAAGCCAAAGCAGTTACCAGATAAGCCAATGTCGCTATAAAGTCAAAGAAGGAAGGGTAGAGCGGACAACAACTCATCCTTCCTTTTTTAGGTGGATGTGACCTCGCACTGTTATGAGCGCTCTGCAAAAAACTTGGTGGTCAGAATACGTGCCAATTTATCCACATTCATCTTTCGCATTCCGATGAGCGGCAGCTGACTCCAGACATTGATACCGTAATTGGAAAGAATCACAATACCGATACCTTTGTCTCGATTAAAGGTCATAAAGCTGCTCGAGCCGTATGTTCCGCCATTATGCCAGTGGGTGGTGGAGCCGTCCTTTTCTTGATAAAGCATCCAGCTATAGCCGATTCCAATGCCTCTGCCAGGAAAAATAGCATGATGCTCCTTGCGGGTTTCTTCGAGCGCAGACGAAAGCGGATGCTCGGCGTTCGCCAAATGTGCTTCGACGTAGGTTAGCATGTCGGAGAGGGAGGAGCGGACAGCCCCTGCACCTGCGAAAGTGTCGTGGAAATCCCACAGAGGCATCGGTTTACCTGCGACGCTGTAAACCGGGAGAGTGGCATTGGGCTCACCGAGGTTTGCGCCAACTCCAGAAGAGGTCATCCCGAGAGGCTGGAAAACCTCATCATAGAGTGCGTCATGCAAGCTTTTATCCAAGCGTTTGGAAAGAAGCCAGCCTAGTATTCCAAAGCCATAATTGGAATAACGATGGCTTTTTTTCGTTTTAGGGCTCTCTGACAATACAGCATCTATTAAATGCTTCTCCGTATAATTCGCGTACGGATTTAGCTTATCGACAATCGTTTCTCGCAGATTATTAGGGATCGCCGGTAGTCCCGCTGTATGGGTTACGAGCTGCAGAAGCGTTGTTTGCCGGGCGAACGGGCTTGAAGTCCATTCGGGAATGTGGCTCGACAATAGATCAGCACGATTCCAAAGCCCCTTCTCCTCCCCGAGCGCCAGCAAAAGACCTGTCATCGTTTTAGTAATAGAACCGATCTCATAGAGAGAATGGGAGTGAACCTCTTCTGTCATCTGATCCCGCGTCCAAATCAATTTTTCTGATTTCGTGACCAGACCAACTGTCAGCTGGTGAGTAGGGGGACTAACCCAGCGATGAATATGATCTTCTGTCATCACATCCATAAGTGTGATTTTCACAAATTCACTTCCCTTGAAGGATTTGGTAAGGATGCTGATTCAATCTAGTTTTACGGATGGATGACAGGATGGTTACAAGTATTACATTACTTCATGCACTGTCCTCACAAAATCCCTATTGAAACGAGCAGGAACACAAATGGCCGTAAAGGGAATTCTAACTAATCGTATAATTATTGGAAAAGAGCGTTCATCTTCTGTAAGGGGGCATTGGAATTCGTTGATATGTAACGGGGTAGCTCTCTGGAAGCAGAAGAGGGGCAAATCAGAGTTAAAAAAACGAGTAAAGAAAAGGAAAATACAAATGGATATTCGAAAATTACAATACTTTATTGCAGTGGCAGAAGAACTGCATTTTAACCGTGCTGCAGAAAAATTAAATATGACACAGCCACCACTCAGTCAGCAAATTCAAGATTTGGAAAAAGAGCTGGGTGTGACACTTCTAGAGCGAAACAGGAGACAGGTTCGTCTTACACCTGCGGGTGCCGTTTTTTTAGAAGAAGCCAAAATGATTTTAGCTCAATTGGAGCGGTCTATTAAAACGACGCAGCGAGTCAGCCAAGGAATGATCGGACAGGTGTCCATTGGATTTGTAGATTCAGCAGCGGGAGATATCATGGTAAATATTTTGAAAGTATTTCGTGAACTTTATCCAGACATACAGCTTTCTTTGTGTGAAATGACTTCCGCCCAGCAATGGCGGGCCCTGTACGATGGAACGATTCATGCAGGATTTTTGCGGTATATGGAGCCAGCAAAGCATATCGACTACCTTACTTGTACGAATGAATCACTCGTTGCTGTATTGCCCGAGCAGCATCCATTGGCGAAGCAGTCTGCTATTTCTGTCGGGTCTTTAGGTGCTGAGCGGTTCATCATGTTTCCGCGTCATCTAGGAGCTTCTTTCCATGATCTCATCATCGGTTTTTGCGCAAAGCATGGCGTGTATCCGAATGTTGTGCAGGAAGCTATCCAAATGTATACGATTGTCAACCTGGTAGCTGCGAATCTAGGTATTTCCATCGTTCCTTCTTCCGTTTCCGCTTTTCAGCGCAGTGGTGTTGTTTTCAGGCCATTTATGGAAAGCGTTCCGCCGGTTCCCCTCTATACCGCATGGAGAACCGACGTGAATCAGCCTGTCTTGTCTGCATTTATTAAGACTGTAAAAGAAGTCAGTCCCGTTGCAAATCTTCTCAGTAGGTAAAACAGGGATTCAGCCCGTTTTAGCAGGGTCCCGTTCAATAAATCCATCCAATATCGAATCAATTTCCCTCATGATTTCGGTATCCAGACGAACACCGGAGGCTTTTACGTTTTCTTGTATCTGCTCTGGCCTGGATGCGCCAATGATAGCAGCAGATATTTGTGGATTTTGCAGTACCCATGCAATAGCAAGCTGCGGAAGGGTCAACCCGGCTTCATGTGCGAGTGAGGCGAGCTTGGAAACTGCTAGCAAGACCTCGGTGCGAAGCCATTGGCCTGCTAGCTTATTGAAAAAGGGTGACCCCGCCGAACTAGAAGCACGGGAATCGCTTGGTACGGGCTTGCCTGGTGCATATTTCCCTGAAAGAATTCCTTGAGCAAGAGGCGACCAGACGACTTGTCCGATTCCTTCTCGCTCGCAAGCATGCACGACTTCTGTTTCGATGACACGCCATAACATTGAATATTGAGGTTGGCTAGCTACCAGAGGAACCCTCAACTCTCGCGCCAAAGCCGCACCTTTGGTAATCTGATCTGCCGTCCACTCACTTACTCCCACATAGAGAACTTTACCTTGCCGGACCAGATCCGAAAAAGCTAGAAAGGTTTCTTCAAGCGATACGGTGGAATCAAAGCGGTGTGCGTAATACACATCGATGTAATCCGTCTGCAATCTGTTCAGTGACGCATGGCATGCCTCCATAATATGCTTGCGGGAAAGTCCCTTGACGTTGTTCCCTGTTCCTGTAGGATGGTAAACCTTTGTGCATAACTCAATGCTTTCTCGACGTACATCTTTCAATGCCTGACCAAGAACCGATTCCGCTCTTGTTTCCGAGTACACATCTGCGGTGTCAAAAGTGGTAATCCCCGCATCCAGTGCAGCATGAACGCAAGAGTAGGCTGTGTTATTATCCACTTGAGCGCCGTGGGTAATCCAATTTCCAAAAGCGATCTCACTTACTCTCAAGCCGCTGGTACCTAGTCTCCGATGGTTCATCTACTCTACCTCCTTTTTGATAACAATTCGATCGTAGCAAACCATTTTTCCAAGGTGAAATATCCCTTTCTATACGCTGTGATTCGAAAAAAATATTACTGATTGCGGGAGGTAAAGACAGCAACGCTTTGGAGATAGTCCGTATGTTTGAAGGTCACTGAAAAAGTGGCCTTTTTGATTTGGTTTATGAAAAATGGATAAAGGTCGTTTTCAAAAAATTAATAAAAGTCTGCATAGGAAATCGTAAAACGTCGTAGAATTTTTATTTTTTGTCAAATCCAGTACCAAAGCTGCAGAGAAATCTGTAGAACCAAAGGCGGTGCATCTGAGCTAAATGTCGATCGAACAATCGTTACGAACGATAGTGGCCACCACAAAAGAGGAGGATTTTCGCTTCCGGGTATACGCCAGTACACGTCAAGAAGAGGTAGCGGCATGGGGGTGGGAGGTGACACAGCAGGAAGCTTTTTTGCGAATGCAGTTTGAGATGCAGCAAAAATCGTATCAGCTCCAATATCCAGATGCGAACTATCAGATTATCATTGCCGATGAAGAACCTATCGGTCACATGCTGGTGGTCCATGGAGATGACAAGATTATTCTGGCTGATCTGGCATTGCTTCCTTCTTCTCGTGGACGTGGAATTGGTTCCATCCTTATACGTCAATTGCAGATGCAGGCGGAACAGCTTGCAAAGACGATCAGGCTTCACGTGATGATCACAAATGAGGCAAGGTATCTATACGAGAGACTTGGGTTTCAAGCAATTGGCGAAAATGCTCTTCATATTGAAATGGAATGGAAGAGTTAGACTCTTAGTCTCTTATAAAAAAATGAGACAAAGTTGAGACTCCGTGGAAAAGTCTGCATGCTACTATGTAAAAGTTGTGAGGTATCTATTAGTCACTACTATGCACAGGAACGTAATCTAGCTGAGGTGATAATAATGAGTGAAGCTTATTTAGGAGAAATTCGGATGTTTGCAGGAAATTATGCTCCGCAAGGCTGGGCTTTATGTAATGGTCAGCTCTTGAATATTTCAGAATATGACCCGCTGTATGCGCTACTTGGAACGACATATGGTGGAGACGGTCAGACAACATTCGGGTTGCCGGATTTGAGAGGGAGAATCCCGGTTCACCGCAGCTCAACAATTTCTTATGGCAGTAAGGCTGGTGTAGAAAGCGTGACATTAATTAATACGAATCTGCCAGCACATACGCACATAGCAAATGCGTCCAAGGATGGTGGAACGCTAACTTCCCCGGAGAATGCCGTTTGGGCAACCTCGACCTTGAAGAATTATTCGGATGGGACAAGCGGTTCCCTCGTCCCCATGAATGCCCAGATTGTATCTTCAGTAGGCGGGAATCAGCCGCACGATAATATGATGCCGTCATTGACAATCTCTTTTATTATTTCGCTGTACGGAGTATACCCGCAGCAACCATAGAGTTAGTTGCGAATCATATCCATTAATTTTGATAGAGGAGGATTCAAATGTCAGAACCATTCGTGGGTGAACTTCGTCTGTTTCCAATCAGCAATTATGCTCCGAGAGGCTGGGCATTTTGTGATGGACAAATTCTTCAAATAAATCAAAATCAAGCTTTGTATTCATTACTAGGAGCTACATACGGAGGAAACGGAGTTACGACATTCGCTCTTCCTGATTTACGAGGCAGGGTACCGATTCACGTTCATCAGTCAATCCCTTTGGGAACAACGGCAGGAGAAGAGAATCACACGCTTACGGTAAATGAAATTCCACAGCATACCCATCAAGTCATGGCTTCCTCTGCCCATGCGACAGCAACCAACCCGACAGGTAATACTTGGGCTCAAGTATCCGCTCCCTATGCGCAAGCAAATACACTGACTCCGATGAATTCAGCAGCGATAGGAACCGCTGGAAGCAGTCAACCCCATTCAAATATGCAACCCTATCAAGCCATGCACTTTTGTATTGCAACAACTGGCATTTATCCATCACGTAATTAAGGAGGAAATAAGAAATGGCAGATGCATATATAGGCGAGATTCGAGTATTTGCTGGAAACTTTGCTCCCAAAGGCTGGGCGCTATGCGATGGACAATTGTTGTCGATTATTCAAAATACAGCGCTTTTCTCCGTTTTAGGAGTGCAATATGGTGGTGATGGGAAAACGACTTTTGCTTTGCCAAACTTGAAGGGGTCTGCACCTATGGGACAAGGGGATGGCCCAGGATTGACACCGAGAACTGTCGGTCAGCAGGTTGGTTCATCAACCGTTACATTATTGACTTCACAAATACCAGCGCATACCCACATTCCAAACTCCTATCAAGCTCCAGGGGGGCTAAACGAGCCTGATAACCATTTTTGGGCCGAGACGCCTACAGCTGGAAGACCTGCTAGACAAACTGAGTTATATTCCTCCCCTCCAAATGTAGCAATGTCCCCTGTAGCTTTGTCTGTAGCTGGTGGTAGTCAGCCACATAATAATAGGCAGCCCTTTTTAGCGATGAATTACATCATATGTTTAAGTGGAGAATTTCCACCCAGAGGCTAGTAGTTTTACATTTACATGCATAAAAGCTGCGTACTTTCTAAATTCGCAGCTTCTATGTGTGTAAAGGAACGAAGGGAATAAAGGGTACTGACCAGATCATTTGAATAAGGATGCTGGTCATTTTGTGATAGACCAAGACAAAAGAAAGAATGGGAGATGAATCATGTGGGGGAATTGGAGTAGGTTAGAAGGAAAACGGTCGGTTGGTTTGGAATGGAATCAAATTTACTCTTTCTCACGTATATCATTCCTGCTTTTTTTAGCACTAGTGATATGTGTCAACATAGTTCCACCTAGAACCTTTGCGGCATCGAGCGGAACAACTGATGGTACGTACGATTTTGGTGGAACCTTAGGAGCAGATAACAGCGGGGGATCGGGATTTAAAAAGCTGAATGATAAATTTCTTGTATCAAACGGATTTGTCCAGGAAGGCACAGCAATATGGTCCGAAGATCAACAGGACATGAATACAACAGGACAACTTACCATTAAGGCAGAGGGAATAGATAAGTGTCGGACGTTTACATTTCAGAATTTGGGAATAAGCACTGTTGACGATGAGGGTCAAACAAATTTGGAATCACTGTCGATAGCCTTATATGATGTGAATCATAGCTTAATCAGAATCTTTTCAACTTCAGGAAAAAACATTCTATTAAATACGACCGTAACCCAAGTCGGAGCACTATTGAATAGCAATAACTCTTTCAACGTAGATGGTGTTGCATCGTTGGAGTTTTCATGGAAATTTACAAACGGGAGAGAACCCTCTAACTTAAACATTAACAATATCACCATCGCAAATGTAAAAGGAGTAAGCACGATTACTCCAACAACAGCTTCCTTTGATAAATACGTATCGGCTTCGAATTATAAAGATATTACGACAACGATGGATTTGAAAGGGAACGTGCTGAGTGGCATTAAAAACGGTAGCACACCCCTTGTGAAGGGGACAGATTATACAGTTCTAGATACCATAGCAACGATTAAAAAAGAATTCCTCGCAACATTGGCAGTTGGAACAAGCGATTTGACGTTTGTCTTTGATGGCGGTACGGAAAAAACACTGACCATTACAGTCAGCGATACATCCCCTAAGGACAGCACGATTACCCCAACGACAGCTTCTTTCGATAAGTACCAGTCATCAGTGAAGTATAAAGATGTCCAAACAACGATGACATTGAACGGGAATGCCCTGAGCTCTATTAAAAACGGAAGTACGCCTCTTGTGCAAGGAACGGATTATAGCGTATCAGGGAGCTTAGTAACGATTAAAAAAGAGTACTTGGCTACGCAAGCAGTTGGAACGACAAGCCTAGTCTTTGCGTTCAGTGCGGGTGCGACGCAGACACTGGCAATTACGATAAGTGATACAACGCCACAGAACAGCACGATTACCCCAACGACAGCCTCCTTCGATAAATATCCGTCAGCAGCAGGTTATAAAGATATTCCAACCACGATGACATTGAACGGGAATGCCCTGAGCTCTATTAAAAACGGAAGTACGCCTCTTGTGCTAGGAACAGATTATAGCCTATCGGGGAGCGTAGTAACGATCAAAAAAGAGTATTTGGCTACGCAAGCAGTTGGAACGACAAGCCTAGTCTTTGCGTTCAGTGCAGGTGCGACGCAGACGCTAACAATTACGGTTAGTGATACAACGCCGCCACCAACCTATATCGTAACGTATAATGGCAACGGAGCAACGAGCGGAACAGCACCAATAGATAGCGGCACCTATGAACAAGGAGATACCGTAACCGTACTGGGAAGTGGATCTCTCGTAAAAACGGGTCATACATTTGCAGGGTGGAACACCGCAGCAAACGGAAGCGGAACTGACTATGCAGCAGGATCGACGCTGACTATGGGTACAGCGAATGTCATCCTGTATGCACAGTGGACGACAGTTCAAGTACCGACCTACACCGTAACGTATAACGGAAATGGAGAAACGAGCGGAACAGCTCCTATAGACAACAACACCTACCAACAGGGAGATACCGTAACGGTACTGGGAAGCGGCTCTCTCGCAAAAACAGGCTATACCTTCGCAGGGTGGAACACAGCGGCAAACGGAAGCGGAACTTCTTATGCAGCAGGCTCGACGCTGACTATGGGCACAGCGAATGTCATCCTGTACGCGCAGTGGACGACAGTTCAAGCGCCGACCTACACCGTAACGTATGACGGAAACGGAGAAACCAGCGGAATAGCTCCTACTGATAGCGGTGCGTACGAACAAGGAGATACCGTAACGGTACTGGGAAGTGGAACACTTGCGAAAACAGGCCACACTTTCGCAGGCTGGAACACCGCAGCAAACGGAAGCGGAACGGCCTATGCAGCAGGCTCGACGCTGACCATGGGTACAGCGAATGTCATCCTGTACGCGCAGTGGACGCCAGTTCAAGCGCCGACCTACACCGTAACGTATAACGGAAATGACGAAACGAGCGGAACAGCACCAACAGATAGTGGCACCTACGAACAGGGTGATGCCGTAACGGTACTGGGAAGCGGCTCTCTCGTAAAAACCGGCCACACCTTCGCTGGTTGGAACACCGCAGCAAACGGAAGTGGAACAGCCTATGCAGCAGGCTCGACGCTGACTATGGGCGCGGCGAATGTCATCCTGTACGCACAGTGGACGCCAGATCAAGCGCCGACCTACACCGTAACGTATAACGGAAATGGTGAAACCAGCGGAACAGCTCCTATAGACAACAACACCTACCAACAGGGAGATACCGTAACGGTTCAGGGCAGTGGTACGATCGCAAAAACAGGCTATACCTTCGCAGGGTGGAACACAATGTCAAACGGAAGCGGAACTTCTTATGCAGCAGGCTCCACGCTGACTATGGGTACAGCGAATGTCATCCTGTATGCACAGTGGACGACAGTTCAAGCGCCGACTTTCACCGTAATGTATGACGGAAACGGAGAAACCAGCGGAACAGCTCCTACTGATAGCGGTGCGTACGAACAAGGAGATACCGTAACGGTACTGGGAAGTGGAACACTTGCGAAAACCGGCCATACGTTCGCAGGCTGGAACACCGCAGCAAACGGAAGCGGAACGGCCTATGCAGCAGGCTCGACGCTGACCATGGGTACAGCGAATGTCATCCTGTACGCGCAGTGGTCGCCAGTTCAAGCGCCGACCTACACCGTAACGTATAACGGAAATGACGAAACGAGTGGAACAGCACCAACAGATAGTGGCACCTACGAACAAGGAGATACCGTAACGGTACTGGGAAGCGGCTCTCTCGTAAAAACCGGCCATACGTTCGCAGGGTGGAACACCGCAGCAAACGGAAGCGGAACTTCTTATGCAGCAGGCTCGACGCTGACTATGGGCGCGGCGAATGTCATCCTGTACGCGCAGTGGACGCCAGTTCAAGCACCGACCTACACCGTAACGTATCACGGCAACGGAGCAACGAGCGGAACAGCCCCCACAGATAACGGCACCTACGAACAAGGCGACAGCGTAACGGTACTTGGAAGCGGCACATTGACAAAAACCGACCACACTTTCGCAGGCTGGAACACCACAGCAAACGGTAGTGGCACATCGTATGCCGCAGGCTCTACCCTCCCAATGGGTACATCCAATATCACACTATACGCCCAGTGGACCTACACACCAGTGCCTGTCTTTCATGAAATCGTGTCTGTCACACAGACGACGGAAATTACAGACATTCCAAACGGTACCGCCAAAACTTCCCCTGCTCTAGGACTGCCCTCACAAGTAGAGGCAAGCTTGTCCAATGGCAATACAATGAATCTGGATGTAAGCTGGGCGGTAGCAGAAGCAAGCTATGACCCTACGGTAAAGGAAGAGCAGCGTTTTACAGTAACCGGCAGATTAGTCAATTTGCCAAGCAATGTGCGCAATAGCCAAAATCATTCTGCCACCATTCGTGTCACGGTGAATGCAGCAGATGATGAAACAGATCCGAAAGACATTGTTTCCGTCCAAACGCCTGAAGAAATAACAGGTGTGGCAAATGGGACAGCCAAGACGGCAAAAGCACTGGGCTTACCTCAGCTAGTAGAAGCTATCCTTGATGATGGAAACAGCATGGATATTCGTGTAGATTGGGATGTAGAGAGCTCAGATTACGATCCCGAAAATGAAGAAGCACAGACATTTAGGGTACGTGGACAGCTGATCCTGCCGAAAGGGATTACCAATACCAAGAACCAGCGGGCAAGCATCCAAGTCAGTGTTGATGCAGCAGACACAGAGGGTGAGAAGCGGGACATCGTCTCGGTAACAGACCCCAATGACATTACAGGTGTCGAAAACGGTACCAGGAAAACTGCATCTGCACTTGGTTTACCGGATGAAGTAGGAGTCACCCTGGATAATGGAAAATCCCTTTTCGTTGGCGTTAACTGGGATTTGGATGAAGCGGACTACAATCCTAACAGTACCAAAAGGCAACGCTTTATCGTCGAGGGAGTGCTGACGAAGCTTCCTTCCGGAGTAAGTAACAGCAAAAAGCTGAGAGCAGAAATCCAGGTAACGGTAGCTGCAGCGCCTCGGGATCGTGACCGCGACGACGATGAAGATCAGGGCGGGAAGGGTTCGGGAGGCAACTCGGGAAGCAGTTCAGGCAGAAGCTCTGATTCCACACGTTCAGCTGTAGTAGAAGCAGGGACTTCCAACGGTTTGCGGGAACAGATCAAAATTACAAGAAAGCAATCTTCCAACGGCAAAAAGGTCGATGAAGTTGTGTTCGACACAAACGACGCAAAAGAAATCTTGAATCTTGCTGATGCAAACAACAAGGAAACCATCCGAATCATCATAGACGATCTACCAAAAGATCCAGCTGATGAAGTGGTCGTCAACATCATGAAAAGAGCATTGGAACGACTTCAAAACGAAGTTGCTCTGGAAATCCAGACACCGTCTCTGATCATTACGATTTCCAAAGAAATGTTGGCAACAATTTCGACAGACGAACTCTATTTCCATATCGTTCCTGTTCCTGATAAAAATAAGCAGCAAGGGGCTATTGAACGAGCTATCAACGCGAAAGAAGTGAAACAAGCAGCTGGAGGCAAGGATGTACAAATAGTTGGAGCTCCGATGGTGATCGAAGCCAACTATCAAAACCGAACCACATTGATCCTGTTCCAGTGGAAAGACTCCAGCTTGCCTACCAACCCTATTGAGCTGCAAGCCCTTCTCGCCTCCTTGTCCGTGTATGTGGAGCATACAGATGGAGAGACAGAGCTGCTAGATGGCAGGCTCAAGTATGATCAAAACGGAAATTTCTTGGGAATCGAAATTGAAATTGACAAGTTCAGTACGTTCACCATTCTGTCCTTGAAGGGCAAGAAGCAGCAGCCTTATATAACAGGATACCCTGATGGAACATTTCGACCAAACAGCCAGTTGACACGAGCAGAAGTGGCAGCTATCCTGTACAAATTACTGCAAGCAGAAGGAAAACAAGCGTCAGCTCTGGTGAGTTATCGTGATGTAGGGCCAGAACTTTGGGCAGCTGATGCGATCTCGCTGGTCTCTAGTGAAAAGCTGATGACAGGAGATGCAGACGGCAAGTTCCAGCCGAATGCCAAAGTCAGCCGGGCAGAGATGGCAAGCATCATCGCAACGTGGAAACAGCTTACTAACAGTAGTAAGACGGTAGCCTTTACAGATACAAAAGGTCTCGCACAAGAAGCGGGCATCGCTGCAGTAGCTGAAAAAGGGTATATGATCGGTTTTAAGGATGGATCATTCCGTCCGAATCAGCTGCTGACTCGTGCAGAGGCGGTCACAATCATAAATCGTTTGACCGGAAGAGCGCCATCCAACGAGACTGCAGAGCAGAGCTGGTCAGATGTTCCAACCAGTTACTGGGCATTTGCTGATATTATGGCCGCGACCGGATACAAGAATTAATGAGTAATAAACAAAACGAATACGGGTAAGAATCTCGCTCAGGTGAACCGATACGGTCGCCTGAGTGATTTTTTTGTTAATGGAAGCTGAGGCCAAAATTAAAAAACAGCGGCAGCCAAAAGGACGAAACAATATCATCCTAAGACCGTCGCTGTTTAATGGAATGGTAATTCCGTTACCGACTCTACCATTTCACAGTGATATTGCTAATATTGCCAATGTCCAAGCTTTGGAGCGTTACAGAAATTTCCGGTTTGCCCTGTTGCTTTAACACATAGCCGCCCCAGTCTCTCCCGCCATAAGCCGTATACCCCGTGATATCCAACCCAAATATGTTTTGGATAAGCGGTTTTGTCACAGAAATAGCCTCATGTATGGACTTGATTTTATAATCCGATACATAACGGGTGGAATAGATTTTTCCGGTTATTGCTCCAACTTTAACGGAATATTTGTCTTTTGTATTACTGAGCGTCCAAACCTCTTCTTTCTTATCTGTTGATTTCGTCGCCTCGGTAAAGGAGAAGCGCTTGTTATTTGATAGATGCATGAGCGATTTTTGCGCGATGGACACAACCTTTTGATCGACATCCGCAGGCTGGTAATTGATCGAGAAAGAGGTCACTTCATTTGTTTTCACGTCGACGCTAACATGCTGATTGTTGATCTGGCTCGGGTGTTTTGAATAAAAAGAAAGGGTTGTTCCTTCCGTGTCTTGAAACAGATGAGCCTGCTCTATATGCACATCTTGCTTTGCTTCCTGAAAAGCAGCTCGTGCAGTATTCGCGTACGATTGGTACATTTCCGGTAATTCATCGCCAGCTATAATTACGGAGACAGTACGAACATCCTTCGTATTCGGTAAAAAAGTTACGATGGCCTCACGATTCTTTGTCCGCACGACAAAGAAATCTGTATCTTGCTCCGTTTCCTCAAATTGAAATTTTTTCGTAATGCCAACGGCTTCAATAGCCTTTTGGGCAGCTGTACTATACGCTTGGTCCACGTTAGAAGTGCTTCCCGTTGTTTCAGCTGGAAATGAGAATGGCTTCATCCAGATAAACACAAAAAACAGTGCACATGTGACTAGTCCGTTTGCCGCCCATACTAAATATTTTCTCTGCTTTTGCTGTGAAAGCATTTTTCGGCGTTCCTCTCGTATGTTCTCTAGTATTTTTTCGTTTCGGTCACCGGCCAGAACCTGCTCAGGGAAATCTTGTAATTCATCCCAAATCATCTGCTTATCTTGTGACGGCATCTGTCATCGCCTCCGTTACAGGAGCATTCTTGCTGTTTTGAACAGCTTTCAATGCCCTATGCAAAGTAATATGTACCTTGGCTTCGCTCCATCCCAATACCTCTGCGGTTTCCGTGCTGGATAAACCCTTGATCCCGCGCAGGATTAGCACGTCCCGATACGACCTTTTCAACTGATTGATGGTGTCATAGAGAATCCGTTTGTTCTCACCAAGCTCCAAAGACTCTTCCGGTGTTTTGTCGCGTGAGACAAGATGCTGCAAGAATAGATCGGGCAACCAGTTTCGCAGTTTTTTCTTGCGTTTCTCATCGATGGCGACATTTCGCGCAATGGCAAAAAGCCACGTCTTTGGGTTCACAATCTCGGTATGCTGGTGAGCTTTTAGGGCTCGGATAAAGGTTTCTTGGACAAGATCATCTATATCCTTTCGCCCTGTGTAGTAGACAAGAAAACGATATACATCATTGCTGTATGCTCGAAACCATTGTTCGATGCGATTGTCATCCAATTGTTTTCCACCTCCAATGTCCACTGTAAAGACGCAGAAAGGGATAAGCATCTTTCAGTTTTATGAGGAAATTTTTTAACTTCACAGAAGAGAGTTGACGAATCCGGATTGGTACAGTAAAGTATGTTATTATTGTTAACTGGTTAACGATGTTGAAGGGTGGTTATATTTTTGTCACCTAGTCAGAAAGAAAAAACACTACAGGCAATTCGGTCATTCATTATACTACGAGAGAAAAAAATGAAAGAGCGCACGACGCAGCTGAGCTCTCTTGAAAATGAGTGGACAATGACACAGCTGCACATCGTCTCACTTATAAAGGAGCATTCCTCCTCGGCGAACAACACTTTTCTCGCCTGTCAGTTACGTCTATCCAAGCCAGCCATTACGAAAGCGGTAAATGGTTTGCTGGAAAAGGGGATGGTCGTATCAGGCAAAAAGGAAGATGATCAAAAATGCGTTTATTACTCGCTAACAGAGGCAGGACAAAGGCTTGCTATCATATATGACGAGCAGCACCAAAAAGTAATTCGGCGATATGAACAAATGCTGAGCTCTTTTCAAGATAATGAATTAGAAGTCATTACACGATTTATGAATGAGTGGACTGGGCTAATCGACAAGCCATTGCTTGTGGATGAAAAAGCAAATTCGGCGAAGGGTGATTGTTTTGAAGATCAATAAAAAATACGAGCATGTTTTGTTTACCTTTTTCATGGCATTCGGGATGTCTTGCCTTATCTCTTTTTTCATGATGGCAGTTAATTTTGGATTCAATTCGCTTTTACTAGAAAAATGGCTGCACGCTTGGCCTATGGCGTTTGCGCTGGCTTTTCCAACTGCCTATTTCTTGCCAAAGGGAATTAGGAAGCTCATGAAGAAAATCACGTTCGTAGAGAGCGAATGATTAGATGTCAATTTAATAAATGTTATCTCATTCATGACGCTTGGATTTCCGAGCGTATTTTTTTGCACAAAGTGCTGTTCATATGAATCTATCTAGTCGAAAATTGTTGAATCGCGCCCAATCTATAAGTAAAATCGAGAAGAAATAGAAAGACGCATCCTCATTAAGGGGCGATACGATTGCTCAAAAGGACCTTCATCATCATATTTATTAGCCTGCTGTCCTTTTCTCTTCTACCATTATCCGTTTTTTGGGATATTGATGAACCGATGAATGACTTGGTTGTTCGACATGGTGTCATGGATTTGAAGGCATGGGATTATGAACACGATAAGCGAATCAAGCTGGATGGCGAATGGGAATTTTATTGGAATCAGCTGTTAACCCCCGAAGACTTCAAGCAAAGAGATAAGCCCTCTCCCACTACTTTCATGACGGTACCCTCTCAATGGAATGGAAAAATAATCGATAACAAGCCATTGCCTGCTTACGGTTATGCTACCTACCGGATGGTCCTCAAAAATGTACCCTACAGTGGAATTTTTGCATTGAAAAAAACAAATATTCGTTTTTCAAGTGCGGTCTATGCAAATGGACATAAACTGTTTGAGGATGGCAAGCCTACTAGTGATGTCACTACATATCGTGCTGGAAATGTCCCGAAGTTCGGCTCTTTTTCAAGCGAAAAAGGAGACATCGAGATCATTGTTCAAGTTGCCAATTATGATTACATCAATTCAGGCATTCCGCTGTCGATTTATTTTGGCGGGCAAGCGGATATGAACGAAATTCAGCAGAGAAACATGGGGTACGAGCTGGGCACTTTTGTTATTTTGGGGACGCTGGCGACGATTTACATCATTTGCTTCATAACCGCGAGCCTGTACGGAAAAAAAGATTATTCCCTGCTGTTCTTCGCTATCGTTTGTTTCCTCTATGCCATATACAGCGGGTTGATCAGTGAGCGGCCGCTTTTGCTGTTTTTTCATCAAGTTTCGTTTGAAGCCATGTACAAATGGAAGGATATTGTTTCCACGATCTGCTTTATTGTTCTCGCCATTTTTTTCTATCAATTGCAAAAGAGCATTATTTCTTTGAAATTTGCACAAATCGTTTCAGCCATTTTAGGAGCCTATCTTCTGCTCATTGTTTTCCTGCCGATTCACGTTTACATGGAATTTCAGGCTTATATTATGATCTTGTACGAGCTGATGTTATTTTGGCTATTAATGAGAACAGCCATTTTATATATCAAAAAAACGAATAACAGCTCCTTTAAATCATTTTTGATGTTCATGGCGATTCTTACGATTAATCTGTATTCCCTTGACCTTATCCTGTTTGCTTTTTCTATCAAAGATAATATTTGGTTAGGGCAGCTTTATATCGTCGCGTTTAATATCATCATGGTCTTCTTGATTGTCCTTCGCTTTTTCGAAGCCTATCATACTATCGATGAGATGAAGGACCAATTGCTTCAATTAGACAAGATTAAGGATGATTTTCTATCGAACACTTCACATGAACTGAAAACGCCGCTCAATGCAATTGTGAGTATTACGGATACGCTGATCAAGGGTGTTGAAGGACCTATAACAGAAAAGCAAGCGTCCAATCTGGCAATCGTCTTAGAAAGCGGGCGAAGACTGACACATCTCGTCAATGAATTGCTTGATTACTCCAAAATGAAGCATGGCGATATTTCGTTGTTTAAAAGCCAGATTGACCTAAAGGCTGCGGTCGATTCGGTCATTGGAATTCACATGTTTTTGCTGGGTGGAAAGCCAATCACGCTGGTAAATAAAATAGCGGAAGATGCTCCACAGGTGTATGTGGACGGGAACCGCTTGATTCAGATTTTGCATAACTTGCTCGACAATGCAATCAAATTTACGGAAAAGGGTATCGTTGAGATAAGTGCCGTTGCTGTCCGCGATAGGATAGAGGTTCGAGTAGCAGACACAGGGATCGGGATTGAGAAAGCGATGCAAGAACGGATTTTCAATGCATTTGAACAGGAAGACGCTTCGGTAACGAAAAATTATGGCGGAACAGGACTCGGGTTGAGTATAACCAAAAAACTGGTAGAGCTACACGGGGGTGAGATTCGGGTAGAATCCAGTCCGGGTCGGGGCTCGGTATTCATTTTCACGATACCCGCAGCCAAAAAAGCAGATCGCACCATCAGACGGATTACGGAGCAGCGCTTGCACCAGCTTCCGCCCAAAACTCACGGAGCTTATCCGATCACTATCAAAGGGATGCGGGATGAAACTATTTTGGTAGTGGACGATGATTTTGCTAATCTGCAAGCGATGATTAATTTGCTCAAGCTGGAAGGGTATTCGATTGTTGTCGTCAATCGCGGTCGATTGGCGCTGGAGGAGCTCAGCAAGAAGACGGATTTCTTTTTGGTTATTTTGGACATTATGATGCCGGACATGTCGGGCTATGAGGTTCTGAGGTTGATTCGCGAGCGATATTCTACCTCTGAGCTGCCTGTGCTGATGCTTACGGCAAAAAATAGAGTATCTGACATGATCGTAACGATGGAAAATGGCGCTAATGAATTTGTCGGGAAGCCATTTGAAGCCGAAGAACTGATGGCGCGGGTGAGAAATCTGACCCGATTGAAAGCATCCGTAAAAATGGCCAAGGACGCTGAAATTGCTTTTTTGCGCTCCCAAATCAAGCCTCACTTTTTGTTCAATGCCTTAAATTCGATTGCGGCACTGTGCATGGATGAACCGCAAAAGGCGGAGGAGCTAACTCTTCAGCTCTCTGAGTATTTGCGAGGCAGCTTCGATTTTAAGCAGCTCGATTCTCTGACGACGATCGAAAATGAATTAAGTCTTGTAAACGCATATATTATGATCGAAAAAGCGCGGTTTGGAAGCAGGCTGCAAGTGGAATATGATATAGAGGCGAATTTGGAGTTTCAGCTTCCACCGCTGATTTTGCAGCCATTGGTAGAAAATGCAATCAGACATGGGCTGATGTCGAATTTCCGGGGTGGGACTGTAAACATATCAATAATGCAGTCGGCGGATAATGCAATCAGATTTACAGTAGAAGACGACGGATGCGGTATGAGTGATAAGAAAATAGAAGAAATCATGGCCACCGATGTTCGCAAAAAAGGAGTAGGGCTGTGGAACATCAGTCAGCGTATCAAGCTTCTTTATGGCAGCAGCATTCGGATTGAAAGCAAAGAAGGAACAGGGACAAAGGTTTCTTTTGACATACCCGCTCTGCCAAAGGTAGAAATGGAGGGGTGAAGCATTGCTGCGAGCAATTATCGTGGATGATGAAGAACTGTCCGTGAAGCGTTTGAAGAAAATATTGTCTGACAACGATATGATAGACATAAGAGAAACGTTTCAAAACCCACTGGATGCGTATGAGTATGCCAAGAACAACAAGATTGATCTTGCCTTTTTAGATATTTCCATGCCGGAAATTAACGGGATGAAGCTTTCTAGGTTGTTGCGTGAATCATATAGTGAGCTTGACATTGTTTTTGTAACTGGGTTTGATGAGTATGCTGTTCAAGCCTTTGACATGAGTGCACTGGATTATTTGATGAAGCCTGTTTCCGCTTTGCGTATGTCCAAAACGCTAGACAAGATTCGAGCAAGGCATCGGATAGAGAAGGCCTCACCGTCCTTGGCTGTTCAGTTGTTTAACGGTCTAAAAATTTATTGGAAGGGTCAAGAGGAGCAGTCCATTAAATTGAGAAGCCCGAAAACAGAAGAATTGTTTGCTTTTCTTATTTACAAAGGCACGGTTAGCCGTGAAGAAATTATCGATACGCTGTGGAGAGAGCTGAAGCATGAAAAAGCATTGAAAAATTTAAACTCCACCTTGTACTATATTCGAAAGGCAATTGGCACAAGTGAAGTGGGCGAGTGTATCCAAGCAGGCAGAAATGAGATTCGGATTGACAAGAGCGTTGTATCCTGCGATTTGTATGAATTTGAACAGGTGATGAAGCAAATCAGGCTCCAGCCATACGATCGAACGGATTTGCTGGAGCGGATCGAAGTGCTGTATACAGGACCGTTTCTAAACGGAAAAGCTTATGAGTGGGCGAGTGAAAAGACAAGACGGCTGGAACAGGAGTACATCTCCTTGTTAGAGGTTGCCGCAAGAAGTCATCTCAACCAAAATCAACTGCATAAATCATTACATTATTTTCGGGAAATTTTAAGAGTAGATGGACTAAGAGAGGATATAAGTCATGAAATCATCCTCTTGTACATCGAGTTGGGGCGAAAGAATGACGCGATCAGGCAATACCGTTTGCTAGAGGAAACCTTGCAGCAAGAGCTTGGGACGCATCCTGATCCGTATATTCAAGACATTATGATGAGCCTGACTAAGTAAATACTGGCTAGATTGAGCCTTAGGAATCGAATGGGATTCCATGGCTCTTTTTTTTTGAAAAACGTCTCGACTTTTTTCAAAAAAGTGGATGTGACCGCTCGCGGTCAAACAAGACGATCATGACCGTTTTGTTTATTCTGTGTTTATCGTAGATTCGTATACTATAGATGTTTTTGTCGAATGGAAGGAATTGGTGACACTCCAATCATTAAAAAATTCGTTAGGAGGGATCTAGCCCGAAGAGTATAAGCAGGTCAATAATGAAAAGAACGATAATCGACTTATTTATAACAATGACAATGTCGAGATCTGGGCGAGCAAGAAGCAAGAGTAAAGCGAGCAATAAACGAGCGATAAAGAGGAGGATTTAGGGTGGGAGCATTTACAGGCGCGATTGTACTTTGGCCACTGGATTGGGCGCCATATGGATGGGCGCTATGCCATGGTCAGGAGCTCAAGGTTATGGAATATCAAGCACTATATTCGTTGCTTGGAAATAAGTATGGCGGGACTGTTAATCAAACCTTTTGTTTGCCAGATTTACGTGGACGAGTTCCAGTTGGAATGGGAGAAGGGCCAGGATTACAAAATCACTCTCTTGCAGCACATGGAGGCAGTGAGACTGTTTCATTGAGCACTGCTCACCTACCTTACCATACACACGCAGCCTCTTTAGAGCAGGTGAATTTCAATGGCACGATTAGTGGAGGAAGCATCAGCGACGGAGAGTGTGAGGTCTCTGTTCCCTTGCCGAAAAATGCAGCGAATGCTCCAGCAGAAACCAACATCCCTAGTACGGATACAAGCCTTGGTATAGTGAAAGTTGGCAGCTCCAATGTGAACATTTATACGAAAAGCGCACCTACGCTTGCTCTGAATCATGAAGCGGTTTCCGCTAAAGGAACAGTAACGGGGAAAGTAACAGGCGGTGTAACAGGAAACCTGACTGGATATGTGAATGTAGAGCCGACAGGAAGTAGTGCTCCAGTTAAAAATATGCAGCCGTATCTTGTGCTGAATTACATTATATGTTTGCAAGGCAATTACCCAACGAGAGACTAGTAGAATCATTCTATCACCCAGAATAGATGGCTGCCGCCGTTTTAAGACAACGTCGGTGGCCTTGTGTATGAAACAAGGAGATTTTTATCATGGAGAGAGGGTTGGTGAATGAAAAGTAAAACGTTTTCAAAGCTCGTTGCCCTTTTTATAAGTGCACTATTACTTTTTCAATTAGTCCCATTTTCTTGGTTTTTCATGGCAGATATAGCCTTTGCAAGTTCTAATCAAAGCAATGTGGCATTGGGGAAGCAAACGACGGCATCCTCCTCTTTGTATATAGACAATGGTGATATACACTACAGCCCAGAGTACGCTGTCGATGGTAATCGGAGTCCTTTTGGTGAGACTTGGACTGAGCGTTGGGAGTCGGAACAAGTACAGTCTTGTTACCATGTGGCCTCTAATGTTTGTACCATCGAAACAAATCCGCCCTGGATACAGGTAGATCTAGGAGGCCCACACGAAATTAATCAATGGGTTGTAGTTGGATATATGGAGTCGAACGGATTTTCGCTTACCGTTAACCGAACGCAAAAAGTTACGATAAAAGGAAGTTTAGATGGCCTTCATTTTGATGAAATTGCCCATTCCAATTCTGGAACGATTGTGGAAGACGAATCTATGATAATTCATGAGGGGCAGTTTGAAGAACCGGTTACGTATCGGTTTTTCCGAGTAGAAGTCAACGAAATGTTTGATTTCGTGGATGAATATTATGCTGCCGTAGCTGAATTTGAACTATATGGCAAGCCAGTTGTGATAGACAACCCGGATACGACACCACCGGCGCTTGCAAATGATGAAATTACGCCCACAAATATAACACAGACGGCAGTAACGCTTACTTGGGAAGCTGCAACTGATAACGTGACGGATACTGAAAATCTAGAATATCGTGTCTATCAATCTACAGATAGCGACATCGATACTATTAAAAATATGGAGGATAATGGAACTTCGTTAGGAAACGGGTTTACTAAAGATATAGAGTCGTTTTCCGTTACAGACCTTGAGCCAGGTACTGCCTATTATTTTAATGTAATCGTAAAAGATGAAGCTGGAAACAAAAGGGCCTATCGAATGCAGAAGGTAAACACCGAAAGTGCAACCCCTGTCATGGGAGGTACGGCAGCTATCTCAGCTATCTCGGGAGCAGCGAAATTCGGCAGCACGCTGACAGCAGATGTGACAGGAATTACGTACACGCCAACAACAACACAGGATGTGCCGTCGTATCAATGGAAACGAGATGGAGACGCCATCTTGGGGGCAAAGAATCCAACGTATACCCTCGTCGAGGAAGACATCGGCAAAATCATCACGTACACCCTAACGGCAGACGGCACCCACGCGACAGGGAGTGTAACCAGCAGCGGCATTGGTCCGGTTGCGAAAGCAGATGGCCCAGGTGCACCGCCTGCACCCGTAGAGAACAGCAAAACAACGACAAGCATTTCGCTGATTGATTCGCCAGGGATGGAATACAGTAAAGACGGAGGAATCACCTGGCAGGACAGCCCACTTTTTGACGGATTAACCTCAGTCACAGACTACAGCTTTGTAATGAGAATCAAAGCAACTGCAACCCATGAGGCTTCTGCAACCAGTCCGGCTACGGCGATTCGGACAGCCGCGCAAATCCCAGTCACCCCTGTCATGGGAGGCACAGCAGCTATCTCGGGAGCAGCGAAATTCGGCAGCACGCTGACAGCAAATTTGACAGGAATTACGTACACGCCGACAACAACGCAGGATGTGCCAACGTATCAATGGAAGCGAGACGGAGACGCCATCTTGGGGGCAAAGAATCCAACGTATACCCTCGTCGAGGAAGACATCGGCAAGATCATCACGTACACCCTAACGGCAGACGGCACCCACGCGACGGGGAGTGTAACCAGCAGCGGCATTGGTCCGGTAGCGAAAGCAGACGGCCCAGGTGCACCGCCTGCACCGACAGAAGCAAGTAAAACAGCAAACAGCATCACATTAACATCTACACCTGGTCAAGAATACAGCAAAGACGGTGGAGTGACTTGGCAAAACAGCCCGATCTTTGAGGGACTATTGCCGAATACGGACTATCATTTTGTGACGAGGAGCAAAGAAACAGCAACCACAGTAGCTTCTCCAAGTAGTCCGAGTGTGACAATTAGAACGACAGGAACGCCGCCACAACCTGGCACTCCTGCTATGGGCGGAACAGCGATGATTACAGGAGAAGCAAAATACGGCAGTACGCTGATGGCGGATCTGACGGGTATTACTTATTCGCCAGCTACAACGCTAGATGTCCCGACACTCCAATGGTTGCGAGATGGAGTAGCGATAGCAGGTGCAACCAATTCAGCTTATAAGCTAACACAAGCGGACATTGGTACAGCGATATCATACACAGTGTCGGCAGATGGTACACATGCAACGGGAACTGTAACAAGTAGTGGGACTAGCCTGGTTGTCAAAGCAGATAGCCCAACAGTTCCAGCAGCGCCGAGTGAAGCCAGTAAAACCGCAACGAGTATTACCTTGCACGGCGTAACTGGTCAAGAATACAGCAAAGACGGTGGCATATCTTGGCAGGACAGTCCGCTTTTCGAGGGGCTTGCCCCAGATACAGACTATCAATTTATTACGAGAATGAAAGAAACAGCTACACATCACCCTTCAGCACCGAGCGCTCCCATTACTATCCGCACATCTCTTTCTTCTCAAAGCTATTCTGTTTCCTATAATGGAAACGGTCATACAGGCGGCAATGCTCCTGTTGATAAGTATGAGTATAAAGAAGGCTCGCGCGTTACAGTACTCGGGAATAGCGGGAATCTGGTGAAGGCGAGGTACACGTTCGCCGGGTGGAATACAAAAGCAGACGGAAGCGGGACTACCTACACAGCAGGGAGCACGTTCATGCTGGGAGCATCCAATGTAATACTTTATGCAAAATGGAATGCTATTTCGGGTGGTGGAGGAAGTGGCGGAGGAGGGGGTGGCAGTAGCAGCGGATCTTCATCGTCACCTGCTACGGGCTCTTCAGATTCTGCTGTAAATGTATGGGTGAATGGAAAGGCGGAAAACGCAGGAACAGTGAAGACAGCTGTAATAAATGGTCAAACTGTCCTGACGATCTTGGTTGATCAGAAAAAGCTGGATGAAAAGCTCACAGCAGAAGGCCAGCATGCGGTAGTAACCATTCCTATGTATGCCAAAAATGACAGCGTCGTGGTTAAATGGAATGGGCAGATGATTTCAAGCATGACGGACAAAAAAACCATACTTGAATTCAAAACAGAGCGTGCAACATATACCTTGCCGGCAGAACAAATCAATCTTGATGCGATCGTAGCGCAGATTGCTGAGCAAGCGGCTTTGCAAGATATCAAAGTGTTGATTGAGATCGCAATGCCATCGGCCGAAACGTTGGAAATGGTGGAGACCGCATCCCAAAAAGGATCATACACGTACACGTTTGTTGTACCTCCGATTACCTTTACAGTAAAGGCTGTATACAATGAAAAAATCATCGATGTTTCCAAATTCAGTGCCTATGTAGAACGTTCGATTGTTATACCAGAAGGGGTTGATCCGAACAAGATTACGACAGGTGTGATCGTCGAACCAGAGGGTAAGGTACGTCATGTCCCTACAAAGGTAGTTGTCAATGATGGAACGTACTTTGCGAAGATGAACAGTTTGACGAACAGTACGTATGCAATCATATGGAACCCTGTACAATTTGACGATGTTACTAGCCACTGGTCAAAACAAGCAGTGAATGATATGGGCTCTCGCATAGTAGTAGACGGAACTGGAAAAGGTGTATTCCACCCGGATCGGCAAATTACTCGCGCTGAGTTTACGGCCATAATCGTCCGTGGTCTGGGACTGAAACCAGAACAAGGCGAGATGATCTATTCAGATGTAAAAGCAACGGATTGGTATAGCACTACGATCAATGCAGCTAATTCATACCAGTTAATCAGTGGTTTTGGAGACGGTACGTTCCGTCCGAATGAAAAAATTACCCGAGAGCAGGCAATGGTTATTTTAGCAAAAGCCATGACACTCACTGGTACGAAGAAATCTGATCAGGGAGTAGAGAAAATCTCTCGAGACTATCCTGATCTAACGCAGGCAGCTGCTTGGGCACAAAAGAGTATTGAAGAATGTCTGCAAGCGGGTCTCGTATCTGGAAGGGCGAATGAGAGTCTTGCTTTAAAAGAGAACATCACAAGAGCCGAGGTAGCAGTACTCTTGCAAAGACTGCTTCAGGCAGCTGACCTCATCTAAAAGGCTAGCGCAGCAAAAAGGTCATCCCTTTAACGTGCATCGTGCTTGGGATGACCTTCTTTTTCTACATTACGTAGCATTTCTACCAGCTTCGAAGCAACAATCTCCTTGTGTGACCAATCCCCATTCCTGGTCACCATCCGAGGATAGAATCAGAAGTGGAATGTTTTTCGTGGTAAGCACGAAGCAAGGAAGAAGTCTGTCGCAATACGGCAGGCTTTTTCTATTTGATGGAAGAAGGAAGGTTCATGCAAAAAAGGAAATCTGCACCCAAAGGATAATAATAAGGAATGCAGAAAAGAAGCAGATCTCAGGGAGGAAATCATATGACCACAAAGGCGAAGCTCTGCTTCATCGGAGCAGGCTTTCATGCACAGACGAACATTTTCCCGGCGGCAGTAGAAGCCGGTGCAGAAATAAAAGCAATTGCTACGAGAAATATCGAACGGTCCGCCTCGGCTCTATTGAAATTTGGAAGCATAGGAACACCTTATGATAGCTATGAACAGATGCTAAAAGAGGAAGATTGCGATGGTGTAGTTGTGGTTGCCCAACCCGCTGACCAAATGATGATTGCCATGGACTGTATTCGTGCGGGTAAAAATGTGTACGTGGACAAGCCGTTGGGGTGGAACGCACAGGAAGCTGCAGAAGTAGCCCAGGCTGCCAAAGAAGCAGGTGTAGTGGCGATGGTAGGCTTCATGAAGCGCTATGCACCGATCTACATGAAGCTTAAAGAGTTGATCAGAGATGAAAAACTGGGGGCAGCTCGTTCGTTTGAAGCGAGATTTGCTGTAGATAGCACGCCGTTTTGTAAAACAGAAGATGAGTTTATGAAGCTGGTCGCTATCCATTTTGTTGATCTCATTCGCTTCTTGTTTGGAGAAGTCGTGCAGGTCAGTGGCTTTTCCAATAACCGAAACGAGCATATTTCGCAGACGCTTTCGGTGCAATGTGCAAGCGGAGTCGTTGGCAGTGTTCATTTTTCGGGGATGACTGCGTGGTCGCGTGAAAGCGAGCGGGTGGTGGTCACTTTTGATCACGGATTTGCCAGCGCCGAAGAGGTCACCACGTTAGCAGTTCATCATTCCCCATCGACAACAGAAAAGACATGGCAATTTCTTGGAGAGCAGGATTATGTCTATACTCCGTCGGCGTCTGCCATGTCAGGAGCATACAGAGATCTTTATTTAAGAGGATTTGTCGGGGAGATGGCTCATTTTATGGAGTGCTGCAAAAATGGTCAAACGCCTGTATCCAGCGCCGAGGATAATATCGGGACGATGGAGCTATGTGACCGGATGCTGTCTGTATTGCAAACGAACATTAGATAACCTGCACAATTGAAACGAAGAAAGGATGTGGCGGGAGAATGGATTACCAAAAATTAAGCAAGGAGCTGTCCTATGCGCTTCGTCACGCGCCGCATGAATACGAGCTTGAGCTGGACGAATACGGCTGGGTAGATATCCAGCAGCTTCTCTATTCTTTGCAGGAGCAGCACGTGTGGCGCCACTTGAACGAGAGCGATTTGCTTACGATGATCGCACAATCGGAAAAGAAGCGTCATGAAATCAAAGAAGGGAAAATCCGTGCTCTCTACGGTCACTCGATCCCGAAAAAAATCGTCAAAGAGAAAAGCGAGCCACCCGAGCTACTTTATCATGGAACTCCAAAAAGGTTTGTCGATGCGATTATGAAGCAAGGGCTTGTTCCAAAAGGAAGACAATACGTCCATCTTTCTGAAGAAACGAAGACGGCTCTGCAGGTCGGCAAAAGAAGAGATGACGCCCCAGTCATTCTGCTCATTCAGGCAAAAAAAGCTTGGGAGGATGGCATCAGCTTTTATCACGGGAATGAGATGGTGTGGTTAGCTGACAAGGTGGACAGTCGGTACATTTCCATCTGGAAATAAGGGCAGAGGTACGTGGCTAAACAAAAAAACAGACTCTAAAAATTAGAGTCTGTTTTATATGTGTGGATATTAAACTTTTTGAACGTTAGAAGCTTGTGGGCCACGTTGACCTTGCTCTACGTTAAAAGTTACTTTTTGACCTTCGTCAAGAGATTTGAAGCCGTCGCCTTGAATAGCGGAGAAGTGAACGAATACGTCTTCTGCTCCTTCGCGCTCGATGAAACCGAAACCTTTTTCTGCGTTAAACCATTTTACTGTACCTTGTTCCATTGTTGTTGCCTCCTAGTGCAATTCGCACATGTGTTACTATCCTTGCTCTTCAGGATGTTCAAGACGAATGTGTTATCTACGCTATCCTTTACTGCGAACAAAAATAATTCCTTATTAGCATAACAGGATTTTGAATGGATAGCAATTTTATTCGAAGAAATTGCGAAATAAAATTGTTGGGATAAGCATCGTGATATGATGAGAGAGGGGTGTCATTCGATGAGAAGTGAAAAAGAAATGCTTGATTTGATCCTTGGAATTGCTGAAAAAGACGAGCGTATTCGGGCTGTTTACATGAATGGCTCCAGAACAAATGCAAATGCACCTAAAGATATTTTTCAAGACTACGATATCGTGTATGTTGTGACGGAAACAGCCTCATTTATCAACGATGAGCATTGTATCGAGCAATTTGGTGATCTGATTATGATACAAGAGCCTGATAAAAATGACCAAATGGTTGGCATACAGATGGATTTTGATCGGTCGTATGGATATTTAATGCTGTTTACCGATGGTAACCGGATTGATCTACATATCGAAACAAAAGAAGCCATGCAGGAGAATTACTTTAAGGATAAGCTCTCCATGCCCCTGCTCGATAAGGACAATTGCTTGCCGCACATCCCTGCCCCGACAGATATCGACTACCATGTGAAAAAGCCAACGGAGGCGCTTTATTTTAGCTGCTGCAATGATTTTTTGTGGTGCCTGCAAAACGTGGCGAAAGGGATATGGCGAGATGAATTGCCGTACGCCAAACGGATGTATGAACTAACGAACAGGGCATCCTTGGATCAGATGGTTTCCTGGTGGATCGGTTCGCGGTATGACTTCCAAATTTCCACCGGCAAGCTGGGAAAATACTTCAAGAACGATCTTCCCGAATCATATTGGGAGATGTACAAAAAGACCTACTCCGATAGCGATTACGAGCATACGTGGGATGCCTTGTTTGTCACCTGTGAATTGTTCCGCCGACTGGCCCTCGATGTGGGGGATTCTCTCGGATTTACGTATCCTGTCAAAGACGATGAAAGCATGATGGAATATTTGAGATGCGTGCGGAATTTGCCTTCTGACGCAAAGGAAATACGGTAGTAAGCATGGAAGTAGAGAGCTATACACATACGTTCTTTTTGATGGTTTATACTACAGTCATGCTAGTGTATGGGAGGAAATGTAAATGCCAAAAGAGCTTTGGATCAACCTGCCCGTGAAAGACCTGAAAAAAGCAAAAGAGTTTTACGCTGCACTAGGATTTTCATTTCATCCACGCCATGAAAAGAGTGACGAGGTAGCTGGACTCATCATCGGAGACCATAAAGTATTGGTGATGCTGTTTCCTGAGAGAGCATTCAAAAGCTTTACACAAAACGAGCTGGCTGACACGAAACAAGGCACGGAGGTATTGTTCTCCATTGATGCACAAAGCAAAGAAGAGGTTGATGAGATGATTCGGAAGGCGAGGCAGGCAGGGGGAACGATATTCGCCGAGCCAAGCGAACAAGGCTTCATGTATGGTGCTGGCTTTGCAGATGTGGACGATCATCGCTGGAATGTCTTGTATATGGACATGAATAAGATGCCACAGGCATAAGCAGATAAGGAATGACGAGACCCTTGGATACTTGTATACCAAGGGTTTTTTGTATGAAAGACAGCCGAAACGCGTGAAAAATGTTTCAATAAAGGTTTTTTGGCTGAGAGGAAGGGGAATCGCGAGGGATGTGGAAAAATATAGAAAAAGAAGAGATGTTATGAAGGGGAGGAACTACGGGTGAGAGTCATGCTTTCCATACAAACGGCGCTATTAGTTCTATTCGTATTACTGGCCGGCTGTTCGACAAATAACAGCGAAACTCAAAATATCGTCTATGAAAATGCTGCGCACAAATTCAAGATTGAGCTTCCAACCACATGGGCTGAAAAGTATGAAATCATCGAGACGGAAAGCAGAGTTGTATTTGTAAATAAAGCGAATAAAGAGGCAGCAGGCGGTGAGCTGTTTCAAATCGAGGTTTGGACACAGGAAAAGTGGAAGGCAGAAGGAGAGGAGCTCGCCCAAATCATCCGTCTAACGAAATTGGCAGAAGCCGGCGATGAGGTCTACACGTTTCGTACACCAACGGATGTGCAATATATGACTACAGATGAGAGCCTGAAAAAAGCGTATAACGATATGTTTCAAGATGTCGAAAAAATCAAAGAGACCTTTCAACTAATCAAATAGCAGCCTAGAATAGCAGTAAAAAATTCACCTGTTGACAATACAGATCACATGCCATATAATTTCCAATAAATTAAGAGTTTCGCAAATAAATCAAAATGTTACGATTAGAAATAGTAGAAGTGCAATGATCTTTCAGAGAGCCGTTGGTTGGTGCGAAACGGTAGTAGAATTCACTTCGAACTCGTCTATGAACAGCTGCCTGACAATGTAGGGTAAGCCGGAATTCCACCGTTACAGGGATAGATGGTGATGGCCATCGAATGAGCTCATTTCGTAAATGAAATGAATTAGAGTGGTACCGCGGGTTCAACCTCGTCTCTATACATAGAGACGGGGTTTTTTTGTTGGTTAAATTCCGGGTTTAACCAACCCCGCTTGATATATAGGGCTTATAAAGAAAAAAATATGGTCTAGGAGGAAATGAAGATGAACCGTAAAATTATCGTGTTGGATACGACTCTGCGCGACGGGGAGCAAGTTCCGGGCGCCAAGCTGAACGTCAATCAAAAGGTGGAGTTTGCCCAGCAGCTAAAGCGTCTTCGTGTAGACATGATCGAAGCCGGTTTTCCTGCCTCATCTGAAGGCGATTTTCAAGCGGTACAGGAGATTGCACGCAGCGTTGGAGACACTGTTTCCATTACTGCCCTCGCACGCGCTGTTAAAGGCGATATCGATTCGGTATACAATAGCATCAAGCTCGCGCAAAATCCTTTCATTCATATCGTTTTAGGCACATCCAACATTCACGTAGAAAAGAAATTCAACCGCTCCAAGGATGCTGTTTTGCAGCAAGGGGTAGACGCGGTAAAATATGCGAAAACATTACTCCCGTACGTGCAATACTCGACAGAGGATGCTTCGCGGTCGGAGTTTGAATATTTGTGGAAAACGATTGAGGCGGTTGTCAAAGCTGGCGCAACAATTATCAACGTGCCAGATACGGTTGGCTACGCCGTTCCTGAGGAATTCGGTGATTTGATCCGCCGTATCAACGATCGTTTGAAAAACCTGAATCCAGATGTGATTCTCAGTGTCCATTGTCATAATGACCTCGGAATGGCGACAGCCAATACACTCAGTGCAGTCAAAAATGGCGCAGAAAAAGTAGAGTGTACGATCAACGGATTGGGTGAGCGGGCTGGTAACACATCACTGGAGGAAGTGGTAATGGGCCTAAAGGTGAGAGAGAACTTCTACCAAGCATCTACAGGTATTAAGACGCCTGAGCTGCTGCGTACCTCCCGTTTGCTCACATACCTGACAGGTTTGGATGTCCAGGTAAACAAAGCCATTACGGGTGAAAATGCTTTTGCCCATTCCTCCGGTATTCACCAGGATGGCTTGCTGAAGGATAAGCAGGTATACGAAATTATCGAGCCAGAAGAAGTCGGAGCAGAGAGCATGGAGCTGATTTTGACGGCTCGCTCTGGACGCCATGCCTTTAAAAATGCCGTCGAAAAGATGGGCTTTGAAATCGGCGAAGCCGAGGACTTTGAGGTGCTGTTCGATAAGTTCCTCAAACTGGCTGATTCCAAAAAAGAAGTATACGACCACGATGTGTTTTACCTGGTGACCAATCACCGGATGATGGATGTAAACAGCGGTCATTTGTATGAGCTGGAAGCCTTCCAGGTCGTAACCAATGACGTGTATCCGACAGCAACCGTGAAGCTGCGCAAAGGCGGAGAAAGCTTCAAGGACAGCGCTGTTGGCGACGGTCCAATCGATGCTCTGTACAGTGTCATCAAAACATTGGTAGGAATAGATGTCGAGCTGAAGGATTACAAAATCAACAGCTTGTCCAGGGGCAAGGAAGCGATTGGACGGGTCAACATCCGCATCGCCTACCAAGACAAGATTTACTCTGGCCGCGCGATGGACACCGATATTATCAAAGCGAGTGCAATGGCCTTTTTGAACGGAATCAATGCTGTCTTGCTCGATGTGACGAACGAGAGCCTCAGCGCTGTGAATTAGTTGATAAATAGCACACAAGACAGGACCACAAACCCGTTGGCATGCCAATGGGTTTTTTGCCTATTGAAAATGAGAGCGAACCAGAATATTTATCCAATCGTAGCGGAAAAATATGGCTTGTATCGTGTCTGTTCAACTACAACGATTCAGGAGGGTTACAGGTGACGAAAGAATCGCAAGACAACCATATTTTGACGAATCGGCAAGGGCATCCCATCACGAATAATCAAAACATCAGAACCGTCGGCAATCGCGGTCCGGGTACATTGGAAAATTACGATTTCATCGAAAAAATCAGCCACTTTGATCGCGAGCGGATTCCCGAGCGTGTTGTTCATGCCCGTGGTGCCGGGGCACACGGCTATTTCGCGGCGTATGGAGCTGTAGGCAATGAACCGGTGTCCAAATATACGCGGGCCAAGCTGTTTCAGGAAAAGGGCAAGCAAACCCCGGTATTCGTCCGCTTTTCCTCGGTTATCCATGGAGGACATTCCCCGGAAACCTTGCGTGATCCGCGTGGCTTTGCCGTCAAATTTTATACAGAAGACGGAAACTGGGACTTGGTCGGCAACAACCTGAAGATTTTCTTTATCCGCGATGCGATGAAATTCCCGGATATGATTCATGCCTTTAAACCAGACCCACTGACAAATATTCAAGACGGTGAGCGCTTCTTTGATTTTTGTGCCAGCTCTCCGGAATCTTTTCACATGGTGACCTTTGTGTATTCGCCTTGGGGGATTCCGGCGAACTATCGGATGATGCAGGGCTCTGGCGTGAATACATACAAATGGGTAAACAGCGAGGGAGAAGCGGTCCTGGTGAAATACCATTGGGAACCGAAGCAAGGTATCAAAAACCTGACGCAAAAAGAAGCAAGCGAAATCCAGGCAACCAATTTCAATCATGCCACACAAGATTTATACCAGGCGATTGAGCGTGGGGAATATCCCGAATGGGAGCTGCTCGTCCAAATCATGAGTGATGGAGAGCATCCTGAGCTAGACTTTGATCCACTCGACGATACAAAGCTATGGCCAGAGGATCAATTCCCGTGGCTGCCAGTTGGGAAAATGGTGTTGAACAAAAATCCGGAAGACTATTTTACAGAGGTGGAGCAGGTCGCATTCGGTACGGGTGTCCTGGTAGATGGTCTTGACTTTTCGGACGACAAAATGCTGCAAGGCCGGACGTTCTCCTATTCCGATACGCAGCGCTACCGCGTAGGTCCGAACTATTTGCAGCTCCCGATCAATTCCCCGAAAAAACAGGTGGCGACGAATCAGCGGGGCGGTCAAATGCAATACGTAGTCGACCTCGCACCCGGGCAAAACCCGCATATCAATTATGAACCGTCCATTTTGGGTGGGCTAAAGGAAGCGACCCAGCCTGGAAAAGAATACACCCCGTTCATTGAAGGTGAGCTGGTTCGCGCATCAATCGACCGGCAAAGCAATACGAAGCAGGCAGGGGAAACGTACCGCAAATTCGAGGCTTGGGAAAAAGACGATCTGATCTCCAATCTGGTCGCTGACCTCGCTCCCTGTGACGAGCGTATTCAAAAGAAAATAATTGCCCTCGCAGAGGAAGCGGACGAGGAGTACGGCAGACGCCTGCGAGAAGGCTTGGAAACAGCGGTGAAGAACGGCTCCAGCCAAAAGCCGCTAGGGAACCGGGGTGGGGATAAAGCGCCCGAGGAGGCTGTTCAGAAGGGGCATGAAGCAGAGCCATATTAAGAAAGTTTTTAGCAGCCAGGAGGAACAAGGCAGTCCTCTTGGCTGCTTTTTTTGTTGCTTCTATATAAAGGCAAAGCTGTTTGTTTATCCAAAGCGGTACTGACAAGATGCCGAACCCAGCCACGTATGAGGATTGCCTGCCCAACACCAGCCAAGCTTCGGCCTGCCTTCACTGATCCATAAAGCAGTCACTCTCTTATCACCGCAGCGAGAACCTAGCAGGGAAAAACCGTTATTTCTCTTTACTACCTCGGGAAAATGGGTGATCAGGGCAACTCCCTCTTCGATTGTTAACGGAGAGCGATTTTCGTTTTTGATCCTCTCCATTGCCAGATTCGGGGTGACATTTAGCGTTTCTTCCCCAGTATCAATATCGACGAGTAAATAGGCGAACCCTTCTGGCAATTCAATTCCGTCGATTGGTGTAAAACGGTTGAGTTCCTCAGAGGCCATGATACTAAACCCGGCTTTATTTTTCCTCGCGACTAGCTGCATCGCTCGTTCCGTGTCGATCCAATCACGTTTGATTACAATAACGAACGGAACCTCCCCTTTTTGCGCGGATACTCCGGCATGCTCCAGCTCCACGACTTTTTGGCAGAGAGGTTCGAACTGCTTTTGGAAGTCCTCTTCACTCTGGCCTGTGATACTGGGATAGCCTTTTTGAATGAGATTGCTGATTTGACGCTCAAATTCTTGCTGTAACATACAGCGCGTCCCTCCTTATATTCCCGTTATGAACTTTTTCTGTAGCTTTGTTGCGAATACGATTTTATCTTACAACAATGAAGCCAATTAGAAGCTTTGATGATTGAAAGTGTTTAATTAAAGAACTTATATTACAATAACCTTATAATCGAACTTTAATCTTTTGAAGAAATGGACGCGAGGTGAACACGATTGATAAGACCGATTGACATCGCGAGGAGACTTAGGCTTAGCACGAGTACCTTACGTAATTATGAACGACAAGGACTTGTTCCACCCAGTCAGCGTTCCTCAACGGGCTATCGGATGTATACACAAGAACATCTCGCTTATTTCGAATGTATTGAGGCGATGTCTCCAGGCTTCGGGATGGAAATAACGGCACAGGTAGTTCGAGGGCTGCAAGCAAAACAGGTGGATTCAGTCCTCTGGCTGGTTACGAATTCGCAAGCGGATTTGTACCGTGATCGACAGTTGGCGGAGAAGAATATTCAGATGCTGGAAAGCCAAGAGAAGGAGACGAGCAGCAGGGAAGTGAGCATAGAACAAGAGTGGATGACCATCGGTGAGGCTTCGG
This sequence comes from Brevibacillus sp. SIMBA_040, assembly GCF_046535075.1. Taxonomy (NCBI): domain Bacteria; kingdom Bacillati; phylum Bacillota; class Bacilli; order Caryophanales; family Paenibacillaceae; genus Brevibacillus; species Brevibacillus sp. SIMBA_040. Next base: position 260,357 of record NZ_JAWRXI010000003.1, read on the forward strand.
CAGAGACCTCGATACCCGCCTCAACCATACGGCACTGGGAAAAGATAGGGCTGATTACATTAGGGCGTGATCCGCAAAATGGCTATCGCAGGATCAATCATTCGCAGCTGCGTAAAATTTCGCTTTTGCGCACTTTGCGTTCGGCTGTTTATTCGGATACAGTTGTTAAGCTCAAAGAGGCTATCGCAGAGCTGAATCATGCAGATGTAGTCCACGCGAGAAAAATTGCCCAAGAGACAGCACAATATTTGGACAAGATGAATCAAAAACAGCTGCGTGGCATGCACTATTTATTTATCTTGTGCCAATCCCTTCAGCTGTTAGAGTAAGAACACATATTGACAGAAAAATGGAAGACTGCTATAAAAATAATGAATAGCACTCTCGGGGTGAGAGTGCTAACATAGGCATATGACCACAAAACAAACTCTTTCATGACGTAGCTGAGAAGGGAGCAATTTGAATGGAAAAGAAGCAGTTTCAAGCAGAATCTACCCGACTATTGGATATGATGATCAACTCCATCTATACGCAAAAAGAAATCTTTCTCCGTGAGCTGATCTCCAATGCAAGTGATGCGATTGACAAGATTTACTACAAGGCACTGACAGATGAGAGCTTGGTTTTTGATAAAGAAAAGTACTTCATCAAGGTGAGCGTGGACAAGGAAAACCGGACGCTGACGATTCGCGACACCGGGATCGGTATGACAAAAGACGAGCTGGAAAATCACCTCGGTGTGATCGCCAAGAGTGGTTCTTTGTCATTCAAAAAAGAGAATGAATCCAAAGAAGGCTACAACATCATCGGTCAATTCGGTGTCGGCTTTTATTCCGCTTTTATGGTTGCCGATGTTGTTACCGTAATCAGTAAAGCGCTTGGCAGCGACAGTGCCTACAAGTGGGAATCGAGCGGGGCAGAGGGCTACACGATTGAACCGTGGGAAAGTGATTTTGTCGGTACAGAAATCACGCTGAAAATCAAAGAGAATGCTGAAGAAGAAAGCTACGACGAGTATCTGGAAGAGTACCGCCTCAAAGCGATTATTAGAAAATACTCTGACTTCATCCGTTATCCGATTAAAATGGATGTCGTGCAAAAGCGACCAGTCGAAGGCAGTGAGAATGATTTTGAAGAGTATGTAGAAGAACAAAACGTCAACAGCATGGTTCCGATCTGGCGTAAAAACAAGAACGAGCTGACGGATGAAGACTACGAGCAATTCTACACCAGCAAGCACTATGGCTTCGACAAGCCGCTAAAGCATATTCATATCAGCGCGGATGGGGCAGCGGTCTATCAGGCAATTCTCTACATCCCGGAGAACATTCCGTTTGACTACTATTCCAAGGAGTTTGAAAAAGGTCTGGAGCTGTATGCCAATGGCGTGCTGATCATGAACAAATGTGCCGATCTGCTCCCAGACTATTTCAGCTTTGTCAAAGGAATGGTAGATTCGGAGAGCTTGTCTCTGAACATTTCCAGAGAGATGCTCCAGCATGACCGTCAATTGAAGCTGATCGCAAAAAACATTGCCAGCAAAATCAAGAGCCAGCTGCAAAGCATGCTGAAAAATGAAAGAGAGAAGTACGAGCAGTTCTACAAAGCATTTGGACGCCAGCTGAAATTCGGAATCTACAGCGATTTCGGAGCGCACAAGGACGTCCTGCAAGACCTGATCATGTTCTACTCTTCGAAAGAAAAAGCACTGGTCACGCTGGATGAGTACGTATCCCGTATGCCAGAGGATCAGAAATACATCTACTACGCATCTGGAGAATCGATCGAACGCATCGACAAGCTGCCACAAACGGAGCTTGTTGCGGATAAAGGCTACGAGATTTTGTACTTCACAGAGGACATCGACGAATTCGCGATCAAAATGATCATGAACTACAAAGAAAAAGAGTTCAGATCCGTATCCAGCAGCGATCTTGGAATAGAAGCAGACGAGAGCGACAAGGACGCCGATGCAAATAGCGAGGACAGCAAGGAGCTGTTTGACTACATGGCGAGCCAGCTGTCCGGTAAAGTAACCAAGGTCAAAGCGTCCAAGCGTTTAAAATCACATCCGGTATGCTTGTCTACTGAGGGTGAAGTCACGATTGAGATGGAAAAAATCTTGAACGCGATGCCAAACAACCCGAATGTAAAGGCTGATAAGGTGCTTGAGATCAATATTCAGCACGATGTATTCCAGTCGTTGAAGGACGCCTATGCTAACGACAAAGAAAAGCTGAATCTGTACACGAATCTGTTGTACAGTCAGGCGCTTTTGATCGAAGGCTTGCCACTGCAAGACCCGGTTGAGTTTACAAACGATATTTGCAAAATCATGGTGTAAAAGCGATAGAAAAACACGCCTGCGAGGAAGCGGGCGTGTTTTTAGGTTTGTACGGAGATTATGGCAAAATGGCAAAGGAGCGCACAGGGAAGCCGGATGCTTTTTCCGGTTTGGGCACGATATTAAAAATAATTGCACCTATTGCAGGGACCTTGTCTAAATTCTTCAGCAATTCTACCTGATATGTGTCTTGCTCAAGTACATAATACTCACCAAGCAGTGCACCGTTTTTCAGGTAATCGATGCTCGCGTCCGTATCAAACGTTTCATGCCCAACCGCTTTGATTTTTCTTTCCTGGAATAAAAACTGGAGGGCTTCAAGCGACCAGCCTGGCGCATGGTTATTACCGTCCGCATCCTTGTTGTTGAATGCTTCTTTATCCGGCCAACGTTTGCTCCAGTCTGTACGCAGGGCTACGAACGTTCCTTCCTCGATCTTGCCGTGCTCATCCTCGAATTTCAGAATATCGTCCACGCTGATGGAATAATCGTGATTCGCTTCGGCTTCTTTGGATTTATCGATCACAACGAGTGGCAGCACAAGCTCTTTCAAATCCAATTCATCCAAAAACCGTTTGTTCCGCACGAAATGAATCGGAGCATCTAAATGAGTGCCATACTGCCCCGCAAATGAAAAGCGTTGAGCAAAAAAGCCGTCATCATGATTAAACAACGTCGTAAATTCAGCATCGGCAAAGGCGGAAAAATGAGGAGATTCCGGACCAAATGTATGTGTCAGGTCCACCCACTCTTTTTCTTTCAATAATTGGAATGCTCTGATTAATTCGTTTGCCATAAGCTCACCTCATCCTCGTTCCCTTGTAAGATTGCTCGAAAGTGATTCACATGCTTGTTACCATTATCTTACACGGTTTTATATCCGAGTAACAAGGTGTGAATTTAAAAAGTGCCAGAAAAATATATGTAAATATGTGGCAAACGGTTGTCGGAATACGTCTTAGTAAGAGAATGTACGGAGGTGAAAGAATGAAATCTGCTCTCATTTCTTTGACGCTCATGTTTTTAGTGGAGGGAACCGCTTACTCGGAGGAGCCGCAGCAGAAGCCCCGAAAAGTGCCAATGCTGATCCAGCTTACGGAAAACTGTATCAGTAAGATGGAGGAATATGATTACGAGCTAAAATGGAATGACATCAGGTATATGTGGAATCGGGAATCAGACACGAGTGAGCTTGAGAAAGGAAAAAAAATCGCTGAGGTATCACTTAAACTGGGTGGTAATGTCTGCCCCGGATATCGAATCCAAAATGGTGATGCGACTTGGGCAGAAATTGGAACTCCAATCTCTCAAGTGAAAGGCTACGATGAAAGGTTCCGCCTCTTTGTTGGCGATGATCTATACGAAGCCCTGGATGGTCCAGATGCAAAAACAATGGGAGATTTATTCGATGTGGCTGGAAAAGTAAAAAAGGTGACACTGGAGTACACAAAAGTAAGCCAGGAAGTAGCTTATGAGGATGATCACTACTCTGTTGATTTTTCGGAAAAGGACAGTGTTCATTTTGCCGAAAGCTTTGTGAACCTGGACTATATTCCCTTTGAAGAAATGTACAAGAAGCGATCACATAATCGAGAATCAGAATATGTTGTCCGATTTTATCTTCATGACAACTCCAGCTTTACCGTATTGTACTGGCTCGATGAGAACGCCTTTACGAGAGGATATGGAGATGACACGATAAAAAGAATCGTTGAGAATTATGTAGATAGGCTTCAAAAAGTCGAACGTGATCCAGAGGGATAGAATGCAAAAAGTATCCCGTTCTCACAACCTGATGTGAAAACGGGATACCCACGAAACGAGCAGCTGCGGTTATTTTGCTTGAATAATCCCTTGCTGCAAAAGCTCATTTACATTCAAGGATTTTGCATAAGGCACTTCAATCTTGCCATTGTTTACGAGCTTGATGACTTCATCACGGTATGGACTGTCGAGGCTGATGCCGATAATTTCCCAGTTGTTGTCGACCTCTGGAGAGACTACCTTTTGCTCCTGGATGTATTCAACCAGATAGTCACGAATGCTGCGCGGAGATTCCCAGTCGCGATTTGCGCTAACGAGCTTGAGAGCTTTCAGTCCACTGCTGTAGCGGTAGTTGTTGACAGCGAGCTTTAGCTCTTCGGTATCAGACAAAGGCTTTCCTTTGTACATGACATCAACGATTCGCTCTCCGGCTGGCTTGGACAGATCAATTTTATAATCGACGCCTGCAAACATGTCATACAGATAGCCTGGTACATCCGGATTAAAGCTGATGGAAATATCGCCTTCCTTCCACTGGTTGTAGTGGCTGGCTGACCATTCCATGTACGCCTTCAGTTCTTTTCCTGTTACTTTTACGGTATACAGGGTGTTGTCGAATTTGTAGATATCAAAGATGTTAGCGTAGGTGATATCACCCTTTTTCAGGTTGGACGTATCTTTAAACAACGCTGCAGCAGAGACATCTGCACCAGTTGCTTTCAGCTGTACTTTATTGATGAGGTCAACTACCGCAGTATCTCTCAGCTTGCCCTCAGGAATTCCGTTGATCTCATTTTCAGGCTGGAAGTCTGCGCTTGCTTGTCCAAAAAGACCGCCGCTTCCGCCAGCTTCACCAGCGCCGCCACCACCAGAAATGAACGAAATCGTTGCTTCATGGGCGTCTTTGATGATATCTCTGATTTTTTGATCAGGCTCGTAGCCCGTCATTTCGATGACTTCTACCTTGCGATCAGCAACAGTAGCTTTATCAGCTTCTTTTTTCACTGTCAGATCAAAGCGAACGATATCGCGTCCCAGGTTGCGAGGACCGCCGACAACAGTTTGTCCTACTTGGTCTTTTACGATAATGTGCATATGTCCTACGAGCAGGGCATCGAGGTCAGGGACCATTTCGATGATTTTGGCTGCCGCATCTGAGCCGCCGTCTTCGTCAAACTCTGCAATCATGCCAGAGTGGGCGCTCGCGATCAGGACGTCTACCTTTTCAACTTCCCGCAGCTCTTTGGCATACTTTTTCACCGTTTCACCCATGTGCTGGAAGGAAAGACTGTCTACCTTTTCGCCGTCCCAGCGCGGAACGTTCGGTGTCGTTACGCCAATAATCCCAACTTTGATACTGTCTACAACGGCGATTGTGTATGGTTTAACAAAAGACTTTCCATCCTTGGTCGTAATATTTGCGCCGAGAACAGGGAATTTTACTTCTTTTTCGATTCGCTTGATCAAGTCGAGACCAAAATTGAATTCATGATTGCCTAAGGTCATCGCATCGTAGTTCATAGCATTCATGGCTACCGAAACAGGGTGCGTAACCTCAGGTTTTTTTCGATAAATATCATCTGTCAAAATATTACCTTGGTAAGTATCGCCGTTGTCGATAAGAAGTACATGTGGATTGGATTTCTTTACTTCATTTACATAGGTCGAGATTCGAGCAAGACCATTGTTTGTGGTTTCTTTTCCATCCTCATAAACATAACCGTACAGGTTGCCGTGAACATCCGATGTACCGAGAATCGTGATAGTGGTTGTATCTGCTTCTGTTGTTGTGACTGGAGCAGGTGCGACCGGTGCAGGTGCCACAGGGGGCTTCGTTGCCGGAACGATAGGTGCTGCAGGCTTTGAAGTATTTGCAGCTTGCTGCGCCGGTGATTGTTTCGCCGCAGGAGCTGCTGCTGCCACTGTCCCTTCTGGCAATTGAAGAACTTGTCCGATACGCAGGAAGTTCACATCAGGCAATTGATTAACCTCTTGCATGGCAGCTACAGTCGTTCCGTGATTTCTTGAGATGCGCCACAGGGTATCCCCTTTTTTCACCGCATAGGTTTGTGCGGCAGCCATACTCGCAAATAGCGTAGAGAATAGCAGTAGAAAAGATAAGAGCAGTGTAACGTGTTTTCTTTGCCTCATGAAGTCCTCCTAAAGTGAGTAATTTTGGTTACTTTTCCCATTATAAAGAAAAATAAGTATCAGAGGATTGAAAGTAAGAAAAATATAACGAAATATTTATAATCAAAACCCAAAAAATGGAATTTAAACAAAGTGGGGCGGAGTATCGTGAAAGTAAACTGGCTAGAAAAAATAATGATTTGTATTATTTTGCTCTTTTTCCTTGGGCTCTTGGGGTTCGTAGCCATGATATTCTCGTTATTTTCTGAGGATACGAAGTTTTACACGCTATTTGTCATAGTCGCAACGAGTGTGCTTGCTATATTTATCGTCTGGCGAATTTTCATCCCGGTCCGCGCGCGGATATTTAATCGCTCTCTCATTGCTTTTTTCTCTCTAGCAGCACTTACTGCAGCGGGATACGAGATCAAGGAAGCCTATGTAAACAGCATTCCGACTGTAAGCGAGCAGGATTTTGTTTTGGATGAATACCAGCCATACCGTGAGAATACAAAGGCCGCGAAGCTGGACGAGTCGTCAACGCTCAAGCTAGAGGGAGATTTGCCGAAAATGGACGGAGCGACGGCTCTGTATCCCTTGTACGCTGCGTTTGCCCAGGCGGTTTATCCGAAGAAGCAGTACAACCAATTCGATAGTGAGGTTATGGCGAGTACAACTCCAGAGGCCTATAAAAATTTGATGGAAGGAAGCGTAGATGTAATCTTTGCGGCGGGACCATCAGAGCAGCAGCTGGAAGAAGCGAAAAGCAAAGGCGTTGAGCTGAAGCTGACACCGATCGGACGCGAGGCCTTCGTATTTTTTGTCAACGCTTCAAATCCGGTAAAGGGACTGTCGATGGAGCAAATCCAAAGTATTTATGAAGGGAAGATTACAAACTGGCAGGAGGTAGGCGGCCAAAATGAAAACATTCGTGCCTTCCAACGCCCGGAAAATAGTGGCAGCCAGACGATGTTGGAAAAAATCATGGCAAATAAAAAGATCATGACGCCGCCTAAGGACGATGTGGTGGGAGGAATGGGGGGAATTATTGATAGAACGGCCAACTATAAAAATTACGACAATGCGATCGGGTATTCATTCTTGTTTTTCGCTACAGAAATGGTGAACAACGGGAATATCCGACTGCTCGAAGTAAACGGAGTCATGCCTGAAAAAAGGACAATCGTGAATAAGGAGTATCTGTTCGCGGCGGAATTTTATGCGGTGACAGCAGGAAGTAAAAATCCGAATGTCCCACGCTTGATCGAGTGGATTGTGTCTGAGCAGGGACAGTCTCTCGTAGAAAAGACGGGATATACACCTGTTGCGGCTGCAAATCGTCAATAGAAAAAAACGGGAAAAACCAATCCTACTTAATTAGAGGATTGGTTCTTTTTTTGATGAAAGCCCGTCAATGCCAAGGTTATAGGCTCATCAGTGGTGACAGCCTACGTACTTGCTTTACAATGAAGGGAAATAGAATCGTATTTACATCGGAGGTTACTGACTTGGAGTGGTTCGACGAATTTGATTGGAAAGTCGCTTTTCCAGAAAGGCGAATTTATCTCATGCGCCAGCATAACTGGGCATTTGCGGCATGGGAGATCGAAAAGCTAAAAGGAAATCTGCAGCCAAAGTCATTGCTCATGCATGTAGATGCCCATTTGGATGATACCCCGGACGGTGTCTTTGTTCCAGGCTTGCATGAGGCACAGAGTGTGGAGCAGCTAATCGCTGTGGCACAGGGACACGACTATGCGAGCGGCCGTGTATGTCCGTCAGATTGCATGCAGATTGATAATTTTATATGGGCAGCGGTCGCGAGAGACACGATCGGAGAAACCATTTTTGTGTCTCATCAGGATGACGAGGTGCTGTCACTGGATATGCTTCGCTATGATGCGGTCCATAAACGAAATGAAAACTGTCAAAACATCATCGCCAAGCTGCCCGAGGGCTGCACCTACAAGCATCAGCGCTATATGGACGTGCCTGCTTTTTTAAACGAGCGTGACTATCAGAGGTGGAGCACGGAGCAAACCAAGATTCTCGATCTCGATCTTGATTATTTCAATCTATCCGAAGACATTACGCCCAAGCTCATGCCAGAAGCACAGATTCGCGACGAATTACAGGCATTGCGAAGCCTGCATCAATGGGATGCGGTTACGGTTGCTCTTTCTCCCGAGTATTGCGGGGGAAAAGAGGAAGCCGCCTTTTTACTTGCGATATTTTTGGAGACCTTCGAGCTAGAGCTTGTGGCGGGACAACGATGGTAATGCTTTCTAGCTTTTTTCTCCTACTGCCAGAGAGATTAAAATCACGATAAGCGCGGCAATGGAGTTCCATGTTACCTGATCCCCTAAAATGAGCGTTCCAAGCAGGATGCCGAATAAAGGAACCAAATAATTGGTAAGGGATGCAAATGCGGCGTTCGTGCGCCTGATGAGCGTATTGTAGAGCATGTAGACAATTCCAGCCTGAACTACACCTAATATTACGACGTCAATCACCTGCTGCCAGCTCAAGCTGATATGAAAAGGATTTTCAAAGAGAATGGCAAGTGGCAGCAAAAGGACCGAGGCAACAAATAAAACATTGCGAATAGCTAAAATCGATGAAATGGGTGGCAGGTGCTTCAGTAAAATAAGAGAGAGTGCAAAGCTCATGGATGCTCCGACGAGAGCTAAATAGCCCATTACATTTCCGCTAAAAGAAAGAGAGGAAAGGGTAGGGCCAAACAGCAGGCACAAGCCCCCAAAGCCGATGAAAATACTGACCCTTTTCCAGGGTGAAAGCTTTTCTCGTGGTGCTGCTATTTTCATGAAAATCAGGGTGAAAATCGGCACCGTGCCAAGCAAAATGGAAGCTGTGCTGCTATTGATGTACTGCTGCCCCCAGCCGATCAAAATGAAAGGAATAACAGCCTCAAGCAGTGCAATCCAAATAAATAAGCTCCACACTTTTCGACCAAGGCGGCCAGCTGACCGTTTTTCTTTTTTTCCATTGAACAAATGGAGGATGGCTAGAGTGACAGTGCCAAGTATGGCTTTGTACGCGGCGAGCGTAACGGGCGTGATAGAGCCGATGACTAAATCGACAAAGAAAAACTGCGAGCCCCAGATGATTCCGATACCGAGCAAGAGCAAATAATTGATTGTATTCATACGAAAGGTCCTCGCTTTTTAGATGGTAATGAGTTGATAGATGTGAAAGCTATTCAGAGGTGCAGGCGCCTTGACTTCATCGTAAGTCGAGCGAGAGGCGGCTTCAATGAAGAAAAAGACTATCTGTATCGGTACAGATTTAGGAAAGAAAAGTTCCAAAACAAAAACATCCCGCTCTCACCATTTCAAGTGAAAGCGGGATGCTTGCGTTTTTTCTAGCTTACAGATTTGTTATCCGCTACGTTATTATGATTGATTTGATCAGCGTTTGGCTTGCGCATTTTATAAATCGCTACCAGCATAATAAACCATACCGGAGTGACGAACAGCGCCACACGCGTGTCTTCTGCCAGTGCCAGAACGACGAGAATAAACGCGAGGAAAGCAAGAATCAAGTAGTTGGAGAAAGGAAACAAGGGTAGCTTGAATTTGTTTACTGCTGCCAGATCCGGTCTTGTTTTCCGGTATTTCAGGTGACAGATGACGGTAATTCCCCAGATAAAGAGGAAACAAACCGTTGATACGCTTGTGATGAGGGTAAATACGCCCTCAGGCATGACATAGTTCAATATGACAGAAATCAGGATGACAATCGTGGAAAAGAACAGTGCATTGGAAGGGACTTTTCCTGCTGTCAGCTTTGTAAATGGGACAGGTGCATTTTTCTCTTTCGCCAGTGAGAAAACCATCCGGCTTGTACTAAAGATGGCGCTGTTACATGCCGAAGCTGCCGATGTGAGCACGACGAAGTTAACGATTCCAGCAGCTGCAGCGATACCGATTACCGCGAATACTTGGACAAACGGACTTTCTGTTGGAACGATGGCGCTCCATGGATAAATACTCATGATCACGATCAGTGCCCCGATGTAGAAAATCAGGATGCGGATCGGGATGTTGTTGATTGCTTTCGGAATTACTTTTTCAGGGTCTTTGGTTTCACCGGCTGTCAGTCCGACGAGCTCAATCCCAACGAACGCAAACACGACCATCTGGAATGAGAGAAGGAAGCCGTTTATCCCATTCGGGAACATACCTCCGTGGCTCCAGAGATTGGTGAAGCTCGATGGACCTGAATTAGTAGAGAACCCTTTGATAATCATGAAGAGTCCAACCACAATCAAACCGAGAATCGCAATAACCTTGATTAACGCGAACCAGAATTCCATTTCACCAAAAAGCTTGACCGTTGCCAGATTCATGATGAGCAAAACGACAAGTGCGATTAATCCTGGCATCCACTGTGGTACTTCTGGGAACCAGTATTGGGTATAGAGTCCAACTGCGGTCAAGTCAGCCATGGCAATCGATATCCAGCAAAACCAGTACGTCCAGCCAGTGACGAATGCTGCCATGTTTCCCAAGTAGTCTTTTACAAAATCAACGAAAGAATGATAGTTCAAATTCGATAGAAGCAGCTCTCCTAGAGCGCGCATAATTAAAAAACAAATAATCCCGGTAATTAGGTAGGCAAATAAAATAGAAGGCCCAGCTAAATGAATGGATTTACCTGCGCCGAGAAATAATCCGGTACCAATAGCTCCACCAATCGCGATTAATTGTACGTGTCTGTTTTTCAGACCTCTTTCTAGTGTTTGTTCTTGCATATGATCCCCCACTTTCTCGTTTGTGTAAGCAGTTTGCAATTAAGATGATTTTATATATGTTAATAATAAATATAAATCAGTGAATTGCAAATTAAATTTCCAATAAAAGTTATTTTTCTGTCTGATTTTTATTGGAAAAAACGCTTACAAATTTGAATATAACAAAAATTTAGTTTAATAAGAAATGACTTAGTCCCTACATTTGCTCGGGTCTTTTGATGCGAGTGATGCATGTAACCCCCCTTTTGATTGAGTGATTCCTATCTTTCACTGATACTTTCATCCGTTATCGCGTTATCGTAAGTGAAGTTTTTGAAAGTACAAAAAAAGGCAGAGAAAAATAGGAGTAGTCCCATTTTCTCTGTCCTTTTACCTGAGAGTATAACTCCTTTGGTGGCCGCGAAGGCTCTCTCCAGAGATGCGTCCTATTGTGGTCCTTTTACCTGAGAGATTTGCCCTATGATCAGGACTTGCTCCTTCGGTGCCGAACATTACGTCCAGTCTCTCCCACAATACTCAACCGCTTATGTTTTTCATATGTGTCCCTTACATATTAATGATTGGATAGATGAAAGTCAAACAAAAATTATGAATTAAGAAACTATTTAAAATATATCTTGCTAGATTCATCAGCTATTTAAGTAAAACGTAATAAAAAGACAGCAGGGAGATTGAGGCCCCTGCTGTCCTTGTAATAGACGTATTTACGCATGGCTTATTCAACAAAAAGGGAGACTTTCTCAAAGCCAGCATCCGAGATACGAATCAACCCGGTATCCGAAATGTGGAGGGTAGGGATGACGACGAGAGCGAGCAAGGATAGCGTCATAAATGCGTAATTCATCGTGCAGCCAGCCGAAGCAAGTGCACGGCTGATCGCCATCGATTGCTCCACGACAGTCTCGTAAGGCTCAGTCGACATCAAGCCGGCAAGACGCAGCGGCAGCTCGACCAGGTCGTTGCCGGAAGACGCGATCGCAATTCCTCCCTGCATGCTGATCACGGCGTTGGCTGCTCTCGCCATTTGTTCGTCGTCGTTTCCGATGACGAGGACATTGTGGCAGTCATGTGCAACCGTCATGGCAATCGCAGCGGGCTGGTCGAATCCGACGTTGCCAACGATCCCGATAGCAGAGCCTCCTGTTTTCCCGTGACGCTCAAAGATAGCCATTTTGCACAATGTGCTCTCAGGAGTAATAGCTAGCAGTCCGTCTTTCACTGGAACCTCGGCGAATATTTCCTCGGTTTCTACATGGTTTTCTCTCACCATCGCAACACGCGTTTTGATCGTTCCGAATTGATTCGGTGTCTGGATGTGGAAGCTGGCAGGAGTAAGCTCAGGGGTGAGCTTTACTGAGTTGATCGCATAATCGGGATAATCAAAAGCGGCCAGTTCTACCGTCATGGCGCCATTTTCCGCAACGACCTCGCCACGGGCAATGGTCATCACGACATTCACATCCGCTAAATTCCCGTCGAGCAAAATAATATCCGCAATCGTGCCAGGTGTAACCGAACCGACATCTCTTGCTACACCAAAGCGCTCAGCCGTATTGAGGGTTGCCATCTGGAAGGCAGTCACTGGCTTTACTCCCTGAGAAATGGCATGTCTCACGATAAAATTCATGTGGCCTTCTTCTTTTAACGAATCGCAAATACGGTCATCCGAAACTAGCATCATGCGCCGGGAATCGAGTCCTTGCTCGGTATGCGCTTTGATCGTAGCAGCTACGTCATGCCAGGCAGAACCACGGCGCATTTTTGCGTACATGCCGAGGCGCACGCGATTCGCGACATCTTCCTTTGTCACACACTCATGATCGCCAGAAACACCAGCGGCAGCATAGGCAGACAGTCGTGGATCGTTGGACGGCCAGGTATAATGTCCATCTACGACTTTCCCAGCCCGCAACGTAGCTTGAATTTCCCCAATCATTTTGGGATCACCATAGACGACACCCGGGAAGTTCATGACCTCTCCGAGCGCAATCATGTCTGGTCCCCAGCTCAGTGCTTCCGCCACTTCAGCGGGCCCGAATTCTGCACCAGCTGTCTCAAAGGTCGGATTCGTAGATGGAACACAAGAAGCTACTTGCATATAAGCCGCCATTGGTGTTTGGCGTGCTTCGTCCAGCATAATGCGCAAGCCGGGGAGACCAAGTACGTTCGAAATTTCATGCGCATCAAAAAAGCCGCCAGTCGTTCCGAGCGGGAGTACCGCATTGGCAAATTGTGTGACGGACAACATACTGCTTTCAATATGACAATGCCCGTCCAACAGACCGGGGGCAATGTATTTTCCGTTTGCCTCAATGACACGTGTAGCGTCATCAATCATGCCTTCTACAAATGGCCCAACATATGCGATACGCGTGCCAACGACAGCGACACAAATATCCGATAAAATTTCCCCTGACACGACGTTTACCAAGCTTCCATTGCGGATAAAGAGCGTCGCTTTCTTTTCCCCTCTGGAAAAAGCAACGAGGTCTGGGATACAATCTGCCAGTTGCGGTCTAGCGAATTTGGCTGCTACATCGTTCATTTTCTTCTACCACCTCTTAAAAATCTGGTTTGCGTTATATCATATCTTACATAGGGGATGAAACATAGTCTAGTCGATGAAAAGGCTATTCCCTGACATAATGCTCTTTCAAATACTCAACAAATCGATCAACGACATTCAAGTGCAAGGAAGCCTTCCGGTAGAGCATCCATGTTTTTCGAGTGATAGCTTGTTCGTCTAATGTGCTCAGGTCCATGCAGTACAATCCGTCCTCGGGCTTCACAAAGACGCTGGGGACAATGGCGTATCCCAACTGATTTTTGACCATTTCCGTACAGGTTTCGTAGCTGTCCACTTTCATCGTAATGTTGGGGGGAGCGAAAAATCGTTCGTTCCACCAGCTTTCGATGGTTTGGTGCAGAGAGGAGTACGTATAGTTTTTGTATTTGTGTGCTGCCTTTCGTTCTATTTTGGGAATGATTCGCGGCAATTGAGGCAGTTGATCTAACCGAATGTCTTCATTGGAAATGACGCAGATTCGCTCTTCGTCAATCAGATGCTTTTGGTCAAACCACTTGTAATCTCCTCGTATAATCGCCACATGTATATCTTCGCTTAATAACAACTCGAATATTTCTGAACTTAGTCCCGAGTCCACGTTAATATCAATTTTCGGATACTGATAGATAAATTCTTTTAAAAGAGGCGGAAGCTTGTAGCGGCCAAAATAACTGGTGAAGCCAATTCGTAGAGAGCCTTGCACCTCGTTTTGCATGTTGGCGAGATGATCTTTTGTTTTTCGCAGGTCGATCAACAGCTTGTTTGCGTACGTAACCAAATATTCACCTTCGGCAGTGAGTTTGATGCTTTTTCCCCGTTTGGAAATAATCGCAACCCCCAAAAGAGACGTTCTGCTGCCGGGTCAGATTTTGCTCTTCGTAAATGTACTGCAACAATAAACAGTCACGCTCATTCACCTAGTTCCCTCCCTGGAGCCAGCCTTCTATACTCTTTGTTTCGTCAGCGTCCTCCTTTTTCCTCTCGTATTTCTGACCATGAAGAATCGTGAAGGAGTAAATCCCAAAAAAAATTTTTGGAAAAAAGCAAAAAAAACTAAAATATACAGCGGGTATGAACGGGTGTATATTTTGAATAGATAAAATTTTTAGAAATCATAGCCGGTTTATAAGTAAATCTTACGTGTTGAATGAACAAAAAGGGGGAATTGTCATGAGTTCCAGGCGTTACGCAAAGTGGGTTGGTTTGGCGAGTCTAGTAGTGGCACTCGGAATTACCGGCTGTAGTCAGCAAGCCCAAAGCCCGAATCCAGAAGCAGCCAAGGAGCAGCCTGTCGCGACAAGCAGTCAAGAACCGCAAAAGGGCGGGATTATTAAAGTTGCCTTTGATTCTGACCCGTCCACGCTTGATTGGATGAGCACCTCTTCAAGTGCGACCAAGCTCGTTGCCTTTCATATGTTCGAGCAGTTGTTTGCGCTGGATGAGGGCATGATGGAGAAACCGATGCTGGCAAAAGAGTTCCAACTGAGTGAAGACAGGAAGGTCTATAAAATTGTCCTGCGCGATGGGGTCAAATTCCATGATGGGTCAACGATGAGCGCGGACGATGTGGTGGCCTCTTTCAAGCGGTGGGGGGAAATGTCGGCTGTCGGCAAGCGATTATTTAAAAGCATGGAAGAGGTAAAAGCAGTAGACGCCCAAACAGTAGAAATTGCTTTCAAGGAGCCGTATGCGCCGCTGATTCGTAATTTGGCTGATCCCACGCAGGCGATGGTAGTCATTCCTGCCAAAATTGCAGAGTCGGCGGGCACGGCTCCGTTGAAAGGTGAACAGCTCATCGGCACAGGTCCCTATCGCTTGGATAGCTGGAAGAGGGGACAACGGATTACGTTGAAACGCTTTGACGAGTACGCAGCCAGAGATGAAGACTGGGGCGGTCTGAGTGGGAAAAAGGTCGCGTATGCGGATGAGGTTCGCTTTGATATGGTGCCGGATGCTCAAGTACGGATCGACGGAGTGCGCACTGGTCAGTACGACTTTGCACTGAGGATTCCACAAGACTTGTATCCACAGCTAAAAGATTCAACAGAGTTAACGACACGAGTGTCCAAGCCAGATAGCTGGATGGCTGTTATTCCAGACAAATCGGAGCCTCCTTTTGATGACATCCGCATGCGCCAAGCCATTCAATATGCGTTGGATAAAGAAAAAGTCGCGATTGCAACGTACGGAAATTTTTATGAGATGGATGGTGCAATCTTCTTCCCGGATCAGCAAAGCTTGTACACCAAAGAAGGAACAGATGCTTATCTTTCCTACAGCCCGGAAAAGGCCAAGGAACTGCTGAAAGAAGCGGGATACAAGGGAGAACCCGTGCGCTTGATTGCGACCAGCAGCTACGACGACCATTTCAAGACAGCTCAAGTTGTTGCGGCACAGCTCCAGGATGTAGGCTTTACGATTGATTTGCAAATTTATGAATGGGCGACGCTGCTGGAGAAGGAGAAAAATACAGCCAACTTTGATTTGGAAATCCAAGGGTTTTCACCTAAATATGATCCGACTACCATTCCTTGGTTTTATCCGCAGTTTCCAGGCAAATATGAAAGCCCCAAAATCATGTCGCTGTTAGATGAGTGGTCAAAATCAAGCAATGAGGATGAACAAAAAAAGCTGCTTGGGGATTTCAACAAGACCATGTATGAGGAATTACCAGTCATCAAAATTGCCAATGAAGTCGGCATGAGTGTTATCGGAGCAAAGCTGGACGGGTTTGGCGAGCGAAAAAACGTAACATTCTGGAACACATGGCTGAAAGCGAAGTAAGAAACGGCGGAAAGGAGGGAAGCAATTGCTACAGTATATCGGACGTCGGTTACTTGCTTTAATACCTGTATTAATTGTGGTTGGGGTCATCGTTTTTACCATTATCCATCTGACTCCCGGCGATCCTGCATCGGTCATTCTGGGAGAGTCTGCGACACAGGAAGAAGTAGACCAGTTGCGGCAGGCGCTCGGGCTCGACCAACCGTTAATGTCCCAGTTCATCACTTGGATAGGTCAGGTCGCTACAGGCAATCTCGGCACGTCCGTTTTTTCGGGTGAGCCGGTAGCTCAAACGATTATAGATCGTCTCGGTCCAACGGTTAGTTTGGCCATCGTAGCCTGTATGGTGAGTCTGTGCATCGCGATTCCAACTGCTATTTTGGCTGTATGGAAGCGTGACAGCGTACTAGATCCAGCCTTTATGTCCGTGACGCTTCTCGGTGTTTCCATTCCGAATTTTTGGCTGGCGCTTCTGTTGATCCTTTTGTTCGCGGTTGTTTTGAGGTGGCTGCCTGTTGCCGGGTACGTCCCGATCAGTGAGGGAGTGTGGCCGTGGCTTAGCCATTTGATTCTTCCAGCGGTGGTATTGTCAGTTCAACAGGCGGGAATTATCTCCCGGATGCTTCGCGATGGCATGCTAGACATTATGCATCAAGACTTCATCCGGACCGCGCGTGCGAAAGGGCTGAAAGAGCGTGTCGTGCTGATCAAGCACACCTTGAGCAATGCGATGATACCAACGACTACGGTGATTGGCGCGAGTATCGCGGGACTTTTGGGGGGAGCGGTCGTTACAGAGACGATTTTTGCCATTCCGGGGATTGGTGGATTGATTGTCGAGTCAATTGCACGGCGGGATTATCCAGTGCTGCAAGGGACTGTATTGTTTGTAGCTACTGTGTATGTGATTGTTAATCTCCTGGTTGATTTGGCGTATGCCGTTCTTGATCCACGAATCAGGTATGACTAGAGCGAAAGGAGGACCGCGGATGGAGAGTAAACATAAAAAGGGCAAGGGACACAGTATCAGTGTACTGGCAGGTGTGGTACTGCTGCTGCTTGTCCTGATGGCGGTTTCCGCGCCACTGTGGGTTAGTGCTTCCCCCATTGAAATGGCACCGGATCAACGGTTATTGCCGCCCTCGAAAGAGCATTACTTTGGTACCGACCACTTTGGTCGCGATATTTTCAGCCGAGTCGTCTATGCAGCACAGATTTCCCTCAGCATCGGGTTCATTGTTGCCCTTTGTACAACCATTTTGGGAACGGTTACCGGATTGGTCACAGGCTATTTTCGGAAATTGGACAATGTGTTGATGCGGATTGTAGATGGCGTTAGCGCCTTTCCGTCTATTTTGCTGGCGATTGCTTTGGTAGCTGCACTGGGTGGCAACATGCTCAATTTGATCATTGCGTTAGTATTTGCCTTTTGGCCTTTCATGACGAGAGTGGTTCGCTCCACTACATTGCAGTTGTCCAAAATGCAGTATGTAGAGGCAGCGCGAGCAACTGGAACCAATCATTTTGGTGTCCTGTTCTTCCATATCTTGCCGAATGCGATGACACCCATTATTGTGCAGGCTACGTTTATCTTTGCAGAGGCGATTCTGGCAGAAGCGGCACTTAGCTTTTTAGGCTTGGGGATCGTGCCGCCTACACCGACGTGGGGGAACATGCTAGGAGAGTCGCGGATTTATTTGACGGTCTCCCCGTGGTTTTCCATTTTTCCCGGGATTGCCATTGTCATTACCGTATTATCCCTCAATCTATTTGGTGATCTATTGCGTGATTGGCTCCATCCGCATTCGAGAAGAAGGCGCAGATCAAAAGCATCGATATCGAATCGAGAACAGGAATCGACTAACCGTTTGCCTATGGCCGTCAAGATAACAAAGTGGATGGAGAGGTGATACCAGTGGATCTACTCAAAGTAACGAATCTGAAAACGTACTTTCACTCCCCGGACGGATTGGTAAAGGCAGTCAATGGCATCTCGTTCACATTGAACCGTGGCGAAATACTTGGAATCGTCGGCGAATCGGGCAGCGGCAAAAGCGTGATGTCCCTCTCCCTGATGCGTTTGAACCAAACACCACCTGCTTTTTATCCAGAGGGTGAAATTCTGTTTGAGGGGAAAGATCTGCTTGAAATCAGTGAAGACGAGATGAAAAAGATTCGTGGCAACGACATTGCCATGATCTTTCAAGACCCGATGACGAGTCTGAACCCCGTCTTTACGATAGGCGATCAGATCATGGAAGCGATCAGGGCTCATCAAAGGGTCTCCCGACAAGAAGCGCGAGAACGAGCGATTGGGGTGCTGCGGGATGTCGGAATTGCCAATCCCGAGACACGGATGAATGAATATCCACATCAGTATTCGGGAGGGATGCGCCAACGGGCGATGATTGCGATGGCGCTTGCTTGCAACCCAAAGGTACTGATTGCCGATGAACCGACTACGGCTTTGGATGTAACCATACAGGCACAGATTTTGGAGCTCATGGTGAGCCTGCAGGAAAAGTATGGGACGGCCATTATTATGATTACGCACGATCTGGGTGTTGTGGCACGCCTGGCTGATCGGATTATGGTGATGTATGCCGGGAGGGTGGTGGAGGAGGGGAGTACTGACGATGTATTCTACCAGCCTGCCATGCCGTATACATGGTCCTTGTTGCGCTCGCAGCCCCGTCTGGACACGAATGAGAAGGTGAGACTACTTCCGATAAAAGGACAGCCACCCAGCTTGATTTCGTTACCTGAAGGCTGCTCCTTTCGTCCGCGATGTCCGTTTGCGCTGGAGGATTGCTCCATTTCGGTTCCCGAGCTTGTAGAAAAGGGCACTGCACATCGCGCCGCTTGTCTTCTGAACAGGGCAGAAATGGAGCGGAACATCAAGCGGGTAGAAGCTGGAGGGAGGGGAGGCAATGAGTGAGTTTTTGCTGGAAACACGCGATCTCAAGATGCATTTTCCGGTGTCGAAAGGGATTTTGCAACGAAAAGTCGGCTACGTGAAAGCTGTAGACGGAGTGAATCTGCAGGTGCGGCGTGGAGAGACGCTCGGGATCGTCGGCGAATCGGGCTGTGGGAAAAGTACGTTAGCCAGACTGATGATGCGCTTGCTGGAGCCTACTTCAGGAGAAGTGTTGTTTGAGGGAGAAAATATTTTGAACTACAACCAAAAGCAGATGCTTCAGCTGCGCAAAGATATGCAGATCGTTTTTCAGGACCCTTTTGCCAGTCTGAATCCGCGAATGACAGTAGGCAATATTATCGCACAACCGCTGAAGGCACAACGGGCAAAGACAAATTTGAAGCGTCAGGTGCAGGACCTCTTGGAGATTGTGGGATTGAATCCAGAGCACTACAATCGTTATCCGCATGAGTTTTCCGGAGGACAGCGCCAACGGATAGGAATTGCCCGGGCAATCGCGCTGAAGCCAAAACTGATTATTTGTGATGAGCCAGTTAGTGCGTTGGACGTATCCATTCAAGCACAAGTCATCAATTTACTTGAAGATTTGCAAAAGGAATTTCAGCTTACGTATATTTTTATCGCCCATGATCTATCTGTTGTTAAACACATATCAAATCGTGTGTCGGTCATGTATTTGGGACGAATTGTGGAAACAGCAGAATGTGCCAGACTGTACGATCATCCGCACCATCCGTATACAAATGCACTGCTGTCAGCGATTCCGTTGCCAGATCCGAGACTGGAAAGGAAAAGGCAGCGCATTGTCCTAAAGGGAGATCTTCCCTCACCAAGCAATCCGCCATCGGGATGTACGTTTCATGTCAGATGTCCACGTGCAAAGGAGCATTGTCAGAGCCATATACCGACTCTCGCTTATCACGATTTGCAATCCCATCAAGTATCATGCTTCTTTCCGCTGGTGGAGGAGCAAAGACTGGAAAACTCAATTTGAGGAGGATAACACCCTATGAGTCAATCTGCAAACCGTCTTTCATTTTATGAGCGCGGTGCTACTACCATGTTTGCTTGCCAGTATGACAGCCGTTTTTCGTTCTGTGCCTACATCCCCCAAAGCTATAAGGATGAAGAAGAACAGAACTGGTCGCTTGCTGTCGTCGTTCATGGAACAGCACGCACTGCCCAAGCCTACCGGGATGCATTTGCGGATTTCGCAGAGGCAACAGGCACAATTATTCTTGCCCCTTTGTTTCCAGCCGGGATCGTGTCGCCTTGGGAAGTCAGTTCTTATAAGTACATAAAGTGGGATGACATACGCTTTGATCACATTTTATTTGCGATGATTGATCAGCTTTCCGAGAAGGTGCGGATTAAAAAAGAACGGTTCCTGCTTTTCGGCTTTTCCGGCGGCGGCCATTTTGCTCATCGCTTCTACTATTTGCATCCTGAGCGTCTTTTGGGGGTTTCGATTGGAGCGCCTGGCATCATCACTTATCTGGATTCGTCCAAACCGTTTTATGTGGGCACAAAAGACTTGGAGGAGGTATTTGGCAAAAAGCTGGACCTCGAGGAAATGCGGCGCGTTTCTGTGCAGATGGTCATAGGCAGCGAAGACAATGAAACATGGGAGATCAACAATAAAGCGTCCGCTCATTGGATGGAGGGTACGGATGCATATGGCCAGACCAGGCTCGAGCGGCTCGGCGCCCTCCGGGACAATTATGAACGGGAAGGGATTGGCGTTCGCTATGATGTAGTTCCTGGCGTTGCGCACGATGGGGGCAAGGTTCTAACAGAAGTAAAAGATTTCTTTACCCACGTTCTCGCAAAAACAAAAGTAAGCGGTCGATGAAAGTCCAAGGGAGGAGCATGAAAATGAATCAAAAAACCTTTCCATTTTACCGGTTTGAAGGCAGTCATCGTGAAATCGGCAGACAGTATGGTGAAGCTTGCGCGGACTTGATACGTAAGCATCGGGATTACGCATTGGCGCGGTTGGAATCGAAGGTCAAGATCCCGTCCATGCAAGCATTGGAAGAGGCAGCATTAACATACCGAGAATACGTACTGAAATACGCGCCCTTCTTTGATGAAGAAATTCAAGGGATTTCGGAGAGTACTGGCCTCACGCTTGGAGAGGCTTACTTGCTTCAACTTCGTGCAGAGCTTTACAACGAATTTGATTCTAATGACGAATGCACAACTTTCGCCATACAGACGGAAGCGACAGCAGATGGTACACCACTGATTGGACAAAATGCTGATCTGCCGAATTTTTACTCTGAAATCGGGATTGTCGCTGAATTTGTACCGGACGATGGTCATACATGCCTGATGCTCACTCCGGCAGGCCAGATTTCGTACATCGGGATTAACAAGCATGGACTCGGGGTATTTGCTAATTTCCTCACGTGCGACGGGTGGCGAGTCGGGTTTCCACGCTATCTTCTTTCGAGGCTGGCATTGACAAAAGAAACGGTTCCAGAAGCGATTGCCCTGGTGCGCTGTGTTCACCGAGCATCTTCTCGTAATTTGATAATGTTGGATAAAAAAGGAAATGCTGCTGATTTGGAAACAACACCGACGACTGATATGCTCATTGAGCCGGTGAATGGGTTATTGGCACACTCTAACCACTACATCGGGCAGGAGTTGCTTGCGGAGGAGAGATTGACCGGAACGCATCTGGAAAATTCGAAGACACGCTATGCTCGTATGCGCAGCTTGCTGGAAAGCCATCATGGCCAGTTGGATGCGCAGGCGATGCAGAACATTTTGCGCGATCGTGGAAGCGAGCCGTATCCACTGTGCAGAATGCCTGGTGACGATGGGACGGATTCCATTACATTTGCATCGGTTATTGCCGAACCATCCAAAGGGCAGCTATGGATCGCAATTGGTCCTCCTAATCAATACGAGTACAAGTGCTACTCCTTTTCCTAATAAAGGGAAGAGTTTCGTGTTACAATGAGCGGAGAAGAGATTGCGATGCCGGGGCATCATCAATCACTAAAGAGGGAGGACACCATGAAAGCACACGCAGCATCCATTGAAGCCATACTCATTGCTGACAATCCCGAAACATTCGTCACACGCCGTATCGAAGAAACAAAGCTAGAATTCGGAGGCATTCCAGGCGACCGACATTTTGGGGTTACCTTCGGGGCGGATTCCCGTCAAACGATGTATCCGCGCGGAACCGAAATCTTGAATCGCCGCCAAATCACGGTTGTGTCACAAGAGGATTGTGCCATTATTGCCGAAAACTTAAAGATTCCCTTTGTCTTACCCGAATGGTTAGGGGCGAATCTCTTGATAAGCGGATTTCCAGATTTGACAAGCCTGACGATGGGCTCTCGCATTTTATTGCCAAGTGGAGCGGGGCTTATTTGTATGGGAGAGAATCTCCCGTGCGTCCATCCAGGAGAAGAGATTCAAAAAAATTATCATGAACAGGTGCATCCGAAATTGGCCGCACGGTTTGTGAAGGCTGCATTTAAGCGAAGAGGGATTGTATGTGCTGTCGAATGTCCCGGAATGCTCAAGCAAGGTGACCAGGTTCAGGTACTCGTGAATAACTTTGCGAATCCGATGCAGTAAGGCTTGGGTGAAAAGCAGCGAAAGCTTCATACTCCGCTGTTTTTTTCTTTTTGTTCTGCTGATTCGAAATAGATTCCGAAGGTTGTTATATGTTAACGGTTCACTTTAATGCTTCCGATGGTTTGGAATGATGTGTAAAATATTGGTAAACAGGGAAGGGGAGAACCAATATGAATACATGCCTCACCATCAAATACATAAAAATATCTTCCTACATAAAGCTGTGTTTGCTAGCTGTGCTATCGATAGGAATTTTGGATGGGATCATTCGTTTTCTATTCAGTCTCGCAGTAGGGAGCATAGAAAGTGCCGAAGCGCAGATCGTAAATGTAAATATGACAGGAACACCAGCAGGTCTTCTGATGGCTCTGGCTGTACCATTGATGTATGCATTCTTTGCCCTGATGTTCAGTTTGATCTCGTATTTCCCGTTTATGTTTTTCCTCAAGAGATGGAAAAAATTTACCATCGAAGGAGAATTCGAAATAAAGCAATAATGAATGCACCAGAGAAAGATTTAGATGGAAAAATAAGTAAGGCATAGCTCTTTGAAAAAAGGGCTGTGCTTTTTTTGTTGCTTATCAATGAAAATGATTATTGACAAAAAGATGGGAATCCGTTATTTTTGCATTAGGGCAACTTTTTTATACGCAGGCATATTATTTTGCTTGAGTGAATATTATTGGAACAAACTCACATTGTTGTCTTTGAGCATATATGTAATGAGATTGCAAATTGGATGAAGGTCATCTTGAGAAAAATCACAATCGGGTTACTTTGGAGGGAAACTTATGGTTCAAGCAGTCAAAGTAAGTAGGCTTCACGTCTCCTATTTTGGGAATGAAGTTGTGCAAGATGTCTCGTTTTCCGTCGAGCAGGGAAGCATGGTAGGCATCATTGGCCCGAATGGAGCAGGGAAATCGACCTTGATCAAGGCGATGCTCGGGTTAATCCCAAAGGATAAGGGTGACATTCGCTTTTATGGGAAAGAGACGAATGAAGTCAGAAAGCAAATCGCTTATGTACCACAGCGAAGTCAAATTGATTGGACATTTCCAATTACTGTGATGGATACAGTCTTAATCGGGACGTATCCAAGCGTCGGATTATTCAAATTTCCGAAGAAAAAGGAGAGGGCTTGGGCACTTGAGTGCTTGAAAAAAGTCGGCTTGGAGGAATATCGGGACAGGCAAATTGGGGAGCTGTCAGGTGGTCAGCAGCAGCGTGTATTTTTGGCAAGAGCCTTGGCTCAAAAACCGGAACTACTGCTTTTGGACGAGCCGTTTGTAGGCATCGACGTTGCTAGTGAGGAAACTATTATTCGCATCTTGAAGGAGCTTCAGCTGGAGGGCAAAACAATCGTGGTTGTTCACCATGATTTGAGCAAAGCGAATACCTATTTTGATCAGCTGCTTTTGCTAAACAAGGAATTAATCAAGTTTGGTGCTGTCGATGAGGTTCTGAATCGCGAGGTCATGTCCAGAGCTTACGCCCGCGAGCTCCAATTTCTCGAGAAGGCGGAGGTAACAGCGTGATGGAATTTATTCAAGCGATTGGGCAATATGAATTTTTGCAAAAAGCGTTGTTTACGTCAGTGGTGGTCGGCATCATATGCGGGATCATCGGCAGCTTTATCATTTTGCGGGGAATGTCTCTGATGGGGGACGCCATTTCTCACGCCGTATTACCAGGTGTTGCGCTCTCTTATGCTTTTGGAGTGAATTTCTTCATAGGAGCAGTAGTGACTGGCGTGCTGACAGCAATAGGAATCGGCTATGTCAGTCAAAATAGCCGTATCAAGAACGACACGGCGATCGGGATTTTGTTTACCTCCGCTTTTGCTCTGGGGATCATCCTGATCACGATGCTGAAAAGCAGTACCGATTTGTACCACATCTTGTTTGGAAATGTCCTGGCAGTGCGTCCTTCTGACATGTGGGTGACGGTAGGCATCGGTATTGTCGTGATCGTAACGGTCTACGCGTTTTTCAAGGAGCTGCTGCTGACATCATTTGACCCGACGATTGCTGCGGCATATGGTCTGCGCAACAATCTCATCCATTACTTGCTGATGACGCTTTTGACCATGGTAACGGTCGCATCTTTGCAGACGGTCGGGATCGTTCTGGTAGTTGCCATGCTGATTACCCCGGCAGCGACTGCGTATCTGCTAACAGATCGCTTATGGGTCATGATTTATTTGGCTGCTGGCTTCGGGGTGATTTCAGCAATTATCGGACTGTACTTTAGCTTTACCTACAATCTGGCGTCTGGTGCAACGATTGTCATGGTTGCGACTGCGCTTTTCCTGCTGGCATTTCTGTTCTCCCGCAAACACGGGGTTGTATGGAAATCAATTCGAGCTCGGCAAAAACGAGTCGAGCTTTCAAATTAAAGGAGAACGACGATGAAAAAGTGGAATTTGTTTCTAGTGTTTCTCGTTTCAACTGTATTGATGGCCGCTTGCGGCACACCCCAAAATGGCGCTGAGCCCGGAAAGTCGGATAACAACAAGCTGCAGGTCGTGACCACCTATTCGATTCTGTACGACATCGTCAAAAATGTAGGGGGAGACCGTGTAGAGATTCACAGCTTGGCTCCAGTAGGCTCCAATCCGCATGAATACGATCCGCTGCCTGCTGATGTGCAAAAAACGACGGATGCAGACGCTGTTTTCTATAACGGCTTGAACCTGGAGGCAGGTAACTCGTGGTTTGAGAAGCTGCTGCATACGGCAGGAAAATCCGGTCAGGATGCCCCTGTGTTTCGGATGAGTGAAGGCGTAGCCGCAAAGCATTTGACAACTAAAGGCAAGGAAAGTGAAGAAGACCCGCACGCTTGGCTGGATATTCGCAACGGAATCAAATACGCAGAAAATGCCCGAGATGGACTCATCAAGATCGACCCTGCACACAAGGAAACGTATGAGCAAAATGCCAAGAAATATATCGAACAGCTCGATGCTCTGCACCAAGAGGCTGTCAAGCAATACAATTTGATCCCAAAAGAACAGCGAGTTTTGGTAACGAGCGAGGGTGCGTTTAAATATTTCAGTGAAGCCTACAATTTTGACGCGGCGTATATTTGGGAAATCAACGCCGAAAACCAAGGCACGCCAGAGCAGGTCAGGCAGGTTGTGGATGTGATTCGCGAGAAAAAGATTCCGGCATTGTTTGTAGAAACGAGTATCGACCCACGCAGCATGGAAATGGTATCTCGAGAAACAAACGTACCAATTGTCGGAACCGTATTTACGGATTCTCTAGGGAAACCGGGCGAGGATGGCGACACCTACATCAAAATGATGGAGTGGAACATCAAGACGATTTACGACGGATTGACGAAAAAGTAAAAACAAAAAACGGATCAAGTACAGTTCTCATATGGGAGGACTGTACTTTTTGCCATGTTAACAGTGGAGGGGAGCAGAAAACAAAAATAAAACCGCCTCCTAAAAGGAGACGGTATACATCGAGCTCGTTAGTTTTGGGGTGTTACCGATCATCACGTGCGACGCATCTACCTCCTGCTGAGTTAGAAGCTTTCTTACGTGTTGCTGCGGTTTCCCTTATTCACTAGGTGATCGTGTAAATCATCCATGGCACATCGCCTCCTAGAAGACTAAAGCCTGATTGAAAACACACCACCGAGCTCGATGAAGTTAGTATGATCCATATTCGTTTTTTGATGCATTCCACGGCCAAAATTATTTCAGAACGTGCTTTTGGAGCGCGATCAAAAACTGCTGGTTGCTATAGACAGTGCCGCCAGCCAAAACAGGATCGACTGCATTGACATAGGCTTGGTTTGCTTGTACTGC
The DNA here is from genome assembly GCF_046535075.1 of Brevibacillus sp. SIMBA_040. Classification (NCBI taxonomy): domain Bacteria; kingdom Bacillati; phylum Bacillota; class Bacilli; order Caryophanales; family Paenibacillaceae; genus Brevibacillus; species Brevibacillus sp. SIMBA_040. The sequence continues at coordinate 287,077 of NZ_JAWRXI010000003.1, forward strand.
TTTTAAGCCTGTCCATGGGGAGCCATTCTGTAGCTGCTCGAATGCAGCTGCGTCGGCAGGTGCACCGCTTTTGTCCACCATGACAAACAGAAAATCGGGGTCTGCTTGTGCGAGAGCTTCCATCGTGAGTGGTGTGCGCTCGGTTGCTTTTGCGACAATGTCTGGTGCCTGTAAGGCTAATTCGGTATAGAGCAGATGGTTGTACCTCTCGTTTTGTGGGTAAACGAAAAAGGAGCCTTCTTGGAACCAGACGGTCAGGAATTGCTTGTCCTGAAAGGAAACGAGCTTGTCACGCGTATTTTGTATGTTTTGCGTCAGCTTTTGAATGAGTGTATCCACGCTTTCTTCTCTGCCCCGGACATCTGCCAGCAGACGCAAATTTTCTGCCCAATAGGCGCCGTTCGTCGAAACCGGGATAACCGTTGCTGCGCTTTGCAGCTTTTGGACGTCCTCCGCTGTAGTTTTATCCGTTGTCAGGATGACGTCAGGCTGCAGCGCTGACAATTCGCTGACGTTGTCTGCGACGTTCCACGGAAGATGCTTCGCATTTTGGGTGATAGTCGCGTACTCATGCGGGAACGTACCGTTTTTGTCCATCGTTGCCGCAAACGGTGGAATTCCGAGCAAAAGCGCATCTTCATACGAGCCGTGTGACCCGACGAAGGCAATCTGCTTGGTCCGGGCAGGAACCTTGTAGCTATTACCCAGATACTCGACTGCTCGTGTCGGTTTGGGTTCTGCGGTATTGTCAGAGGAATTTCCCGTAGGACCACCTGTGCTGCAAGCTGCCAGCAGGACGAGGAGGGCCGTCATCGGAATGGTTAATAGTCGTTTATACATGCCAGTCACTCCGTTCTTACTCTCATTGGTTTTTAAACTTGGATGTATCCTCAATGTAAATTATAGGCTACCCGAATGCTCAGATACCGTTACATTCCTGAACATTTTCAAACGATCTTGCAACCTTTTTTTACCACCCGCTGAGATTATTCAGCAGTAATGAATGGAGTTTTTCTTGTCTGTAGCGAAGAGATGTTCTACGATGGACAAAACCGACTTGGGGAGAATCCGACTGAGGGTTTCTGAGGTGATAGTAAATGGAATTACGTCATTTGAAAACATTTCACGTCGTTGCAGAATGCCTCAATTTGACCAAGGCAGCGGATAGGCTTCGGTACAGTCAACCGACGATCAGCTTGCAAATACAGGCATTGGAAAAGGACATCGGCCATTCCCTTTTAAATCGGGTAGGAAAACGAACCTTCCTCACGCCAACAGGGAAGCTGCTAAAAAGACATACAGATAAGCTGTTCCGCGATTTGGAAGAGCTGGAGCAGGATCTGCGCAGGCTGGAAAAGCCTTATGGGAATTTGAACATATCCGCGCCTGAGTTTTATTGCAGCTATTACTTGTCTCGACTGTTGAGTATTTATCTGAAGCTCCATCCACAGGTTCAAATGAAAATGCTCTGTTATAACAGCAAGGAAACCATCAAGCTCGTCGATACGAGTCAGGTCGATATCGGAATCATTGCAGGGACGTGCAACCGACCGGGGATCGAGGAGATCTTGATCGATCAGGAAGATCTGGTGCTCGTCGTCAATCCGCTTATCGTCAAAGATCACAGCGCACAAGAGCTGTTTGAGCTGTACCCGTTTATTTCCTACGATTTGGAAGGCGTCATCAAAGAGTGCTTGGACGAAATCGGCTGCGTCCCTCATTCTACGATCGAATGCGGAAGTGAAGAGACCATCAAACGAGCTGTCATGTCCCAGGCAGGAATCGCCCTGATCAGCGACGTCATCATTGAAAAAGAGCTCAAGCAAGGCACACTGCAAGCCCTGCATCGCTTTCCAAACCGACTGCTGACACACCTGATCTACCCAAAAGACCTGCGAGATTACAGCACAGTGAGCAGCTTTATCGATGTCCTCTTGGACGTGTGGCCAACATTTCGCACATGATAGGAAAAAAGGCGAATTCGGTATTTTCCGATCTCGCTTTTTTGTGGTGTTTTCCCTGCCGAAGCAAGTGAGGGCAGGAGAGCTGGTCCGAGGAAAAAGGAGAAAAGGCAAAGCTCTTTGGGACTTCTACCAAGGCGGAATGGAAAAAAGAGAAACACGCCTTTAAGCGTCCAACCCTGAGAGGCATCTCGAGAGGACCACTTTTGGACGCGGTTTCTCTTTTTTCCATGCAGCCGGACAGCCCCACCCCCAAGCTGAAGGCCCAAGAAGCTGCAGCCTTTTCTCCTTTTTCCTCCCCACCACACCAGCCCGAGCGCCGTACTATTGATTTTTTAATAGTTACCATTAAACAAACTCATTTTTCATGAATACTCAAATGAACTACTATAAATAAACAGAATTATGAAAAAGGAGAGATCGGTGTGCAAAACGACAAGGTGCAAGCATCAGGCCGAAAAAAAGCGATCAACGTTTTTGTATTGCTGTTTGGTGTACTGCTAATCGCTACAATCCTTACCCACATCGTGCCTGCCGGAGAATACGCCCGCGTCGATGTAGACGGTAGAAGCGTAGTAGATCCACACTCTTTCAAACAGCTCGAATCAACCCCTGTCTCTTTCTTTCAATTGTTTAGTGCCATTCATACAGGGCTGGTTGAAGCAGCGGACATCATCTTTTTTGTTTTTATTATTGGGGGAACATTTGGGGTACTGACAGCTACAGGTGCAGTCGATGCGTTCATCCGATCCTTGTCTAAAAAGCTGAGCAATAAGGAAAAATGGCTAATTCCCGTCATGATGCTGTTTTTTGCATTTGCGGGGGCATTTACCGGAATGGCGGAGGAATCGCTGGCTTATATCCCGATGCTGGTTCCGCTCGCTGTCTCACTCGGATTCGATGTCATCACCGGGACGGCAATCGTGTTGGTTGGGGCGTCAATCGGATTTACGACAGCCATTATGAATCCGTTTACAGTCGGAATTGCCCAAGGGATTGCCCAACTTCCCATCTTTTCAGGAATCGGCTACCGCATCGTGTTGTTCGTCATTATGTATGTCGTTTCCGTCGCTTTTATTTATCGCTATGCGATGAAGGTGAAAAAGGACCGGACCCTTGGCTTTTACGGGGAAGACGTCTCCTATGACACCGCGCAGCAGGAAGACCATCAGCCTCTATCGAGAACCCACAAAATCGTTCTAACGTGCTTCCTGCTTAACTTTGCAGTCTTGATTTACGGAGTTCTTCAATTCAAGTGGTACATTACAGAGATTTCTGCCCTGTTTGTCGTACTTTCCATCGTAATCACCTTCATTGGACGCTTGTCCGCCAACCAGTATATCGAAGCATTCATGAAGGGTGCTGCTGGCATGCTGGCTGGCTGCCTGATCATCGGTCTTTCGCGCGCGACACTGGTTGTGCTAGACCAAGGACATATCATTGATACGCTTTTGTACCATGCTTCCAGTGTTCTGGATAAGATCCCGCCAACGATGAGTGCGGGAGGAATGTTTATCCTGCAAGCACTGATTCACTTTGTCGTACCATCAGGCAGTGGACAAGCTGCATTGACCATGCCGATCATGGCACCGTTGGCGGATTTGGTGGGCGTGACCCGTCAGACAGCAGTACTCTCCTTTTCCTTGGCTGACGGGATTGGAAATATCATCTTCCCGACATCAGGCTATTTTATGGCTGGACTGGCACTCGCGGGTATTCCGTGGAGCCGCTGGGCGAAATGGATTATGCCTTTAATATTGACCCAATTTGCGATTGGACTCGTTGCTGTCCTGATAGCAAATCTCATGCATTATGGACCATTTTAATAACGGAGGTTACGCATGAAAATTGTTTCCATTGAGGTATTTGCCACCGAGCTTCCTTTGGTACGACCGTTTATCGTCGCGTACGATACATTCCATGAGCTGCCAAGCATTATCGTCAAAATGACGACGGATACAGGAATTGTAGGCTATGGCGAGGGCATGCCGGACCCCCATGTGACGGGAGAAAGCTTTTACAGCACGTACGAAATGCTGAGCAAGGACATAGCACCGCTGTTGATTGGAGAAAATCCATTTGCTATCGAAAAGCTCCATAAAATCATGTCAGCCGCTGTATACCACGCGCCAACCGCAAAAGCTGCGATCGATATTGCCTGCTATGACATCATGGGAAAAGCGACGGGTCAGCCCGTCTACAATCTGCTGGGAGGAAAAGTGCACTCGTCCTTATCCGTTCCTTTCGTGATCAGCATATTGCCGCCAGAAGAAATGGCCAGCCAAGCAGCGCAGGCTGTAGTCGACGGTTATACAAGCATCAAAATCAAGGTAGGAGATGACCCTGCGACGGATATCAAACGAATTCGGGCCGTACGGGAGGCGATCGGTGAAAATGTCCAGCTGCGGGTAGATGCAAATCAGGGATGGCGTAATGTCGCGACGACCATGCGGGTGTTGAAACAGGTCGAGGATTGTGAGATGGAATGGATCGAGCAGCCTGTGCTGGCAGACGACATCATAGGCTTGGCAGAGGTGCGACAGAAGACAACCATTCCAGTCATGATCGATGAAGGACTGCATGGTGACAAGGAAATGAGAGAAGTCATCATGAGACAGGCAGCGGATTTGATCAATATCAAGCTGATGAAATGCGGGGGACTGTATCCTGCTTGCAAGCTTGTAGCCCAGGCTGAAATGGCGGGCTTAGGCTGTCAGGTCGGCTCCATGGTGGAATCCTCGATTGCGACAGCAGCGGGCGCACACCTCTCGATTGCCAAGAGCATGATTTTTTCCAATGAGATGGTGGGGCCACTCATGTTTTCCAGAGATTTTGGAAAGCTCCCTTATGAGAAAGGTCAATTGATGGTATCAGATCGCCCAGGATTGGGTGTGGATGTGGACGAGGCAACGGTGCGAGAATTAAGTACACAATCGACACTTATCCAATAGCTTGCGCGTTAGTTGGAATAGCCGCTTTCCTAGGTTGTAGGGGAAGCGGCTATTTCCTTTTTTGAGAGATCGATCTATGAAATGCCCGATTACTGTTTCAGCTGCTATTTTCATGGGTAATACTGGTCAGCAAGACAATTACAAAGGATTGAGACAATCGTCTCCATCCATCATCCACATTCCACTTAGGAGGGATTAAAGATGAATACCATGGAAACGAAAGTGAAAACAGTCCGAAACGTAAATGAAGCACAGCTTCAAGTCGCAAAATTCAGACGGGATGGTTATCGGGAAGATCAGATTTATGTGCTTGCCTATGACAAAGATCGCACCGAGCGCGTGGCAAGCCGTGCTAATGCAGAGCAGATTGGCGTCTTGGAAGAGGGCTTTGGCACAGCGATAGCCAACGTATTCCGTACTCGTGATGAGGAGCTGCGTGCAAAGCTGAGGTCAATGGGGTTCATTTCGTCTGATGCCGAGCGCCTTGAAATGGAAATGGAGAACGACCATATCGTCGTGATCGCATGGGGTGGAACCTACTACGACGGAAACGACTACGATCCAACGATTTATTACTATCCGCCAATGTTTTAGCGGGATGGATACTACGTAACAAATAGCAAGGAGGAGAGCTTTCTCCCAGGGAATCTGGGGAAAAGCTCTTTCCTCGGGAATAATTGATCATCACCGTCACAAAAAAGGGGATGAGGGAGTTGCGTGAAATGATGCTGAGCAAAATCGAGAGGGCCAGGCAGGAGCTGTATCAGGCTGTAACGACGAGTGGTGCTCACGGGATGAGAGGAACATACGTCCTGAATAAATCGCGTAAGCTGGACAAGCTCATCTATTGCTATTTACTAAGCGAGAAACACCGAAAAAGTAAATCAGAGAGAAAAGGACGAGGGCCATGACTCTCGTAAAAAAGGAGCAAAGCCGGGTATCCGTAACATGCGGATGTCCGGCTTACTTTATGTGTATGGGTACTTACATCACCGAAAACAAGAAACAGCCATAGCCCATTTTGCTCATCGGACTATGGCTGTTCGACTATCAAATCAATTGGGTACCTATTGGATAGGATCGGGAACCTGGTTTTTATCAATAATCTCACTACCTGTTTTTAAATCCTTCATTTCATCTCCGAGCTTTTTCATCTCGTTCATATTTTGCGCCATCGAGCTGTTTTGTGCTCCTTCCAGTGTCATTTGTGTCCACTGACGTAGATGCTGCTCCAGCTCGATCAGCTTATCGAGAGCGGCTTTTTGTACTTGTAACGGAACGCTGTTGCTGGATTCAAATTCCGCTTCTTCAAAGTTAATGACGTGATGGCCTTGTTCATAGGTGATGGTGGTGACTAGCAGCGGATACGTAACGCCTGTATTCTCGCAAGCGATGTTGAGGCGATACGTTGAGGTGACAGCGTGATTGATTCTTTCCAAGCCCAGCTCTATCAATTGTTGATGCATCATCGTTGGCTCCATATACATCTCCCCTTTAACAGAAAGTTCGTTGCTCGCAAAGCGGATTGGAGCTTCTCAGCTTTTGCCCTGCATGTCTTCTTTGACTGTTTGTATGGTATCTGCGACGATCTGTTTACCCTCCTGCGCTTTTTCTGAAAACTCGGAAGCTTGTATGCTGATCGTGTCTGCCGCATTGGTTGTTCTTTGCTTGAGGGTGGAGGCGAGATCGCGTGTTTTTTCGCCGAGAGAGTTGACAGCGTTGGACAAATCCTCTCGCAGAGCCGACCCTGATTTAGGTGCCATCAACAAGGAAGCGGCAGCTCCGATTGCGCCTCCGATCAGCATTCCTTTCAAAAGACCGTTTTTATTGTTATCTGGTGTTTGATTCATCGTCCATCTCTCCTTTTGTGTCTCGTATTTTGTTCCTACTCTTCTATAAACTTGTTTTTGGTGTTTGAAACAGGAAAATGATCCATTTCTCAAAATCAACTGTTTGAATCAGCAAACGGGTGGGTAGTAAATGGAAGGAGCTCTTTGCCATATCGTGCTATGATAAAAGAAATGGACGTGGGGAGTGTCCCCTGACTTTTTTCGTGATAGGGGGTTGCTATGAATATTGTCATTGTAGACGACAACCGAACTAATCTAGTGATCATTGAAAAAATTTTGCGAAAAGCTGGCTACGATAATCTGGTGCTGTTGTCATCGGCCAAAGAGCTCTATCATTTTCTCGGCATGGATTCAAAGGCCGCAGGAGAGGTACCGGTCGATTTAATATTGATGGACTTGATGATGCCGGAAATTGACGGCGTGGAGGCATGCAGAACCGTATTGAAGCAAGAGAGACTACGTGATCTTCCGATTATTTTTGTCACGGCGATGGGAGACTCCTATAAAATGGCGGAGGCACTGGATGCGGGTGCGCTCGATTATGTTATGAAGCCGATCAACAAGGTCGAGCTGCTGGCACGTATCCGTTCGACCCTTCGCTTGAAGCATGAAAAGGATTTGCGCAAGGAACGGGATAAACGGATTCAAAATGAGCTGGCATTAGCCAAGCAGGTTCAGCGCAGTATGCTCAGCAGTCCGATCCATGATCAGGCGGTAGACATATCGGCGGTTTATGAGCCATCCTCAGAGCTAGCCGGTGATTTATACGCCTGGTATCAAATTGCGCCGAACCGCTATGCTGTCATTTTGCTTGATATGATGGGGCACGGCATCTCCTCCTCGCTAATATGTATGTACATGTACGCGGCCATGAAGGATACGATTATGGGGGTAAGTGATCCAAAAGCGGTTATGGACGAGCTCAATCGTCGCATGAACCAGCTGCAGATGTCAGATCGACTTATCAACTACTACTTCACGGCTATCTATCTGGTGCTGGATACGGAAAAGCGGACGATTCAATACGTAAATGCAGGACATCCAGCCGGAGTTGCCATAGTCGATGGAAAAGTGGTAATGCTCGACAAAGGCTGTTGTGCCTTGGGGTTTTTTGAGAAAATTGATATTGTCCAAGATGAGATTTCTTACGACGAACAGGCACGAGTTATTTTGTTCACGGACGGTTTGGTTGAGAGCCTGGGTGTAGAGCATCAAATGGGAATGTTCCCGATTGTTAGCAGATTGCAGGAACAGGCTGAACATGATCCGGTCAGCCTTGTACAAAAGCTGCAGCCGGGTGCAGGTAGAGACGATCTAAGGGACGATAGGTGCCTGGTCATGATTTCAACGAAATAGATAAAAGTTACCAACATAAAAGATAGAGGGAGTGAGCTAGATGGCAGCGGAAAAATTTTCGATAGATCAGAAGGAAACTGATAAAGCGATTGTTCTTCATTTCCATGGCGAGCTGGATCTGGAGGTAGCATCGACGTTATTCCGTGATAAGCTGGAAGCGGTGGTGTCTGGTACAGAAAAAGAACTCATTCTCGATTTGGCGGACCTCTCTTACATAGATAGCACAGGGATCGGTATCCTCGTTTCTATCTTAAAAATACGGGATGCAAAGAGGGCGCCGCTTACTGTTCGCAATATTCCACCAGGAGTGCTCAAATTATTGGAAATTACCGGCATTTCCAAATTTATCCTGCAAGGAGTAAAAGGTGGCGCGTAAAAGGACTGCTTACACAAACAAAGACCCACGGGCTGACAGTCACGCTGTCAGGTCCGTGGGTCTTTGAATTATCTTTATTTTCCGAGGTAGGCACTGAGCATCCAGCGATGCTTTTCAAAAGAAGTGTGGATGGCCGTGAGCATATCAGCGGTAGGCTGATCGCGTTGGTCCTCTGCCAAGGTAATACCGATTTTAAGCTCCTTCATGATGTTTTCCATGTCTTCTGATAAGGCTTCGACCATTTGCTGAGCATCTTCCTCCCCTGTGGCTTCCTTGATCGTTGCCATTTCCAGATGTTCTTTTAGCGTCGCGGTCGGTACGGACCCAAGAGCCAGCATTCGCTCTGCGATGGTGTCGAGATGTAGTGCGACCTCTGTATACAGCTCCTCGAATTTAACGTGCAGCGTGAAAAAGTTCTCTCCTTTTACATACCAGTGATAATTGTGCAGCTTCATGTACAGCACTGAGAAGTTAGCAACCTGCTGATTGAGCGTCTTCGTCAAGTAAATGGAATACGTTACGGTGTTTGTCATCATAAGTACCTCCGTTTATTGAAGAATGGTGTGGATAGCAATAGTTACCCACTTTGCTGCAGGTTGAAACAGGACATTTTTTTAAAAGACGACTGTTTCAAATGAAGTGGTGGTGGGTAATGGCTCTTAAATGGTTCATAGGGAGGGCATGTTATGTTACTAGAAATGAGCGCCGTTATGGTTGCGATTGCGTTTGTTATCCTGACGTTTTTCCTGATCCGGACCTTACAATCGGTGAAAAGCTCCCTGGACGAGGTCACACATACCTTGGGGCAGATGAAAATAGAAGTCAGAGAAATTGGCGATGAAGTGAAGGCAGTAGTAGGAAATGCAAATGAAATGGCTGTTGATTTGCGTACGAAGCTGACAAAGCTGGATCATTTATTTAGCAGTGTGGGCGATGTAGGCCAGGTTGTCCACGAGCTTACGACGGCGGTCAGACAGTCGGCTACAGGATTCTTCGCTTCATTTAAGCAGCCGAAAAGAGAGCCAGCTCCAGCACAGCGTACTGAAAAATGGCAAGCGATTTTGGAAGGAGCTCTTGCAGCGGCAGATGTATGGCTGCGAATGAAGTCTGCACGGGCACAAACAGCTGGCAAGAGGGCGGGCGACTGAGCATTGTCAGTGGAATCTGTTACACTTGCAGGTAGAGCAGGAGTCAGAAAAGGAAAGAGGAGCGATCATGAATCCATTTGTGAGCATTACAATTCCCGCCGAGGCGGAATATTTGGATATTGTCAGATTAAGCTTATACAGCTTCGCGACGAAAGCGGGCTTTTCTTTCGAGGAAATCGAAGATATGAAAGTGGCCGTTTCGGAGGCTTGCAATAATGCCATCTTGCACGCCTATGGGGATGCTGATACAGGGATGATCGACCTGCGCTTCGAGAATGACGGAGAGCGACTGGTGATCACTGTGCAAGACTATGGGCATAGCTTTGTGAATACAGGGGTGCCGGGGAATGGCGTTCCTGGCGAGCGAGAAGAAATTAGCGAGCTTTCGATAGGCGGTCTTGGTATTTTCCTGATGGAAGCATTGATGGATGAAGTTCAGGTAGACACAGGGAGCACCGTAGGAACCAAGATCGTTTTGTCCAAGCGGCTGAGCAGAAAAGGGGAAAGGGTATGAATCCAAACCAACCCTCGGAGGCTTTGTACAAGCTGTACTCCAAAATGAAAATCTATCGGGAAACCGAATGCGGCGAAGCAGCAACCGAGCTTTTACTGCATTATGATCAAATCGTCCAGATGGCAGCAGGAAAGATGTCACGCAACCGTCCTGACTTGAACGAGGATTTGTATCAGGTGGGGCGAATCGCCTTACTTCGCTTGTTTAAGCAGTATGACATCGCGCTTGGCATTCCCTTTGAAGGCTATGCCATGAAGCATCTGATCGGACATATGAAAAACTACTTGCGGGACAAGTCATGGTACATACAGGTGCCGCGAAAAATTAAAGAAAAGAGCTCGCTTGTTCAGCGGATGATTGACGATCTGACTATCAGACTGGAGCGCTCTCCGCACGTGGAAGAGATCGCAGCAGAGGTGGGGCTTACTGTGGAGGAAACGATCGAGGTTCTCGTTGGTCGAGACTACTACAACTATACGTCACTAGATACACAGCTCTCGCCTGAAGGGGAGAGTAATGCGACGATTGCCGATATGATTGCCACACCCGCTGATGATTATCAGTTGCTGGAGAAGAGAATTGATTTGAATGAAGCGCTGGGCTGCTTGAAAAAAGAAGAGAAAAAAGTGATTTCGCTTCTTTACGCCGAAGGACAATCCCAAAGACAAATTGCCGAGCAACTGGGTGTTTCCCAGATGAGTGTGTCCCGAATTCAGAAGCGGGCCATCGATAAACTAAAGCATGCACTATCAGAGTAAGATTTCCTCATGAGCGTCTATCCTTTTTTCGTTTCGTGGCAGCGAATGTGGTAGAATAGTTGGTATATTTTTTCTGACACGAAGCGTATGAAAGAAGGCGAGCTCGATGAAAGGTTTTAATCTGAACATTCAGGCGAAAATTTTTATCGTGTACGTATCGATCGTGGCTTGTCTGGGCGTTTCCCTTCTCCTCGTGAATCAAGCGATGAAGGATTTGCAGGCTGAAATAGAGTTTATATCCAATCATGACATGACCGTACACGAGTTGACCAGCCAGGTACAAAAAAATGTGCTGGATATGGAAACAGGGATGCGCGGATATGTGATTACTGGGGATGAACAGTATCTGGAGCCCTATGAGATCGGAAGCCGCAGCTGGCAGGATAACTACAACAAGCTGTATACGATGCTCGCGGATAATCCGGGGCAGCAACGGAATCTGGAACAAATCCGCCCTTTGATTTTAAGCTGGGTGGCGAATACCGGAGAGTACGTCGTCCAGAAAAAGAAGGAAAACAACGGGGAAGCTCTGCGGCATCATTTTGAACAAAATACAGGCAAACAAGCGATGGATCAGCTGCGAACACAGCTCGATTCTTTTCTTGAGGATGAGAAGAGAGTGGCGGCAGAGCGCATCGAGAAGCTGAATCAGAGCAATGAAAAGGTGCTCTATATTTGGTATGCGATTATCGGCTTCGTAACGATCATCACTTTTGCCTTGTCCCTCTATCTGTCGAGAACTATCGTCAGCACGATCAAGCAGGTCGTGAAAACGATTCGAGAGATTACCGATCATTCATCCGATGTGGATCTGACAGCAAGGATTGAGGTGCAAACAAAAGACGAGCTGCGGGAGCTCGCTTTTGCGACGAATGATTTGCTTGGCAGTCTGGAGCGACAGAGCTGGATACAGAAGAGCATGACGGAAATTTCTACAATCTATCAGGGTATAACTGATATTCAGACACTTGCTAAAGCTTTTGTTGGCAGGCTTGCGCCAAAGCTGGGAGCGGCATACGGCGTCGTCTATTTACGGAAAAATCATAGTGCTGAGACGATCTTCATTCGAGTGGCAGACTACGCACTTGTGAATCAGGAGCATGCTGCGGACAGCTTTCGCTTGGGGGAAGGTCTAGTTGGTCAGTGTGCGGTGGATAAACGAATTTTTCTCATCGATCATTTGCCAGAAGATTACATCAAGGTCACCTCTGGCTTAGGGGAAGCCTCGCCTCGCCATTTAGTGGTCGCTCCGATCATGGTGGAAGGAAGAGTAGAGGCAGTCGTCGAGCTGGCTGCGTTTCAGCCGTTTGAAGCAGCGCACTTAACACTCTTGGATTTGCTGCAGGAGAAATTTGGGCAATCGATCGTCAGCGTTCTGGGAAGGATGGAAGTGGAGCGTTTGCTCAGCGAGTCGCAAGTGATGACCGAAGAGCTGCAGACACAGTCGGAGGAGCTGCAGACCCAATCAGAAGAATTGCAGATGCAGCAAGATCAGCTGCGCATGACCAATGAATTTTTGGAAGAACAAAATCTTTTTGCCCAGCAGCGGGCAGATGAGTTGCAAAAAGCAAAGGATGAGCTGGCAGACTACGCGCGCAAGCTACAGGAGAGCTCGCAGTACAAGACTGATTTTCTAGCAAACATGTCCCATGAGCTGCGCACGCCGCTGAACAGCATTTTGATCCTGTCACAAATGCTAATGGAAAACAGTCAGTCAGAAACGGACGAGGCGGAAGTGGAAGAGTACTCCCGGGTCATTTATACAGCGGGGCAAGACTTGCTTCGCCTCATTGACGATATTCTTGATTTATCCAAAATCGAGGCTGGGAAAATTGAGATCATGACAGATGAAGTCAATGTCTCGGAAATCCCGCAGCTGATGCAAAGCATGTTTGAACCAGTAACTACGACAAAGCAGTTGGACTTTGAAGTACACGTCCATCCAGACACACCCGATCTTATATTGACGGATGGGCAGAGACTGCATCAAATATTGAAAAACCTGTTGTCAAATGCATGTAAATTTACTGAACAGGGAAGCGTGACGCTGCGGATAGGTCCAGCGAATCCGTTGCGTGTAAAGGAGCTGCTTCCTGACCTGAAAGAAGAGACGGTATTAGAATTTTCAGTGATAGATTCAGGAATCGGAATCCCGTGCGACAAACAGGAGCTCATCTTCGAAGCGTTCCAGCAGGTCGATGGTACGACCAATAGACAGTACGGTGGGACCGGACTTGGACTCTCGATTTGCCGTGAGTTTACGCGGCTTTTGGGTGGCGTCATCGTGGTTGAAAGCGAACCGAATAAAGGAAGTACGTTTACTCTGTACCTTCCAAGCAAACGGGACGATGCTCCTCCAGATCGACAAGATACGGGACTTCTGGTAACGGACGAAGTGGCAGCAACGGGGAGTATGGTGCCTGCGGAACGAGGGGCTGAGGCTGCGAGCTGGTTGGATATGGTCACAGCTGCTCCCGAAGAAAAGCTCTTCCAGGGAAAGCGTGTACTGTTAGTCGATGACGATGCCAGAAATGTGTATGCGCTCGTTACTACACTGGAACGAAAAGGAGTTTCGGTGGAGGTAGCACAGAATGGCAGAGAAGCAGTGGAGAAGCTGCAGGGTGCTGAGGAGTACGATCTGGTCCTGATGGATATTATGATGCCGATCATGGATGGCTATGAAGCGATGAAGATCATACGTCAGGAGCTGGGGCTAGACCAGTTGCCCATCATCGCGCTGACTGCCAAAGCGATGAAGCACGAAAGAGAAAAATGCTTGGAAACCGGGGCTTCCGATTATATTATGAAGCCATTACATATAGACCAGCTGTTCTCGCTGATGCGGGTATGGCTGACGAAATAGAAGTAGGTGAACTCGAAATGGACACTCCATTACCAGACCTATCCACCGATTCTTTGACAGCTATGGAGAATGTGGTTCACGACGAGCGGCAACAAATAGAAATCAACCTGCTCTTGGAAGGTCTTTATCAAATGTACGGCTACGATTTTCGCGGGTATGTGCGGGCATCGCTGCGCAGGCGAATCGTAAATCGGATGATGGCGGAGGGACTTCCCACAATCACAGCATTATTGGAAAAGGTGCTGCATGAGCAAGGAGCTTTGGAGCGATTACTGAACGACTTGTCCATTCGCCTGACCGAAATGTTTCGAGATCCAAGTTTTTTTGTCGCTTTTCGCAAAGAGGTCGTGCCCTTGCTACTGGGGCTGCCTGAGATTCGGATATGGCACGCTGGCTGTGCAACGGGGGAAGAAGTTTACTCCATGGCGATCCTGATGTTGGAGGAGGGATTAGCCCACAAGACGAGGATTTATGGAACAGATATGAATGAAAAGGCGATTGAAGCGGCGCAGAAAGGGGCATTTCCCTTAAAGAAAATGCAGCAGTACACAAAAAATTACTTGGAGGCCGGAGGAACGAAGGCTTTTTCCGAATACTACGCCACCGACCATCGCTTTGCGTATTTTCGCCCCAGCATGAGTGAGAATCTCGTGTTCGCGCAGCATAACCTGGTGACGGATGGATCTCTGAATGAGTTTCATGTGATCCTGTGCCGCAACGTCCTGATTTATTTCGATCAAGAGTTGCAGCATCATGTCCATCGGTTGATTTACGGGAGCCTGGCTGACGGGGGCTTTCTCGGGCTAGGGAGCAAGGAGTCGATTCTTTTTGTGCCAGATGGACTTCCCTACACCGATTTTGTCCCTCAAGAAAGAATTTACAGAAAATAACGGTACCTATCAAAATGAAAAGGGGAACCGCCACGCAAGCAGATGGAACCCATCGCTTTCGCGGCGGTTCTTTTTGTTTCATACACGAGAAAAGTGGTTAATAATGAGCAGGAACGATAAGACAAGAAGAAGCAAAACCAGGAAAGGGTGATCCACATGTTACGATGGTCTATGCTGTTTCTGATCATTGCCATTATTGCGGCAATATTCGGGTTTACGGGGATTGTTTCGGCTGCAGTGGGTATCGCAAAATTCTTGTTTGTTGTTTTTTTGATCTTGTTCGTCCTGTCGCTCATCTTTGGAAAGCGCAGCAGTTACTAGAAAACACTTGAAGATACTGGCGAGAATCCGTCTCCTATAGGCGGATTCTTTTATTTACACGAAGAAAGGCTGCCGAGTTTTAGGGCAGCCTTACAATGGGGGAGAGAGTTTCCCATTCTTTTTTCTTCGTATCATTAATCTTTCAGCTCGGTGATCACTTTTGAAGCACGTTTTTCATCCGGGGTAGGGAACATTTGAAATTGATGCTGAAGCTCGATTTCCTTTTCATTTAATTCGCTTGTAGTTTTTTGCTCAGCTTGTCCGTTGTGTTTATCGCTATTTTCCACGACCAGTCACCTCCCTCAAAGGAGTAGGTTTTACAACAACTCCTTACTTTATCCCAAAAAGAGGAAAATGCTCTTTATCGTTTAATTGGCAGCGAATAGTAGCCAAATGCTAAATCAAGCAAGGCACTGGCTTCCTGACGCTTCAGTAAATCTTTTGCACGGAATGTGAAAGAGCCATCTGCGTCTACTTTTGTATCAGGATCGACGATGCCTTGTGAAACAAGTGCAGTGATCGCATCTTTTGCCCATGTGTCGGCAGTGTCTTGCAGCGTCACTTTGCTGGTTGCCACAGGCTCAAGCTGCTTCAAATTTTGGATCATGACAGCAGCGACTTGTCTTGTGATTGGTGCCGAAGGGTTCAAATTAGGGATGCCCGCAGCCATTTGCTGTTTAATTCCTTCCGCTTGCCCGGGAAATACGCTCCAGCCATGTGCTTTGATCAGAGCATCAGTAAATTCGCCTTGTGTCATCGTCCCTGTCGGATCAAATTGGCTTCCCTTTTTCGCGCCCATAATGGAAAGAGCGCTGAGGTTGTTGATATAGTTCTGATAGCTGCTGGTGCTCGGCACGTCGGAGAACGTTTGCTTGTTATCCATTTTTTGCGAATGAGCGACGACCCCTACGCCTTTTTGCGTGGAATAATAGAAATACGTAATACTGCCGTCCTTGTCTTCCTTGAATGCAATTTTACTGCCTTCTTCATCTACAAACAGTAGTGGGTGAATCATACGCAGCTTTTGTTTTCCGTTAATCTCATCTTCAAGCACGAGCGAGCCATTCTCATACGCAAAAGAAGTACGGATCGCCAATGCACGTGTATTTTGGTACAAGCCGATATAGCGCTGCGCATCCGTTTCACTCAAAGGCAAGTAAACAGGCTCTGCCTTTTCTTTTTCCGGGAAATAATGATCCATGAATTCCTTGTAAATATCGACGCTCATCATGGAATCGTTGTTGTAAGACATGAAAAAGGCGGTTTTTTGCTCCGGTATCAATACCATCAGGGAAGAATGTCCTGGCATGTTTCCACCCTTCAAAACAACATGCTGACCATTTGCCAGCTCGTTAAAATAGGTTTCAAACCCTACAGTTGTGATCGGAATGTCCTTTTCCACGAAAATCTGGTAAGCGTGCATCAACTCCATGCTTTTCTTGCTGACGATCTCTTTTCCTTCAAATTTTCCGTTTTGCAGCTGCATGATCATATACCTAGCCATATCCTCCCCGGTTGATAGAATGCTTCCCTGTGGTCCATCGGTCGGAGCATGACCAAATGTCGGTTGTGGCTCGCCAGTCGAGCCGTAATGAGCGGCCATGCGTTTTAACAACTCGGGCTTAAAGCGAACGCTAGAGGAGCTCATTCCGAGAGGCTTGAACACTTTTTCGTCCATATACTGGGCAAATGGCATTCCACTTACTTTTTCGACCGCGTATCCAGCGAGTAAGAATCCAAAATTGTCATACGTATAGGCCTCTCCAGGAGGGCGAATGACGGTCGGCATATGCTTCGGAAGAAACTCTTCCATTGAGATGTCCTGCCCAATATATTCCGGCCCGATAAACGTCGTAATATCAGGCAAGTCTACGCCGCTTGTATAGGTAAGCATGTCATAGAGGGTGAGGGATTTGCCCGTCGTATTGGGAATCTTTAGCCCCCCAAGGTATTCCTCTACATTGTGATGCAGGTCCATTTTGCCCGCATCAACCTGCTGCATGACAGCCAGCGCGGTAAAGGTTTTCGTTACAGAAGCAATTTGGAAGACCGTGTCTTTATCAACAGGGATGTTTTTTTCCTTGTCAGCGAAGCCGTAGCCTTTATTCACAATGACTTTGCCATCACGGACGACAACGAAGCTGGAACCATTCACATTAAATTTTTTCATTTTGTCTGCAAACAGTGGATCGGCAAACGCTTCGACTTCTTTGGCATCCAGGGGACCTTTTATGCTGGGGGCAGCAGGGGAAGCAGTCGGCTTTGATTCAACGGCACCGAGGGGCTGCGTGCATGCGGCAACCAAGGTCGTGGAGAGCAGAAATACGGTGAGACTCATTTTTTGAAAAGCTTTTTTCATGTGCGATTCTCCTTTTGTTTTTGGTAAGCAAGTTTGTGAGCGCCGACTCCGAGAGTGAGAGCTTGGGTACAGTATGGCAAAGCACGCGTCATACTCGGTAGTTACTTCCTGTCATCACTTTTCCGCTTTACCCAAAAAACTGCTGTGGCTGATGAATTGGCATGACTTGACCTGTCATATGACATTTTGGCACTGGTTCATGTGACGCGCAGTGGATTACGGTAAGGGCAGACCGTCATCAATTGTGTCGGAAAAGGTATAGACAGGAGAGAGTTGGCTTTGATGAAAAGAGCGATCATGCGAAACATGCAAAATTTTTTCTTCATGCTGTTTACATTTGCTTCGGGTGTGTTTTACTTTTGCTTTTATTTGAGCGGGATTGCGCTTGGTCTGGCATTGTCATTTACCGTAGTGGGAATTCCGTTGCTTACGAACGTATTGCGGACAACGCAAACCTTTGTCCAGCATGAACGTATTCAGACAAAGATTTATACAGATATCTCGATTGAGCCATTGGCAGCAAGAAAAAGAGCAAAAGGAAATCAATGGACGCAAGCGAAGGCAGAATTAACAGATGGAAGAAACTGGATGTCCGTTTTTTGGCTGATGCAAAAATTTGTAATCGGGATCAGTTGTCTTGTGATTGGAATGCTCATTTACATCGCACCCGTTTTGTTTGCGTTTGTACCGCTGCTCTACCCGTATACGGAGATCAATTTTATGGGGATCGCTGTGGATTCGGAGCTGAAGGCTTTACTTCTGATGAGTTTAGGGTTCATACTCATGATCGGGTGCTCCAAGCTTGGCAATGGACTGGTACAATTGATTGGTGGTTACACGCGCTTGATGTTCAAAGCAATTAGGGGATGATATGGCTTGCTCGATATCGTAAAGCAATGGATCTGGTATGACTGGATCATGTTTTTTATACGTCTGATCAGTTGCTTCTCAATTACCTTTACGACTGTACAATTGGAAGAGCATCTCACACTCTCCCTTTGGATTGTTGTGTTTTGGCAAATCATTGCTTTTTCCGTCCCGTGGATTTGTTTAATGCTGAGCTACAGATACTACCTGGTCGCAGAAATGCTTTTGTTTGGCGGCGTTTGTCTGTATCTGACGTCCTTGTTTCCGGAGGCTTATCTTACTCTTTTGATGCCAGCTTTTATGATTGCTGCCAACAGTGCGGAGAAATCGTATCGCTGGTCGGCTCCGATTACGATTGTTCTTCTTCCCATGCTGATTGTGCTTTTTTCACACGGGATTGACGTGATAAAGATTTTTTCACAAGTCGGACTTGCTTATGTGATGGGGTTTGCCTTTCATTTGCTCATCGTCAATCACCGCCAAAATGAAATTATTCGCAAGCAAAACAGTGTGCTGGAGCAGTACCTCACGCAAATGGAGAGAGTGACGCTGCTGGAGGAGAGGAACCGGCTGTCCAAGGACCTGCATGACACGATGGGGCATTCGTATACCTCGATTATCATGGGATTGGAAACCTTGCGCCCGGATGTGGCGTCGCAGGAAGGGGAGCACAAGCTCGATTCCCTCTTGCAGCTCGCTCGAAGAAGCATGGAGGAAGTGCGAGGGTACTTGCATCAGATGGAGTCACCACAAGAGACGCTTCCCTTGGTCCATACGCTGAGGCAGGTTGCGGAAGAATTTCAGACACATGCAAAGGTAAATGTACGTTTTCGTGCAATCGGAGAAGAGTATCTGGTCGGGAAGCAAGTGAAAATGACCTTGTTTCGCTGCTTGCAGGAATCTTTGACGAACGCGGTACGCCACGGTCAAGCAACGGACATCGTCGTTTCTTTGCATTTTGAGCCGCAACAGACGAGGCTGGAAGTACAGGATAACGGTTACGGGGTGGAAAACTGGAAGGATGGCTTCGGGATCACCGCGATGAAAGAGAGGGCCGCTCATTTGCAAGGAAGAGTATCCGTATACTCAGAGCGGGGAGAAGGAACGCTCGTTACTTGTTTTGTGCCGAGGCTGGTAGAGAGCGCCGATGAAATCATTCGTTTGTTTATTGTGGATGACCACTCGTTCATTCGGGAAAGCTTGCGCACCATACTCGAGGGACAACGGGATTTGCAGGTAGTCGGGATGGCAGAGGATGGGGCGCAAGCTCTGGAGCTGTGTGAGGAGCTGGAACCAGACCTCGTGCTGATGGACCTCGAGATGCCGAATATAGACGGAATCACTGCGACAAAACGGATGAAGGAAAAATGGCCAAATATTCGTGTCCTCGTCCTGTCTACGTTTCAGGATACCGAAAAAGCCAAGGAAATCATGCGCAGTGGCGCAGACGGCTATCTGTTGAAATCGATTGAATCACGTGAGCTTGCGGAAACGATTCGCCTCGTCCATCGCGGCGGTACGATGATTGCACAGGACCTGTTTCATAAAATGCTGGATGCACAGGTTGCAAACGAACAGGGAAATTTGCTCGTTGCACCGAAAATAAGCGAAAAAGACGAGAATTTTTATGGGTTAACGAAGCGGGAGCTGGAAATTTTACAGTTGCTTTCCCAAGGCATGCGGTATAAAACAATCGCGTCAAAGCTGTATTTGTCTGACGGGACCGTACGTAACTATGCGTCAGCTCTGTATGACAAGCTCGGTGTGCGGAACCGGGATGATGCGATACAAAAAGCGCAAAAGGAAGGACTGCTGTAACGTGTAATGTGTATAAGCCAGGGAGAGTTGTCCCTGGCTTTTTGCTTTTTTACTAACTGTTCAAGTAAATGAATAGTGAGACGAGAGCTCAGTTAAATAGCTTTTCATGCAGTTCAAAAGCTCTGGCGGGTGCTTCACGGTCACGTCTTTTCCGACACTGATGAAGAACTTGGCAAAATACAACAGGTCTCGCTTCGCTATGCTGCCTTCCAGCAAGCCGGTCCCATCTTTTCGAAAATGGAGCAGGGTTACAAGACCTGGTTCAGCCTCGCATGCCTGTACCCCCGCTTTAGTCAGCTCTGCCACAAGTGAAATTTGCTCCTGCTCCTCTACCTGATTGCTGGCGCTATTGCCCAGATGCATATTCCATAGATCCCTCGGCTTTGTGTTAGATGCAACAGCAGAATGGATGCGATCACAGCGAAATACGCGAATATCATCGCTTTGGAAGCAAAAAGCGCGGCAGTACCACAGGCCATTTCTCGTATAGATGCCAATCGGTTGTATGTTTCGATTAGCCCGTTTATCCTTTGATTCGTAATCGATGAGGATGACATTTTGCTGGATCGCAGCGTCGAGGAGGATGGATAAATAGGGTGAGCTGGCTTGTCTGGTCGGTGTAATGAAATCAACACGGTTTCTCATTTGTTCGATCCGTTCGCGGACGTCCTGTGGCATGAACTGATAAAACTTTTTCAATGCGGAAGAAGCTTCTGCTGCAAAAGGCAACGAGGAATAGTGGCGCAGGGCATGAATCGCAAAAAAGATGGCAACGGCTTCTTCTTCAGTGAAAGCGATCGGCGGCAAGATTCTTTCCTTGAGAACCTGATAGCCACCATGAGGACCGACTTCCGAATAAAGGGGCACGCCGAGCTCGCTCAGCTCCTGCAAATCTCGCAGGATCGTTCGCGTGGATACGCCAAACTCCTGAGCAAGCTCCTTGACGGTGAATTTCCGTTTGCGATTGACGGTCAGCATGAGTTCCAGCAGTCTCTTGGATTTTGGCATGGATTTTACTGTACTCCCATTTTAATTATGACATGATCTGTCACTATTGTCTGATAGAGTGAAGAGGAAAGCAAGCCACACACGATACAGAAGAAAAAAAGGAGGAAATAACATGTCTCATCCCACAGACAATCATTTGGCGACAAGAAAATATTTTCAATCTGGTGATATCAAGCTATCCTACCTCGACTATGGGGGAGAGAGTCCAAATGTACTGCTTCTGCTGCACGGACATATGAATGATGCACGCACTTTTTCCGCATTTGCCGAGGCATTTCAAAAAGATTGGCGAGTAATTGGTTTGGATCAACGGGGCCATGGCTGGAGTGAGCATCCGCCACAAAAGGACTACACAAGAGAGAGCTACGTCAATGACATTCTAAGCTTGGTTCGTACAGAGCTTGGCGGGCGACCTGTGACGATCGTGGGACATTCCTTGGGCGGAGTCAACGCATACCAGTTTGCTGCACGCTACCCTGAATTGGTCAAAGCCGTTATTGTGGAGGACGTCGGTGCAGACATTTCAGTGGATATTTCTTTCGTGGAGCTGCTCCCCGAGCGTTCTGCTTCGCTAAAAGAATTGAGGGAATCTCTTGAACGTGTAGGTGTGCGAGCCATCGATTATTTTTCTGAGAGTGTATTTGAGGATGAAAAAGGGTGGGGGTTTCGTACAGATTTAAAAGGAATGAATATCTCTCAGAAAAACATTAATGGCAGCTGGTGGGAAGACTGGCTTTCCTCTACATGTCCAATCATGCTGATTCATGGTAAAAAAAGCTTTGTACTAGACGCAAAGCAAGCAGAGCTGATGGTATCGCGTAGACCAAACACAAAGCTGGAGACTTTTGAACAATGCGGTCACGGGGTTCATTCAGATGATCCTGACGGTTTTTATCAGGTAGTAAAAGCGTTTCTGGATGAGCAGGCAGCAGAATAATTATACCTTAGCGAATGTTGGGGAGAAGGGGGAGCAAGCCACTCTTTTCCCTTCTTATGTTCTGCTATTTTATAATGCCTGAATAATATTTTTTTTCAGAATTGACACGGATAAGATGGATGTGATTTACTTAATGAAAAGTTATCCATCAATTGAATAGCGGCGGATGATGATTGTAGGAGAGACTAAACAAACAGGTTTAGCACCGAAGGAGCAAGTCCCATAAAACCCTTGGGATCAATCTCTCAGGTACCAGATACTACAATTGGACGCACCTCTGGAGAGCGCTTGAAAAAGCCACCCAAGGGGAATACTTCGGGCTAGTTGGACGAAGTTAAACTCTCAGGTAAAAAGGACAGAGGAAAGGTAGAGTATCGTCACTCTATCTTTCTCCTGTCCTTTTTTGGTGTTCGTAAAAAAGGTTTAAGCGGAGGATGGCGCGATGGGAAAGGAGGCAGGGAACAAGAACATGGAGCTTACGGTGAAGGACGCTGCTCGCAGTGAACTCAGCAAGCTTAGCTTTCCACAGGACACTGCTCTGCGGATTGACGTAGTGATGTCGGGAGATTGTGGATGTGCTTTTTCCGTCCAGCTAGCGGTTGACGAATTGAGAAAAAACGATACGCTGGTCTACCAGAACAGGATTCCGTTCTGCATCGATCTTTTGACGAAGCGCAATTTGGGCGACGTATTGACGCTAGACTTTGATCCAGATCAGGGCTTTGCGCTGTCGAGTCCAGAGGAATTGTTTTCGGATCGGCTGCGCATTCGCACAAGCTGATCATACAAAGCGCATAAATAGAGAGAAATAAGTGGGGGAAAACCATGGCAGAGAACGGAGTAGTGGAGCAGCTTGATGTCCTGGTCATTGGCTCTGGTCCAGGGGGATATGTCGCAGCGATTCGAGCTGCTCAATTAGGTAAGCAAGTAGCGATTGTGGAAAAAGAAGCGGTGGTTGGCGGTGTTTGTTTGAACAAAGGCTGCATTCCTTCCAAGGCACTCATTTCGGTAGCACATCAGTACGAAGCGACAACGCATTCCCAGGAGATCGGATTGCAGGTAGCGGGAGTCAGCGTCGACTTTGCCAAAGTGCAGGAATGGAAGCAAAGTGTGATCGATAAATTAACAGGTGGCGTCAAGTCGCTGCTCAAAGGAAACAAGGTCCAGCGAATCCAGGGCGAAGCGAGGCTCGTGGGCGACGATCTGGTACAGGTGATAAACGGAGAAGAAACGAGTCTTTACCGCTTTGCACATTGTATCCTCGCTACTGGCTCCAGACCGATTGAGCTAAAAGCTTTCCCGTATGAGGGACGGATTCTTTCTTCTACGGAAGCGCTTACGCTCACGGAAATTCCGAAAAGCCTGGTTGTGATCGGTGGAGGCTATATCGGAATCGAGCTGGGACAGACGTATGCCAAGCTCGGTGCCAAAGTAACGATTCTCGAGGGATCGGACTCGATTTTGCCTGGGTTTGAGAAAGAAATGTCCCGCTTCGTAGGACGAAAGCTAAAGAAGCTGGGCGTAGAGGTGCATACGGGAGCGATCGCCAAAGAAGCGCAGCAAACAGCAGCTGAGGCCACGATTACGTATGAAGTGAAAGGTGAGCTGCATCAGGTATCATCAGAATATTTGCTGATTACAGTAGGCAGACGCCCGAACATCGATCAGCTCGGACTTGAAACGGTAAATATGAAATTGACTGAGCGTGGTTTCATCCAGGTAGATCAGCAGTGCAAAACGAGCGTGCCCAACATTTATGCGATTGGCGATATCGTAGAAGGTCTGGCCTTGGCGCATAAGGCATCCTACGAAGGCAAAATCGCCGCAGAAGTCATTGCTGGCCTGGACAGCTCCGTCAGCTATAAAACGATACCTGCTGTCGTCTTCTCAGATCCGGAGATCGCAAGTGTCGGTCTGAATGAGACGGAAGCCAAAAACCAGGGCTATACGGTTTCGATTGGGAAATTCCCGTATGCTGCAAACGGGCGGGCACTTTCCCTGAATGCGGGAGACGGATTTGTGAAAATCATCGGAGACAGCGAAACAGGTGCAATCCTGGGAGGACAAATCGTTGGACCAGAAGCATCCAACCTGATCGGAGAAATTGGTCTGGCGATTGAAAAAGGGCACAAGCTGCAAGACATTGCTCATACGATCCATGCGCATCCAAGCTTGGGCGAGATCATCATGGAGGCAGCAGAAGGAGCACTTGGGCAAGGGATTCACCAGCTGAGCCGATAGATAGTCTGAGCAGTTGCTTTTGGCAAGAATGACAAAATTTCATATGGCGGATGATGATTGTAGGAGAGACCAGATGCTTTGACTGGCACCGAAGGAGCAAGTCCCAAAAATCCTTGGGATTAATCTCTCAGGTAAAGAGTACTACAATTGGACGCACCTCTGGAGAGCGCTTGAAAAAGCCACCCAAGGGGAACGCTTCGACAACAGCCTGCTGTTATGCACACAGGAACGAGCGCCGAAGCTAAACTCTCAGGTAAAAAGGACAGAGGAAAGGTAGATTACACGTTAATCTATCTTTCCTTCGTCCTTTTTTGTATTCCAAAAACACGAGGAAAGGTAGCAAATAGGAGGAGCGTTCATGAGTTTGCAGGATCGTGACTTTGAAATTTTTTCGGCCATTGAAAATGAAAACAAGCGGCAGCATCGGACGCTGGAGCTGATCGCATCGGAAAACTTTGTCAGCGAAGAAGTCATGCAAGCGATGGGCTCAGTACTGACCAATAAATACGCAGAGGGCTACCCGGGCAAACGTTACTACGGTGGCTGCGAGCATGTAGATGTGGTTGAGCAGCTCGCGATTGATCGCATCTGCGCCTTGTTCGGTGCCAAGTACGCGAATGTTCAGCCTCACTCTGGCGCACAAGCCAATACAGCGGTCTTTTTCTCTCTGCTTCAGCCGGGCGACACGATCATGGGCATGAATCTTTCTCATGGTGGGCACTTGACCCACGGAAGTCCGGTTAGCCTGTCGGGGAAATGGTTCAACGTAGTGGCTTACGGTGTGAGAGAAGACAATCATCTGATCGATTACGACGAGGTAGAAGCGACAGCACTTCGCGAGCGCCCGAAGCTGATCATTGCCGGAGCAAGCGCCTATCCCCGCCAGATTGATTTCGCCAAATTCAAAGAAATCGCGGACAAAATCGGAGCCAAGTTCATGGTGGACATGGCACATATCGCAGGTCTCGTAGCAGCTGGGTTGCATCCATCTCCTGTTCCCTATGCGGATGTGGTGACGAGCACGACGCACAAAACATTGCGTGGTCCACGCGGCGGCATCATTCTGACCAACGACGAGGAAATTTTCAAAGGAATCAACAAGGCGATTTTCCCTGGGATTCAGGGCGGTCCGTTGATGCATGTGATCGCAGCAAAAGCAGTTTCCTTTAAAGAGGCACTGCAGCCGAGCTTTAAAACCTACGCAGAAAATGTTGTCAAAAATGCTTCCACATTGGCTGCTACCTTGCTCCAAGAAGGCGCGACATTGGTGTCTGGCGGAACAGATAATCATCTCGTGCTTTTGGATGTACGCCCATGGGGATTAACAGGTAAGGAAGCGGAGGCTCTATTGGAGGAAGCAGGCATCACTGTTAACAAAAATACGATTCCGTACGAAACAGCCAGTCCTTTTGTGACGAGCGGTGTACGTATCGGTACAGCGGCGGTTACCACTCGCGGCATGAGAGAGCAGGAAATGCAAGTGATTGGACGCGCAATCGCTACCGTATTGAAGGCAAAAGGCAACGCTGCTGTCAGCGAGCAGGTACGTGAGCGAATCGGCAAGCTTTGCGAGGCGTATCCCTTGTATGAAAAGATCGCAGTCCAGTAGGTAGGAGGCACAACCATGGTATACAATAGCTGCTTTGATATTATCGGTCCGATCATGGTAGGTCCGTCCAGCTCTCATACAGCGGGAGTGGTATGGATCGGAAAGTTTGTTTATGACTTTCTCGGAGGAGAACCGGAAGCAGTACAAATCATTTTCTACGATTCATTCTCGGAGACCTACAAAGGGCACGGAACGGATAAAGCAGTCATTGGCGGCTTGCTCGGTATGGACACCGATGACAAGCGAATCAGGGATGCCATCGAGATCGCATCAGTGCGCAACGTAGCATTTACCTTCGCATGTGAAGGGGAGTGCCCTTATTACGATCATCCCAATACCGTTCTCATCACCGCGCGAAAAGAAAATGTGTCGGTAGTCATCGGCGGAGTCTCACTCGGGGGCGGAATCTCTAAAATCTTTCATATCAATGGGTGCGCCGTTGATATCCCATTGAATGCTGATTATGACCTGACTGAGATCAGGGTGCTGTATGAGGAGAAACCACGCTGTGCGGCGTACGTAGGGGGATTGTAAATGAACTTCACATCAATGGTCGAGCTGCAAGAGGTTTGCGAAAGCAGCAATAGGAGCATTGCCGAGGCGATGCTTGCCCGCGAAAGCAGCAAGTCGGGACAGACCGAACAGGAAATCAGCGAAAAAATGAAGCTGCGCCTAGTCAGAATGAAGGAAGCGATCGATCAGGGAGTCATAGACCAAAGCCTTGCTCCGAGCGGCATTTCTGGTGGAGATGCGTACAAGATGGAGCGCTATCTGGAAAAAGGCGAGCAGCTCACGGGCAATATTGTCGCTGATGCGATGAAATTCGCTTTTGCCACGTCCGAAATGAACGCGCGGATGGGGATTATCGTAGCGACGCCAACAGCTGGCTCTGCTGGAATTTTGCCAGGCTGCCTGTTCTCTCTCCATGAAAACCAGAAGTTTACGTTTGCGCATCTGGTCATGGGATTGTTTACGGCGAGCGCAATCGGATATGTGATTGCCAACCGTTCCTTTATCTCAGGTGCAGCGGGAGGCTGTCAGGCAGAGGTAGGCTCCGCTACTGCTATGGCTGCCGCAGCCATCGTGGAGCTCAAGCAAGGGACACCTCGTCAAGCGATCAATGCTGCAGCGATTGCACTCAAATCCATGCTGGGTCTGGTGTGTGATCCGGTAGCAGGGCTTGTTGAGGTGCCATGCATCAAGCGAAACGTCATCGGATCGTCCATCGCATTCTCCGCAGCGGATATTGCACTGGCGGGAATTGAAAGCCAGGTGCCATGCGATGAAGTGATCGGCGCGATGTATGACATTGGCAGAAACATGCCGCGGGCACTGCGGGAGACAGCACTTGGCGGTCTTGCCGTAACGCCGACGGGAGCAGCAATTAAAGAGCGCATCATGAAATAAATGACTGGGGGAGAAAACCAGGATGGAAGCATTAAAAAGAACGCCTTTGTTCCCGCTCTATGCCAACTATGGAGCCAAGGTCATTGATTTTGGCGGATGGGAGCTGCCTGTTCAATTTAGCAGCATTATCGAAGAGCATCATGCCGTGCGGACGTTGGCTGGCTTGTTCGATGTATCCCACATGGGCGAAGTGACGATAGAAGGGCCAGACGCAACCACGTGTGTCCAATATTTGATTACGAATGACATTTCGAAGCTGCAGATCAATCAGGCGGTGTACGCTGCGCTCTGCTACCCGAACGGCGGCATCGTAGATGATTTGCTCGTCTACAAGCAGGGAGAGCAGAAGTATCTTCTCGTCATCAACGCATCCAACATCGACAAGGACGTGGACTGGATTTTATCTCATGCCATCGGCGATGTGACCATCGAAAATGTTAGCAGCAAAACAGCGCAGCTGGCACTGCAAGGTCCAATCGCAGAAAAAGTGCTGCAACGCATGACCAAAGCAGACCTGTCCGAGATTGCCTACTTTACCTTCAAGGACGATGTCGAGGTGGCTGGCATCAAAACGTTGGTGTCACGCACCGGCTACACCGGAGAAGACGGCTTTGAGCTGTATCTGGATGCAGCGGATGCTCCTGCCCTGTGGGAAAAGATTCTTGAAGAAGGCAAAGTAGATGGTGTTGTTCCGTGTGGATTAGGAGCGAGAGACACGCTGCGCTTTGAGGCGAGGCTACCTTTGTACGGACAAGAGCTTGGCCCTGACATCAGCCCACTCGAAGCGGGCATCGGCTTTGCTGTCAAGCTGCAAAAGGAAGCAGACTTTATTGGCAAGAAAGCACTCCAAAAGCAAAAGGAAGAGGGCGTTTCTCGTAAGCTTGTCGGAATCGAGCTGATCGGACGCGGAATCCCGCGCACCGGCTACCCGGTCTATGCGGCAGATGCTGCGGAAACAGACGAAGCGATTGGCTACGTCACCTCGGGAACGCAATCTCCGACCCTGAAGAGAAATCTAGGTCTGGCTCTGATCAAAGCAGATTACGCGGCGATTGGAACAGCACTCACCGTCGAAATTCGCGGCAAGCGAATCGAAGCTGTTACCGTGAAAGCCCCATTTTATAAACGATAAAGGAAGCTTGGCACATACAGATCAACCACTAGCAGATACATTGGAGGAGAACAAATCATGAGTAAAGTAGTAGAGAACTGGTTGTACAGCAAGGAACACGAGTGGGTAGAGGTATTGGGAGAAAATCGCGTGCGCGTAGGGATTACAGATTTTGCCCAAAACCAGTTAGGTGACCTCGTTTTCGTAGAAATCCCGCAAGTAGGCGTTGAAGTAACCGCAGACGAAACGATGGGAACGGTTGAATCGGTAAAAGCGGTATCTGATCTGTTTTCTCCAGTAAGTGGAAAAGTCGTGGAAGTAAACGGAGAGCTCGAGGACAGTCCTGAGGTTATCAACTCTGATGCATACGGCCAAGGCTGGATGATCGTAATTGAGCTTTCCAATCCAGATGAGCTGTCCGGGCTGCTTACTGCAGGGCAATACGCGGCATTCGTTGAGGAGGAATAAAGGTGAATTATCGCTATCTGCCTACGACGCCAGAAGACAAAGCTGAAATGCTCTCCTTTCTTGGAATCGAGAGCGTCGAAGAGCTTTTTGCGGATATTCCTGAAAGCGTGCGTTTCAAAGGAAGCTTGCAAATCCCTGCAGCTTTATCAGAACCGGATACTGTTCGGCATTTCACCAAGCTAGCGAGAAAGAACGTAGACGCTAGTGAGTATGCCTACTTTCTCGGAGCAGGCATCTACGATCATTACATTCCGAGCACGGTCAACCATGTGATTTCGCGCTCCGAGTTTTATACAGCTTATACACCGTACCAGCCGGAGATCAGCCAGGGAGAGCTGCAAGCGATTTTTGAGTTCCAGACGATGATTTGCGAGCTGTCTGGAATGGAGGTAGCCAACTCCTCGATGTATGACGGAGCAACTGCTTTTGCCGAGGCAGCAAATCTGGCAGTTGGCGGAGCATCCGGGAAGAACGTGGTTGTATCCAAAGCCGTTCATCCGGAAGCACGCGAGATTCTGCATGTCAATGCAAAAGGTCAGGGCTATGAGGTCATTGAGGTGGACTGCAAAGGCGGCGTGACTGATCTCGCAGCTCTGGAGAGTGCGGTAGGCGAGAATACAGCAGCGGTAATGGTTCAATACCCGAACTTCTTCGGTGCGGTTGAGGATTTGGTCTCGATCGAAAAGATTGTCCATAAACAAAAAGGTTTGTTTGTCGTCAGCTCCAATCCATTGGCACTGGGCGTTCTTCAGCCACCGGGAGCGTATAACGCAGATATCGTCGTGGGCGAAGTGCAGCCTTTGGGTATTCAAATGCAGCTTGGCGGACCATCTTGCGGATATTTCGCTGTGAGAGAAAAGCTGATGCGCAAAATTCCAGGACGAATCGTAGGACAAACGACAGACCAGGAAGGCAAAAGAGGCTTCGTTCTCACCCTGCAAGCGCGTGAGCAGCATATCCGCCGTGAAAAAGCGACGTCCAATATTTGCTCCAACCAAGCATTAAATGCACTCGCTGCCTCTGTCGCTATGTCTGCATTGGGCAAAACGGGCGTACAGGAAATGGCGCGGTTGAACGTACAAAAAACACAGTATGCGATTCGTGAAATCGCCAAGCTAGCCGACTACAGCTTGGTACATCACAATCCTGTATTCAATGAATTCGTTGTAAAGGCTCCAAAATCTGTAGCAGAAGTAAACCGCGAGCTGCTCAAGCGCAAAATCGTCGGTGGATACGATCTGGGACGCGACTATCCTGAACTAGAGGGCCATATGCTGCTGGCTGTGACAGAAGCGCGTACAAAAGAAGAAATTGATGCACTTGTCCAAGGATTGGAGGAAATCGGGCGTGGGTAACAACAAGGAGAAAGAACTTATTTTTGAAATGAGCAAAAAAGGTCGCGTGGCTTACAGCTTGTCTGAATGTGATGTTCCAGAGGTTGCGCTCGATTCTGTTTTCCCGGCCGAGTACCTGCGTCAAACGCCGGCAGAGCTGCCCGAGGTATCCGAGCTGGACCTGATGCGTCACTATACGGAGCTGTCCAATCGCAACATCGGAATCGACACTACCTTTTATCCGCTCGGCTCTTGCACGATGAAATACAATCCGAAAATCAACGAAGATGTGGCGCGCTATGCTGGCTTCGCCAAAATTCATCCATACCAAGCAGAAGATACGCTGCAAGGTGCCCTACAGGTGCTTTATGATTTGCAGACCGAGCTATGTGAAATTACCGGCATGGACGAAGTGAGCCTGCAGCCTGCGGCAGGTGCCCAAGGTGAGTGGACCGCACTGATGATGATTCGTGCGTATCATGAAAGCCGTGGCGAGAAACGGACACAGGTTATCGTACCGGATACGGCGCATGGAACCAACCCGGCAAGTGTAGCTGTAGCTGGACTGGAAACCGTCACAATTTCTTCAGACGAACAAGGCAATGTCAACCTCGATGAGCTGCGCAAGGCTGTCGGTCCAAACACAGCCGCTCTCATGCTGACGAATCCAAGCACGCTTGGTCTGTTTGAAGAAAATATCGTAGAAATTGCCAAAATCGTTCACGAAGCAGGCGGAATGCTCTACTACGATGGAGCGAATACAAATGCGATCCTGGGGATTACACGTCCGGGAGACATGGGCTTTGACGTGGTTCACTTGAACATGCATAAAACGTTCACGGGACCTCATGGCGGCGGCGGTCCTGGTGCGGGTCCGATTGGCTGCAAAAAAGAACTGGTACCTTTTTTGCCTCGTCCAAAAGTAGTAAAGGATGGCGAGATGTATCGCCTGGACTACGATATTCCGCAATCCATCGGACGTGTAAAGGCTTATTACGGCAACTTTGGCATCTTGCTGCGTACGTTTGTCTATATCCGTGCGAATGGTCCAGTAGGATTGCGTCGTGTATCGGAAGAGGCGGTGCTCAATGCCAACTACATGATGCGCAAGCTGGCACCGTACTACGATCTCGCGTATGACCGCGTCTGCAAGCATGAATTTGTCTTGTCTGGTCGTCGTCAAAAGAAACTCGGTGTGCGCACGCTCGATATTGCCAAGCGTTTGCTCGATTTCGGCTATCATCCGCCAACCATTTATTTCCCGCTCATTGTCGATGAATGCATGATGATCGAGCCGACAGAGACAGAGTCCAAAGAGACCATGGATAAATTTATTGACGTGTTGATTGAGATTGCCAGGGAAGTAGAGGAAAATCCTGCGATTGTTCAGGAAGCTCCTCATACTACAGTCGTCTCCCGTCTGGATGAAGTAACCGCAGCACGAAAACCGATCCTGCGTTATCGTAAGACTCTTCAAGA
Organism: Brevibacillus sp. SIMBA_040; assembly: GCF_046535075.1. Lineage (NCBI taxonomy): Bacteria > Bacillati > Bacillota > Bacilli > Caryophanales > Paenibacillaceae > Brevibacillus > Brevibacillus sp. SIMBA_040. The sequence continues at coordinate 318,703 of NZ_JAWRXI010000003.1, forward strand.
ACAAGCTGCGCTTCAAGAGGAGGGGAGCAAAGTAAATGAGGGTGTCAACGTCTGAGCGCAAGCCTGATTGGTTAAAAATAAAGCTAAACACAAACGACCAGATGAAAGAGCTAAAAGCGATCATGCGTGGCAGTGAGCTGCACACCGTTTGCGAAGAGGCAAAGTGCCCCAATATTTATGAGTGCTGGAGCAATCGAACAGCGACGTTTATGATTCTCGGGAGCATTTGCACACGGGCCTGCCGCTTTTGTGCCGTAAATACGGGCCTGCCTACCGAGCTGGACAGAGAAGAGCCGGAAAAGGTAGCCAAGGCGACTGCCCAAATGGGATTAAAGCATGTGGTCGTAACCTCCGTGGCTCGTGATGACTTGCAGGATGGCGGAGCCGCGATTTTTGCGGAAACGATTCGTGCCATTCGTACGCGTAATCCAATCACCGGGGTTGAAGTGCTGATCCCCGACTTTAACGGCTCTGAGGAATCGCTTGCGGTCGTATTGGCAGCGAAGCCGGATATTTTGAATCACAATATTGAGACGGTAGAACGCTTGTCCGATCGTGTGCGGGCGAGGGCAAAGTATCAGCGCTCGTTGACACTCTTGCAAAATGCCAAGCAGCTTCGCGAAGGGCAAATGACCAAGTCGAGCATCATGCTGGGACTTGGCGAGACGATGGAAGAAATCGTCCAAACCATGGGAGACTTGCGGGCGGTGGAGTGCAATATCCTCACTGTTGGGCAGTATTTGCAGCCAACCAAAAAGCATCTGCCTGTCATCAAATATTACACACCAGAAGAGTTCCGCGAGATAAAAGAAATCGGCCACGAGATGGGCTTTGATCACGTAGAGTCAGGCCCTCTTGTCCGCAGCTCTTATCACGCTCACGAGCAGGTTGAGAAAGCAATCATGGCCAAGTAAATCAAAAATCATTGCGAAGCAAAAGGAAAATCTCCCGGCTTGTTTTTACAGGCAACGGGAGCTTCCTTTTTGTACGTGGAATTGAAAAAACGGAGGAACCAGTATGGATCGCAACCTGATGAAAAACGAAAACAGAGCTGTACTCTTAATTTCTTGCCCGGAGCGTCTGGGCATCATCTCCGCAGTATCCAACCTGCTTTTCAGCTACAAAGCCAACATCGTTCAATTCGATCAGCATACGACAGATTCGCGTGACGGCATGTTTTTCATGCGGATTCAATTTGATTTGGACGCGCTCCCTGAAGCCTACCCGAAGCTTGAGCAGGATCTGTCTGCCATGGCCGAGGAATACCCGATGGAATGGCGTCTCAGCAAGGAAAAGCAGATCAAGCGCATGGCTATTTTTGTGTCCAAGATGGACCATTGCCTCGTTGAGCTGCTATGGCGCTGGAAATCCAAAGAAATTCTTGTGGACATCCCGATGGTCATCAGCAACCATCCAGACACCAAGGAAATGGTAGAAGCGTACGGGATTCCTTTTTACCATATCCCGATGTCATCGCAGAGCAAGGAAGAATCGGAGCGTGCGGCGCTTGCACTTTTGCAGGATAAAGTAGACTTCATCGTGCTGGCGAGATACATGCAGATTCTTTCCCCACGCTTTATTGCGAAGTATCCCAACCAAATCATCAACATCCACCATTCTTTCCTGCCTGCCTTTATCGGGGCCAATCCGTACCAGCGTGCCTTCACCCGCGGCGTAAAGCTAATCGGAGCCACTGCTCACTACGTCACGAACGATCTCGACGAAGGCCCAATCATCGAGCAAGACGTCATCCGCGTCAACCATCGCCAAAACGAAACCGACCTGAAAGTAGCCGGACGCCACGTAGAACGAAACGTCCTCGCCCAAGCCATCTCCTGGCACGCAGAAGACAAAGTCATCGTCTACGGCAATAAAACAATCGTATTCGCGTAAGGGGTTCGTACGCATCCGCGAGCCACTGGCTAGGTTTTCCGATATTCTCGTTTTAAAAACACGAGGACGAGTACAGCAGGTCCGAGGAAAAAGGAGAAAAAAGCGAAGATCTTTGGAACACCGCCCAGGCGTAATGAAAAAAGCGAAACACGTTTTTAAGCGTCCACCTCTGTGAGGCATCCTGAAAGGGCGACTTTTGGACGCGGTTTCGCTTTTTTCATTACGCCGGACAGGAATGCCCTCCCAGCAAGTGTTCCAAGAATCTGGAGCTTTTTTCTCCTTTTTCCTCGCCTCCCCCAAAGCACGACGACAACAATCGCCCTCAGTTTCCCCTCCCCTCTAGGCAAGTTAGTCTTTTTTGACTATTCTATAATCAATAATGACTAGGTGGTGCAAGCAATGGAAATCAAGCATGATGTTTTTCTCAAACATATCATTCAAAACTCGTTTGACGAGATCTTTGTGATTGATACAAAAGGAAATGTCATCTTTGTCAGCCCTACCTGTAAAGAAATGTTCGGAATCCCCGCAGAGGAAATGGTCAAGCAAAACGTCTACGACCTCGAAGCCAAAGGGATTTTCGCACCATCTGTAACCGCAATGGTATTAAAAACGAGAAATAAAGAAACGGTCATACAAGACACCCAAACGGGAAGAAAAAATGTTGCTTCCGCCTACCCCATTTTTGATGAACAGGGTGAATTCGTGGGATCAAGATCAAGATCCCTCCCATCAGAGAAAGACGTGAAGAGATGGTGTCCCTCATTTACGATCTGACGGACGAAATCAATCAGAAATACAAAATGAACAAGCAGTTTTCGACCGCCATGGTGTCGTGGCTGAGCCAGCAGGATTGGCCAGGGAATGTGCGAGAGCTGCGGCATTTCATTGAAAAAACAATCATTACTGCAAACGATCAGCTCATCGAGTGGGATGAAGAGATGACAGGGCAAAAACAGCAGCAGGGGGATCATGACCAGGAGCTGACACTGGATGGTTACATGGAGATGCTCGAAAAGGATTTTATCCTGCGCATGTACAGAAAATATCCGAGCAGCGTAAAGCTCGCAGAAAAATTAGGAATCAGCCAGTCAACAGCGAACCGCAAAATCAGAAAGTACCTCGGACAGGAGTTAGTCAAAAATGACAAGGAATGAGTGTGAATAACCTCCTCCTTTTTTATAAATGGCTTGAAAACCCTTGCAACGGCGGGAATCGACATTTTTCTTCAATAACCTTCATCGGTTTGGCATCGGAATTGCTATAAGAGAGAGGCAAGTGCAAAACGAAAGGGGATAGTCAGAAGGGAGCAACAGGAGTCTTTGGATAGGAGCATGGGACCGAAAAGGGAAAGCCAAAAATGAGGAGGAGTAAACAATGGTAGATAAAAGCGAAAAACAAGTACTGAATTTGCCGTATACAGGAATCTGTTCGTTTGGAAAATACCCTATTTGTACAGATTTGGACCAGTTGGATGCAGATGTCGCGATTATCGGTGTCCCATACGATATGGGCGCTCAATGGAAGTCAGGTGCTAGAATGGGCCTGTGATTTATAATTAATGTTGTTACTACTTATATTTAAGCTTGTCACCAGATTATAAGGAGTGACAAATGACATTTGAAACCTGTTATGACAAACCGTTGTCATAACAGGTTTTTTTTAACTTTTTATATAGTCGGGTTTAAGATTAACTGTTTAGGGAAAGTGTCATGTTGTTTTGACACCATGTACGCTTGCAGAACAGGGGGAATTACGTGAATTAGGAATACAAGGACTTTCAGCAGCCATGTTTCGTTATTCAAGCGAAATATGGTTGTATTTTTATGAAAGGGGAAATCAACACAATAAATACTTAGCTTCATCCCTCTGTTAACAATTTGTTTGCAAGTAAGCCAAACTTTCGTGACATAAGAGCTATATATTCGGAGTGGTCAGGGGGTGTAAGTAATTCAATCAGTGGATCTTGTCTTTACGTACATTGCATAACATAGTTTATCAATTAGGAATGTAAGGAGATTGACATACATGCCAGATACGGTAGCGAGAGATCGCCTCTCTAAACGTACGCAAAGAAAGCTTGTTCGACGTAAGAATGTGCGTCGGATTATTCTACTAGTTGCGCTTTTGCTGTTTCTGAGCATCTGCGGCACTGCTGGGGCTGTCATTTGGAACGTGAATCATACCCTCAATAAAATAACAGAGCTGGCACATGGCGGGATAGATACACCGAAATCAGATGTATACACAGCTTTTCAAAATGATAATCCAATCTCGTTTGTCATTCTTGGCCGTGATACCCGCCCGGAAACAGGTACAATGAATACGGATGTTATGATCGTGGCGGTCGCTGACCCTACTACAAAAAAAGTGACGATGGTCTCCATACCTCGTGATACGCGAGTGAAAATTCAAGGTTACCGCGGATATCATAAGATCAATGCGGTTTACGCTAAAGGGGAAGTTAAGCGGCGCCAGGCGGAGCGGAACGGACAGGTACCAACAGAAACGGGTGAAACGCTCGTCAAAAAGACACTCAGTGGCGTGCTTGGAATTCCAATAGAGCATTACATAAGCATTGACTTTGAAGGGTTCCGATCAGTGATTGACGAACTGGGTGGCGTTGAAGTGGATGTAGACCGCAAGTTGTACTACAACGACCCAACCGATGGCACCAATATCGATCTTAACCCCGGGTTGCAAGTGTTAAACGGCGATCAGGCGTTAGACTACGTTCGCCACCGTGAAGACAGTCGTGGTGTCAAATATTATTCGAGCGACTTCGACCGCAACCGCCGTCAGCAAGAGGTGATTAAGGTAATGACTGATAAGCTGACTTCTCTGGACGAACTGCCAAAACTATTCAAGCTGCTGGAAGTAGCTGGTGAACATCTCCAGACCGACCTGTCGAAAGATCAAATAATGGGTCTTGCTATGGACTTGATAGATATTACACCTTCTACCCTAGTCTCTCTAGACAACGGTGGCTATTGGAAAGATGGATATACGTATTTGGATAGGGAAAAATTCCTTACCGTTCGCACTACACTTCAAAGAGAAATGGATGTGAGGAGCAATCAAATTTCCGAATTAAACAACTCTCCGATCCATGCCAGCGATAAAGGTACTACTAGCACAAATCAATAACGCTTCTCTTGCGTACAACCTTATTTCGGTCAACCGACTGGAGTAAGGTTGTTTTTGTTTGATCATAAAATAGGTATTCGTCCGTTGTGACATTTTGTTTACATCTTGATCAAATTTTAGTGACATCTGCCCTCTATAGTGGAATAAGCATGAAGTCACACACACCTAACGAAATATCCATTTTGAGGAGGAGTACTAATTGTCAGTCAGTAGCAAGCTGTTGGACGAGTCTGGCAGTAAACATGAAAACAACAGACTGAGAAATAATGCGGTTGCAGGCAAATCGACGGGGCGTCTTGTGGCGCTTGATGCAGCGCGGGGTTTGGCAGTCATAGGGATGTATTTGCAGCACTTCGGGCAAAACGAGAGAATTGGTGCAATCGTCTCTGGGAACACAACGTTACTCTTTGTGCTCTGTGGAGGCATTTCCTACTCGATTATGGCGCAACGTATGAAGGATCGAGAAACGGAGATGACCTCGTTACGGGCAAGAATGCTCGCTCGCGCTGTGTTCATCGATGTGATTGGGTATCTGCTCATCATGCTGAATACCGGATACGGGGTGATCTTGCCCGCCTATGCGGCAATGTTCGTGCTTGCGTTGGTTCTGGTTCATCGTTCAACGCGCGTGCTTGTTACGACAGCAGCCGCTTTGACTGTGATAGCCCCACCGCTGATGATTCTTGGTATGAGCCTCCTATCGGAAGCGTACCTTCTTTCTGATATTGCTGGCGGCCCAATGTCTGCTCTCGCACTTGCCCCCGCTTTCGTCGCAGGAATGGCGATCGGGCGCCTTGATCTAACCAAGATAAGTACTGCACTCTCGCTCGCGGTCGGCGGTATTATCATGTTCGTCGGCGGTAAAGTGCTGGACGCTTTCGTTCTTCCTGGACTACGTCCTTCCTTCGAGGCGTGGCTGGTTCGCGTTCAAGGCGTCGTACCCATGGGCTACCAGCCGGACCTGTATGCAATTTGGCCGCTCAACACGGAACCACCGCTGTGGCAAATGCTTCTCAGTGCTGCTCCGCACACTGCATCGACATTTCAGACGCTAATTGGGCTAGGGCTCGCACTCCTGGTACTGGGACTGGTATGCCTCGTGCCGAAGATAATCTCTTCCGTGCTGCTGGTGCCTTTTGCGGCAGTCGGACGCGTGGCGTTTACGATGTATGCGGCTCAGTTCATCGTGATATGGTTTCTCAAACATGCGGGGATTGAAAATAGTCTTGAGGGAATCCCTTTAAGGGACGTGCTCGTCGTGGCGGTAACGCTAGTGACTGGGTTGTTAATCGCGTGGCTGCCCAATGGTCCGCTTGAGACATTGATGCGACATTTCGACCGGGTGTTTAGCGCCTCCCGAACAATACCGGCGTCCAGGTAGACAGTCATCCTTAACAGTGCTCAAAACTGTACAGGAGGACACATCTCCATAAACTTGGGAGGCAGCTGCAATACTTTTTCCCACATATCTCAACGCTAAGTGGGGTTAATTTTGAGGAGCTGCACAAACACAGCTCTTCTTTGATGTTCAATGAAGGAACAGGCTGAAGAGTTGGCGGTACGGGTTACGCCACTCGCTGCCATCCATTGGGATTGATTATTTACAGACAAATCTTTAACATTAGTATCAATGTCATGGGTATATATCATAAGCATTCGTGCAAGAAAAGAGATAGGAGCCATTATGAATAACGCTAAAATTCTCATTATCGAAGACGATGCTCCGATTGCAGATTTACTTTCATACGGACTTTCAAAAGAGGGATTTCTAACGCGTATCGCGACAAATGGAGCAGCAGGAACGAGAGAACTCCAGTTGTTTCAACCCGATTTATTGCTGCTTGATTGGATGCTACCTGACCAAAGCGGTCTGGATATTTGCAAGAAGGTAACCGCAGAATATAACATTCCGATCTTTATGATTACTGCGAAATCAGACATAACAGACAAAGTTCTAGGTCTTGAATTCGGTGCAGATGATTACATTACAAAACCTTTTGATCTTCGTGAAGTGCTTGCACGCATCCGGACGATTCTTCGACGAGTTGACCAAGCAAGCAGTGGTGATAAAGACGAGGTGAAAAAAGACATCATTTGTTTTCAAGATATCGAAATCAATCTAGAGGAACGACTCGTCCAAAAAAACAAGCAAACGGTTGAATTAACACCTAAAGAATTTGACTTGCTCATGATATTGATCAGGAATCAAGGAAAAACCTTTACTCGCTCGGAATTGCTTGACATAGTATGGGGATATCATTTTGTCGGAGACACCCGTACCGTTGATACTCACATACAAAGACTTCGTAAAAAGCTGGATGCTTCCGAATTCATTACGACTGTATTCGGAATTGGATACAAGTTCAAAAAACGGGTGGATAAGAAAGATGAATAAAATCAGCATTAAATTTCTTGTTGGATTTATTCTCATTTTTTCTGTTTCTTTTCTTGTGCTTAATCAAACGGTTAAGGAGCTCATTCGGACAAATAATCAGAATATCATTACATCAGAATTAGAGGGGCTTAAAAGCAACAGCAACATGTACGTACGTCAAGCGTTCCTGATTAACCATTTCACGAGTGATGAACTATATTTTGGCGAGATGGCTGAGGAAATGGGAAACACCCTCAATCATGCCACTGGTAGTAGCGTCGGCGTGTACACAATCGATGGCGAATTACTGTATGCTTCGGACAAGTCCAAGTTTTCACAGTCGAATAAAAATGATTTACAAGAGGCGATTCATGGCAAGACAGCCTATAGTATTAGTTATGATGATGATAAAACCTCCGTCCTTTTTTCTTATCCCGTTGTCATTGATGGATCAAAAGTTGGTATATTACGCTTTTTTAAAGATGTTAGCCTGCTTTATCAACAAAGTGGACAAATCTTGGAAAGTACCCTCTACATTACGCTTGCGATTTTCGCGGCGGCATTTTTGTTTTCGTATATTCTTTCAAGACATATCACCCTCCCACTTGGCAAACTTACCCTGGCCTCTACCGAGGTAAAAAACGGTAATCTGGACGTTCGCATCCGGTTTAAACGAAAGGATGAAATTGGTCGACTAGCTGACAATTTTAATGACATGATCGATCAAATCAGTAGACAAATCAACATTATCAAAAGGGATCGCGATCATCTCAAGGAGCTCCATAAACAGGAGAAGCTTTTCTTTGACAATGTCACCCACGAGCTCAAGACGCCATTAACCTCGATTCTAGGATATGCCGAGTTAATTCGAGCAAACGGTGAGAGTGACCGAATCTTCTTTGAAAAGGGAATCAATCATATTATAGAAGAAAGCAAGCGCCTACATGCAATGGTATTGAAATTGCTTGAAGTCTCACGTAATAATGTCACGAAGAATGAGTTAGACAAAGTCGATGCTGGACATATCCTTCAGGACGTCTGTGAATCGATGAGCATTCGCGCTCAACGATACAAAAAAAGTATAACGTATGACATCGATAAAGAATTAATCGTATTCGCTCAAGGAGACAGGATACGCCAACTCTTTATTAATTTGCTTGATAATGCGATCAAATACAGTTTATCCTTCTCGAAAATAACGGTGAAGGGACTTCATGTTGACGGGAAAATCCGTCTTATTTTTGAAAATCCAAGCGATCCGATCGACGTTGAACAGCTTTCCAGACTTTTTCAACCCTTCTACTTAGCTCACTCAAAGGATTTAGAAAAGGGCAGCGTAGGGCTTGGTCTTAGTATTGTCAAGTCCATTGTTGACGAATGTAATGGTTCGATTTCCATGGTTAGTCAACATGAACATACGATTGTTACTGTGGAATTTGACTGTTTGAAAATGATGGAAGCGGAGAAGAGCTTATGACTAATAAAAAATGGATAGTATGGTCAGGGACTCTGTCTTTGTTAGTTACGCTGCTGTCAGGATGTAGTGCAGGACCGCAAACTGAAACCATTATTATTTCCAGACAGGAGGAAATAAATAATGTGGATCAGACTTCCGGTCCATTTCAAGTTAAGAAGATTTATCGGCTCCCTTATGAATTTACAAGTTTAGGTGATTTGTTAGGCTGGTCCTCATCTGATTCGGTCGTTGCTTCATTCAAGATGGGAAGCATGCCTGAACGGATAGAATTGAAAAGTTTGGCCTATCCATTTAAGCAAAACCAGATCATCTCCGAGGTAAAAATTGATGACTCTCAAATGATTCTTTCTCCGGATGGAAAACATCTCTGCGAGATTTCCTGGTCCAATTCGGGCGTAAACTTGAAGCTGCTTTCATTGGAGGATGGGAAAGAAACGGAGATAGCCAAATTCAGTTACCCGATATATGTGCAAGATATATCATGGTCTGATAATAGTAGGTACCTGGGGTACTTAACGTTCGATTCTTCTGGAAGGGAGAAAAACAATCTCCGACTATATGATATGAAGTCACGGACTTCCAAGATCTATGAATTAAAGGATTTTGCTAGAGAAGATACACCCATAAGTATGAATGTTTCAGATGATGGCCGCGGCGTATTATTTACAATGTTTCCTGAACATATTGATCAAAGTAGAAAAAGATCTATTCTATTGGGAGAAATCACTGATAACAAAGTGGAGAAACGGTTCACTCGTGAGTTCGGAGGAAAGCAGAATGCATGGATTAGTAACGATCAGTTTGTATTCCTCGGATATGATGGAACATTATACGAATATGATCGGCGAAACGGCGCACTCTCCGTAATTTTAGAAAGAATTTCTACATTTAAACTCTCCCCTGACAAAAAAAGCATTGCTTACTCATTGGATGGTGAAAATATCATTTATGTAGGAAAATTGCAGGGAAGAAATGTTTTGTATAATGAACCCGTTTACCATGGGATTGTGCCTACAAATATGTACTGGAGCCTCGACAATAAAAAACTATTCATTCAGGGGCAAACCGATTCCACGGAAGGGCAGTCATTTATCTTAGAATTTGAATAACCTTGTTCACTCCAAGCAACCTTATTTCGGATCATCATCCGGATAAGGTTGTTTTTGTTATCAAAGCCCTTCACTCGGTGTGACAACTTGTTTACATCTTCATCAAACCTTAGCAACATCTAGCCACTATATTGTAATAGAGAAAGGCACAAGCCCATAAACAGACAAGGAATGAATCATAATGAATGGGGAACAAAACCGACCGAGGAAACGCTATATTCCTGGATTAGACGGCATACGAGCAATGTCTGTCCTGGCTGTGATTGGTTACCACCTCGATTTGAAGTGGGCTCAAGGTGGGCTGTTGGGAGTAGGGATTTTCTTTGTACTATCTGGCTACCTTATTACGGATCAGATCATATTGGAGTACAAAACAAAAAATAGATTATCGATCTTGAATTTCTGGATGAGAAGAATACGTAGACTGTTGCCTGCCATGGTTTGCATGCTTTTGTTGGTAGCATTATGGCTGATGATCACGGATTTTTCCAGACTTCAAGCATTGGAGGGTGATTTTCTCTCATCACTTTTTTACATGAATAACTGGTATCTCATCTTTCATGAAGTTTCCTATTTTGAGAGTTTCGGTCCAGCATCTCCAATTGGACATCTTTGGTCGCTTTCCATTGAGGAACAGTTTTACTTAGTTTGGCCAGTTGCACTCTTGATTGGCTTAAAACTAGTGCCACGTCGAGGAAAACTAATGCTGTCCATTCTTTTAGTGGCTTCCATATCCGCTATTGCAATGGCAGTAATGTATGAGCTGGGAATGGATCCAAGTAGAGTGTATTACGGGACGGACACCCGAGCATTCGCTATCCTGATTGGAGCAGCATTGGCGGTCGTCTGGCCGAGCTGGAAGTTGAGTGACAGGATTTCCCCTTTTGCTAGAGCGTTGCTTGATATCAACGGTGTGTTAGGAATCTTTATTTTACTTATCCTGATAGGTCGTTCGAATGAATACGATGATTGGCTATACCAGTTCGGTTTTCTTTATGTGTCTTTTGTCACCGCAGCTGTCATTGCAGTGTTGGCGCATCCAGCCAGCCGACTAGGGAAAATCATGGCATGCCAACCTCTGACCTGGATTGGGAAGCGATCTTATAGCCTCTATATATGGCATTATCCAGTCATTGTACTATCGAGTCCGACAGTCAATACTGGGGGGCTTGGTTTCACACAAATTCTGCTGCAAATAACCATGAGTGTAATCCTGTCAGCTTTATCATACAAGTATGTCGAAGAGCCGATCCGCCGGGGAAATTTCGGGGCACATCTTAATCTCGTTCGCAAGCGTAACATGGGCAAATCATAAGCGGATTAGCATTGATGATCCTCGTCTTTATACTTGTGTTATGGAGTATGAAAACAACTAAGCCCCAGCCTGATTCGGATATACCTGCTATCAATCAGGAAACATTCCAATCGGCGACCCTTCTGATGAAGGAGGGGGTAATTCAAAGGACACAGGTGACTAAAAAATGGCAAAATAACGTAAATAATAACCTGAGAGAAATTTCGAATGAATTCCAAAATGAAAGGATGAAATGGAAATGAAGATAAGAAAGGGAATGAGGAAAAGACAAGTATGGAAGATATGGGTGTTCGTCATCTTAATTTTTGTTGTAGGATTTCTGGATCTCCGTGCCGAGACCTCAGAAACGCCTGAAAAGATAGAAGTAAAAGGCCAACAATCTGAATCACATCAGAATAATGCCATACATTCCCCGCACCCACAGAACTCTGAGATGATTTCGAACGAGACTGAAATCAAGAAAGCAGAGCCACTCGATGGGGAAGGGATCACTGTCATCGGGGATTCCGTAATGATGGGAATCGAACCGTATCTGAAGGAAAAGCTACCCAAAATCACGGTGGAGGGAAAGGTCGGCAGACAAATGTCTCAAGCCAAGGATGTTGTTAATGAATTAGGAAAGCAAGGGAAATTAGGTGACCACATCATTATTGAACTCGGTACAAACGGGCCTTTCAAGAAAGATTACCTTCGCAATTTGTTAACATCACTTTCTGAGGCCAAAATGGTTTTGGTGGTAACAACCAGAGTTCCCAAAGGATGGCAAGATACGGTTAATTCGACTATCAAGGAAGTCGTCAGTGAATTCAGTAATGCAAAAGTTTTAGACTGGTACGCAGCCAGTGAAGGGAAAGGAGATTATTTCTATAAAGACGGGGTGCATTTAAAGCCGGACGGCAGCAGGTATTATGCTTCCCTTCTCATAGAAGCCTTGCAAGAAAAGTAAAGCAGTCTTTCAATTTATTACGGTGAAAGGCGAAAAAAAATGACGCTAAAAACTAAAAAAATAGTAGCTTTACTATCGTCAATGGTGACCCTTGTTGTAGCTTTTCGCTGGATAGTCAGTAAATGTCATTTTTAATTATATTAATTCCGTAAAGAGACAATCATAAATAAAAAATGTTGTTGCAAAATAAAAAATAGTGAAACGAATTGCCTCCACTTTCAACGGGAGGCTTTCTTTTTGTTGATTGATGCACTGGGATGATTGAATTTCGTTCAACTTTGTTGATCGATCAATCATGAGTCGGTATAATCAATGAGTGAACAACGGAAGAAGGGGATGGTTGTCATCGATCTATCAGAAATTGGGAAAAGAATCAGGAAAGCAAGACTTAGCCAAGGCTTCACACAACAGGAGCTCGCTGACCGTTGTGGGTTCACAAAAAGTCTTCTTTCCAAAATAGAAAACGGTCAAACCGCCTCAGCTGTTGCGACACTATCAAAGATTGCCGATCACTTGAAGACTCCGCTGGCGTGGTTTCTCGAAGAAAATCGCGAGGAGCATCTGGTTCTGTCCCCTCAAAACAAACGCACCTCCAAAATCGGCAGCAAGGAAATGGGCTATTTGTACGAAACACTCGCAAACCGCTCGCGGTTCAGTAAAATTGAGCCTGTGCTTGTTACCGTTCCGTTGGATATTGATACAACAGAGCCGTTCACCCATCCGGAAGAAGAGTTTATTTATATCGTAAGTGGAGCCATCGTTTTGTATTACGACGGAGACAAGCATATCCTCGAAGAAGGCGACACCGCTTATTTTTCGGGCAGCAAGCCGCATATTTTTCTCCCCCATGGCGATCAGGAAGCCAAGGTGCTGAGTGTGTTCATTCAGCCGTCCACCTAGCCTGACTTTTTCTAGCAGAACAACCCTCGATTAGCATGACTCACGCGATGTTTACCGTACCTTTTCATTGGCAGGTGCGGTAAATTGTCCTTCCCTCGGCTTCCCTCGGCATCGTCTCTCAACCCGATCTCGTGAAAAATTTTGAATCATCCCCATTTACAGAGCAGTGCAACATGTAGTAGTATATGGTCATTCAACAAAGTTGAATAAAAAGAAACATGATTGAGTGGAATTGTTATCTTTTTTGAAAGCGTTTTACAAATCGAGCGCTCGATTAGGAGAACAAAAAATGATAGGGCCAGCACAAATCATCATAGAGTAGGAGAATGCACAATGAGTACGAGTCGCGTATCCGGTTTTTACAAACTATCTCCAGAGGAACGGCTGAATCTGGTTGCAGATGCAAGACAACTGAGTGAGGAAGAAAAGCTAATCCTCAGCGGGGCTACTCCGTTTCCGCTCAAAAGCGCAAATGCCATGATTGAAAATGCAGTTGGCGTCATGTCGATTCCACTGGGGATTGCCACAAATTTCAAGATTAATGGGGTTGACCGCTTTGTTACAATGGCGACAGAAGAAGCGTCCGTCGTTGCGGCAGCAAGCAATGCAGCGCGTACCTCATATGAGCTGGGCGGATTTTTTACCTCACTGAGCGGGTCGATTATGCGTGGACAAATTCAGGTTGTGGATTTGTCAGATCCATATGGAGCAATGGCTCGCATCTACGAAAACAAGCAAGGCATTCTCGATCGCTGTAATGCCAAAGATCCTACGCTCGTGTCGCTCGGCGGAGGAGCTATCGATGTGGAGGTCCATGTCATTGAGCGTGCAAAAGAATCAATGCTGGTGATCCATCTGCTGGTCGATACTCGTGACGCGATGGGAGCTAATGCGGTAAACACGATGGCAGAGGCGGTTGCGCCATACATAGAAGAAGTAACAGGTGGGCGAGTTGTACTGCGTATTATTTCAAATCTGGCGGATCGTCGACTTGTACGTGCCAGAGCCGTTTTCGCCGTAGAGGAATTAGGCGGTGCCGAGGTTGTTCGTAACATTATCCGTGCTTACGAATTTGCAGAATGTGACCCATATCGTGCGACGACACATAACAAGGGCATCATGAACGGAATTTCTGCTGTCGTACTGGCGACTGGAAACGACACGCGCGCTGTGGAGGCAGGCGCACATGCTTATGCAGCTGTATCCGGACGCTACCGATCCTTGACTCGTTGGGAAACCAACCATGACGGCAATCTCGTAGGAACCATAGAGCTACCTATGGCGGTAGGGATTGTAGGAGGAGCGACTAAATCGCACCCGACAGCGCGCATGGCGCTCAAAGTGATGGATATCCAAAACGCAGAAGAACTGGCAGGAACGATTGCCGCAGTTGGCCTCGCGCAAAACCTGGCAGCCATGCGTGCGCTTGCTGCCGAAGGAATTCAAAAAGGGCACATGGCTCTGCACGCGCGCAATCTGGCGATGATGGCTGGGGCCCATGACGATCAGATTGATCAAGTAGTGAAGCAGGCGATTTTGGAAAAAGACGTTCGGTACGATCGCATTTTGGAGCTCACAAAACAATTGCAGGCGGGGGTTGCGAATGAAAACTGAAGCGGTCATGAAAGAAGCGCAAGTGAACACGTCCAAGCAAGAGTACATTGAGATTTTGGGAGATACAGTTGTTCCTTCGCGTATTTTGTTGTCGGTCATCATTAGCATTGTCGCCAGTATCGGCGGCTACTTTCTGGGGAAAAGCATTTTTCCCCAGATCGCTGAGGCAAAAATGGTCTCCTCGTACTCTTTGCTGCTTGGTATCGGCGGGAGTGTGATCGCCCTCATTATTTGTTCCAGGCTGTTTAAGCCAAGCCGCATCTTGATGGAAGAGGAGACCTCCTCAGAAGGCTTGGAAGAGATTTTGCAAGATTTGCAAGCGGATGCCAAGTCAGAGTATGAGCTGATCAAAAACGACCCCGTGACGAAAAAAGAGATGGAAGAGCTGGGGATTTTGGAAACATTCAAGCGAAGCGGGGAGCGATAGACCTATGAGCGTATTAATGATTTCGATTTTGTTCGCATTAGCAGGTGCGCTGATCTTTACGTTGATCGGTTTAGTTTCAGGCACAGATGAAACCGCTATCATTGTTCCGTTTACGTTGCTGGTTATTTTGCTTGGTGCACCGCCGGAGGCAGTCTTTTCCTTCTTCATGGCAGCGGTTTTATCCAAGCATTTGACCCACGCCATCCCGACCGCCCTCATGGGGGTGCCGGGAGATACGACAGCTGTTCCACTGATTGACCACGCGTCCGCTCTGCGCAGACTCGGTGTTCCTCACGTGGCGCTACGCAAAATGCTGTCCGGTGGCTTGATTGGTGCTTTCATCGCGCTGCCAACAGCTGTATTGTTCGGGCAATTCCTCGGACAGTTCGCAGACTTTTTCAAATCGGCTTCGGGCTTGATCTTTACTCTTGCTGCGATTTTGATTGCCTATTTTTCCAAAGGCAAGTGGGTAAGCGTCCTGATGATTATCCCGTTTGCCTTCTTTATCAAAAGCATCGACACGTTCAGCTTCAGTGTCGTAGAGAAGCATTTGAGCATCAGCTTCTTTTTGGGGATCGCGATTGGCCCAATGTTTTCCGATATTCTCGTGTCCCTGTCGTCGAGTGCGAGAAAATCACTCATTCGCTCTGCACCAAAGGAGTATCATCTGGCACCAGAAGTCAAGGGCTGGAAGGGCTTCTTCCCGAATCCGTTTAAGGTTCTGACCGGCAGACAGACAGCTCATACAGCAGCGACCTCTTTTGTTTCTTCGCTTACGTTTGCTTTTAGCCCAGTGGGAATGACCTCGCTGATGGGGGAGATTGTCGGCTCGCGAAACAAGGGCGTTTACAAAAAGTCAACCTCCAGTCTGGCTGCGATGAACGGGGTAACAGAGTCCACTTATATTGCAGAGGCGATCATTCCGCTTTTGGCATTCGGGATTCCACTCAGCCCGGTTGCACTCGGACCTGCTTCTCCGTTATTTAATGCACCGCCTGTGTTTACGAGTGATCCGGTTAACAACCTGCATAATATGCTGACACCATGGGAGTTTTTCCTCTACGGATTGATTGGTCTGGTCATCGCGTCGATCATTGCTTATCCGTTTGCGATGAACTATGCGCGTACAGCTACCGTATTTGTCATGAAGCACATCAGCCAGGAAGCGATTGTCGGGATGTTTATCGGACTTGCATGTCTGCTTGCCTTCCATGAGGCAGGGTTGGTTGGGATCATGCTAACTTTGACGATGGCAACTGTTGGCGGACTGTTGAACCGTGTACTCGGTGTTAGCTCCGGTGTACAGTTCATGATTTTTTACGGCTCCACGTACATGATGACAAAATTGTTGGGAGCGTGATGATGACATGAGGATCGAACCGCGATCTATTAACATCAAGGAAGTGGGACCACGAGACGGCTTGCAAAATGAATCGGTCTTTGTGGATACGGAGGACAAAATCGCGTGGATCAATCAGCTCTCGCACACTGGCTTGTCCTATATTGAAATTACGTCCTTTGTCCATCCGAAGTGGATTCCGGCGCTCGCGGATGCGGTTGAGGTAGCCCAAGGTATCGAGCGGGTACCAGGAGTCACGTATGCAGCGCTTGTCCCCAATGCCCGCGGTCTGGAACGGGCGCTTGCCGCCAATATAGACGAGGTATCTATCTTTTTGTCAGCCAGTGAAGCGCACAATCAAAGCAATATTAACAAGTCGATTGCGGAGACGCTGCCGATTCTCGCGGAGACGGCGCGAGATGCGCTCGCAGCGGGCAAAAGTGTCCGGGGGTATGTCTCGACGGTGTTTGGTTGCCCGTATGAAGGCGCGGTTCCTGTAGAAAATGTCATCCGCGTCACAGAAGCCTTGTTTGAGATGGGCGTACGTGAAGTATCGTTAGGTGATACGATCGGGGTAGCGAATCCAAGACAGGTACACGAAGTGCTGACGGTACTGCTCAGTCGCTTTGATGCGGAATCACTGGCGATGCATTTTCACGATACGCGGGGCATGGCGATGGCGAATGTCCTGACATCCATAGCGATGGGCATGTCGACCTTTGACAGCTCTGTCGGCGGTCTCGGCGGATGTCCGTATGCGCCAGGGGCATCTGGCAATCTGGCTACCGATGATCTGTTGTACATGCTGGACGGGATGGGAATGAAGACCGGAGTTGATGCAGAAAAGCTGAAAGCAGCAGCCCTTTTCATCCAGCCCAAAATGGGGAGAACGTTGCCAAGTCACAACATGCAAGCATGTCAGCCATAAAAGCAGAAAAATCCACGCTGAGGAATCAGGTGGATTTTTTCACGTCCAAAGCAAGGAGAGCTGTGACTACAGGTTTCGATTCGTAAGCCTCAAGACTTCCAATAGGTTCGCTTTTCGCTTGGAGCGATCATGAAAAAAGCTGGTGCCTTCGATGCGGTCCACATAAAGGATGCCATCTAAATGATCGATTTCATGCTGAATGCAGCGAGCCAGGTAGTCTTCTGCTTCAAGAAGGAAGCTCTCCCCTGTGCGTGTGTTGCTCTTCACTTTTACGTAATTGCTTCGCTTGACGATGCCGGAATACCCGGGTAAAGATAAGCAGGCTTCTGGACCGATTTGTTCGCCATGACTTTCGAGGATTTCGGGATTAATCAGCTCGATCAAGCCATCCCCGCAATCCATGACAACCACTCTTTTTAAAATTCCGATTTGTGGCGCAGCCAGCCCTGCTCTGCCTTCTGCGGCGTACAAGGTATCTACCATATCATCTACCAATTTGGCGAGTCTATCGTTGAAATCTACTACCGGCTTTGCGACCTTTCGGAGAATCGGCTCTCCAAAAGGGACGATTGTTTTTTCTGCCATCGTTATCCTCCGCTGGGGTTATTTAAGCTCCTTTGCATTTGGATGGAGTATGGACCCACAGATCATTCGGGGTGCAATCCAGAGCCGTACATAAAGCGTCGAGCGTGTCCGCTTTCATCTGCTTGGGCTGACCATTGAGCAAAGCGCTGATCGATGGAGCGGAAATATGGTAGCCCGCTTTTTCCTTCAACAGACGGGCGAGTGCCGCACCGGACCAGATGCCTCTGTCTGCCATAACTTTTCGCAGCATCCACACAAGCATGCCAAACCCACCTTTCGTTTATTTCAGTCTCTTCAACAGAATATTAGTCAATAACTAATAATA
Organism: Brevibacillus sp. SIMBA_040; assembly: GCF_046535075.1. NCBI lineage: Bacteria > Bacillati > Bacillota > Bacilli > Caryophanales > Paenibacillaceae > Brevibacillus > Brevibacillus sp. SIMBA_040. The sequence continues at coordinate 337,082 of NZ_JAWRXI010000003.1, forward strand.
TTAGGTAATACCTAATATAAGGCATCGGTTGAAAAAAGCAATAGCAGGATGGAAAGCAATAGACAAGAGGACGTTTGGAAGTAGTGTGCAAGCTGATTATATATAGAAGAAACACGAGAGGCTTTACGGTCGCGATTGTTTGAATCGAATTGAATTGACAAAATACTTTGCATATAACCGAGGGACCATATATAATCATCAGCACATCTTCCATGTGGGGATTAACAATGCACAGTAAGCAGGCTGGAGGTGACGATGTGGTACTCATGAATGCTGTTCCCCCCGAGATACCCAAATTCTAAGCGATCTCGGGGGAGATTATGAGACAGGCATTGAACAGAAACATTGTTTTGCTTTTCGCAGGTTATTATTTGAAAACCATTGCTTATGGCATCGCTTATTTTGCGAGTATAGCCCTGGTGATGGAAATGAGTGATCATCCACTGGATGTAGGCATCATTACGATGCTGGAAACGCTGCCCTTTATGCTGTTCAGCGCTTACGCCGGCGTCTTGGCCGACAGATGCGACCGCAAAATGCTGATCATCTGCTCGTATCTGGTGCTCGCATGCGCCATTTCCATTGCCTTTTTCGCAGAGTCTTTGTGGTCCCTTAATTTTCTTGCCTTCGTGACGGGAACCGCCTATGCCTTTTCGTTTCCTGCCAAAAAGGCGCTGCAGCCGTCTCTGGTCGAAGAGAGGCACTATGTGGAGCTGAACAGCCTGGAGGCTATGCTCAAAAATATTTTTCAAATCATCCGTCCTGCTTCTGCCGGAATCGTAGTGGCTTTTCTCGGTGCCCATCAAGCATTTTTGCTGGCTGGTGCTCTTTGTTTGATCGCGGCTGTATTCATGCTGCCAATCCATACTCCAAAGTCTGAAGAAAAGCCGGATCAGATCGAAAACCAGGCACGCAGCAGTCGCGGTCTTCACGATTTTTTCGAAGGGGTACGTTTGGTTGGTCAGGAAGCGTCCCTCACGTATTTGATACTCGTTCAGCTGTTGGTGACGTTTGTCATCTCCATGCAGGCAGCACTCACGTTCCTATACGTGAAAGAGCATTTTTACGGATATGGCGATACGGAGACGATTGTGGGCATATTGTTTTCGGTAACAGGAATTGGTGGTTTACTGGGAGCCTTGTTTATGAACAAAATGCTCGCGTATATCCGAATGATCCCACTGTTTTTGCTCAGCCTGGCACTGGACGGTGTTCTCGTCATCATTTTCGCAATCAGCAAAGACCTTTATACGGTAATTGCAATCTGGGTATTTTTGGGTGTTGTCGGGACAGTCAACAGCATTGTTACAGATACGGTCATTCAAAAGACAGTGAAAGCTGATATGCGTGGCCGGGTATACGGGATTGTCAGTACATGCAGTGAGCCAGTCAGCCTGCTCTCAAGCGGAGTGGGTACGAGCTTGGCTGCCATTGTTGGCGCGAAAATGGTGTTTCTTTTAGCAGGAGCGTCTGAAGCAGTAGTAGCTGTGATAGGCAGATTGCTTCCTTCATATCATCGGCTCAATCAGACCATCAATGAGTCTGACGAAAATTAAACACGAAGAAACCCACCTCCACAAAAATGGCTGGTGGGTTTTTAACTAGGCAGCGTCTTGTGTGTCTTTCTGATCGGCAGCTGTAAAGCCTTTGATCCGAAGCAAAATCATCAGAAAAGCTAATCCGGCAAACAAAACCCCGCTCCAAATGAGCTGATTTACACCCCACTCTGAGATAAACCAGCCCCCAAGTGCAGACCCGAGCGTGATTCCCAAATTGGAAAACGACACGAACAAGCTGTTGCCAAATTCCGGCGCGTCCTGGGCTTCGGTCATAAGCCACGCCTGACTGACGACGAGTCCCCCGGAATGAACGATCCCCCATAAGAACACAGCAGCTGACATCCACAGGAAGCTTGGACCTGCAAAATAAACGAGCACATACACGGCTATATAAAGTAGAGGATAGGCGAAGACGGTTATCTTTATGCTTTTCAGAAGCAGACCACCGAACAGGAAATTCCCCAAAATCATGATCAAACCAAAGGTCATCAGCATGAAGCTGATCCATGAGCCGCTCATTTGTGTGACTCGCCCCAAATACTCTGCAAAGTAGCTGTACACAGAGAACATTGCAGCGAAAATAAAGACGACTGATGCAATTTGCAGCCAAAGACGCGGATTGCGGAGGATGCGAAGCTGCTTGCCGTAGGTCATTTTTTCCAAGACAGGCATGGAAGGGAGCCAGGCAAAAATTCCTGCAAAGGCGATCAGGCTGACCACTGCGCTAAACAGAAAGGCTGCTTCCAAAGAGATTTTCTCAGCGAGATAGGATGTCAGTGGCACGCCAAAAGCAAAGCCGACTGTAATGCCAGCGAAAACCTGCGTGACTGCCTGACTGCTTTTTTCAGGTGGAACCAGCCTCGCTGCCGTCACCAGCGCAACAGAAAAGAACACGGGATGAAACAGGGCAGGTACAATACGAAAAACTAGCATGACTTCAAAATATGTAGTGTACGCATACGCCAGATTCGAAATAGCGAAAAAAAGGACCGCTGTCAGAAGTATGACTTTGCGGTTAATACCAGAAGCAAACAGCGTCAAGAAAGGCCCTGAGATCGCCACGACTAAGGCAAAAATACTGACCAGAAAGCCTGCTTCAGCTGCTGTTACATGGAATTTCTGCGTGATTTGGGGAAGAACCCCGACAATACCCATCTCGGTCGTGATGATACCGAATACACCAAGTGCCAGCATCAAGATGAGCAGAGGATTTTTGGTTGTCATGTTGGCTTTAGCTCCTATCTACGTAAAATTCAACAAACTATATATCTAGATAAATGGATATGAAAAAAGAAAAAAACCTCCCTTCTCCATAGAATGTTTACAGTTCTCTTTGAATGTACGCGGCAAAATCACGTATGGTCTTTTCGTTGCGGCGGTAAAAGGTCCACTTTCCGACCCGCTCTGATTCCAGCAGTCCGGCATTTAGCATTGTCAACAAGTAGCTTGAAATGACGGATTGGGCAAGGCCCGATTTCATCTGAATATCACTCACGCACACACCTGTTTGAAAGCTAATTCCTTCCCGGACATATGGAGTATCATCAAAGTGCTCCGCGGGATTTTTGAGCCATTCCAAGATTTGACGACGAGTATCGTTCGACAACGCTTTGTAAATGAGAGTAGGTTCCATAAAAGTATTATATCTATTTTTATAGATTTGTAAATATGTTGATCTCACGCCAGTTCGTGCTCTCCAAAAAATTTCACCTCGTGACAATTCAAAAATCAAGAGGTATCGTGGTACATAGAAGTTTCACTACAGAGAAAGCAGTACCGGGATGAGGTGAACAAATGCGTTTCTATCAAAAGTATATAAAGAAATATGGCTTCATTGCTTCGGTTTCTATGATCTTTTTGACGATTGAGGCTATATGTGATCTCTTGCAGCCAACCATCATGTCCCGGATTATTGACGTCGGTGTGGCACAGCGGGACATGGATTACGTGCTTCAGACAGGTGGCCTGATGCTGCTCATTACTGCAATCGGAGCAGTCGCAGCCTCGATACGCAACATTCTGGCTACGTATGTCTCACAAAATTTTGGAGCGCAGCTTCGCTCGGATTTGTTCTCCAAGGTGCAATCATTGTCCTTCGATAATTTAAACAAGTTCGACAAGGCTTCACTGGTAACACGTCTGACGAATGACGTCAATCAGGTCCAGGTTTTTGTGAACGGGATGATGCGTATTTTCGTCAAGGCTCCGCTGATGTGTATCGGGGGACTGATCATGGCGACGCAATTGAATGCCGAGCTGGCTGTCGTGCTCGCCATCGTGGTTCCAATCGTCGGCTTGTTCATTTATTTGAATATGAAAATCGGCTTTCCATTCTTTCTTAAGGTCCAGCAAGCACTCGATCGAGTGAACGGGACGATGCGCGAGTATTTGTCAGGTGTGCGCGTCGTGAAGGCATTCAACCGCTTTGATTTTGAGATCGGCAAATTTACTGGTGCCAACCAAGAGCTGCAAAAGAAATCGGTTTCCGCTACTCGCGTCATGTCCATTTTCAGTCCGGCCATCATGCTGACAGTCAATCTCGGGATTGTGGCAGTTCTTTGGCTGGGCGGTCTCGGTGTGGAGCAGGGCAGCATCCAGGTCGGGCATATCATTGCGTTTACGAACTACATGACGCAGATTTTGTTTTCCCTCATGCTGATTTCGATGGTATTCAACATGTTTGTACGCGCCAAAGCATCCTCTGGTCGGATCGGGGAGGTCTTCGCCGAAGAAAATCAGATGACCTGGAAGCAGGAGCAGCTGAAAGAACAGGCAGGGGATTCTGGTCGCATCGATTTTGAAAACGTTAGCTTTTCGTATGAAGGCAAAGAGGGCGAGCCGGTCCTGAGGCAAATATCATTCACCTGCCTGCCAGGGGAGACGGTGGGCATCATCGGTTCGACGGGATCAGGAAAAAGCAGTCTTGTCGGGCTCATTCCCCGTTTTTATGATGTGACAGAGGGGACTATCCGCGTGGACGGGCAGGATATCCGCGAGCTGGACCCGAAAAAGCTCCGCGAGAAAATGTCCGTCGTCCCCCAAAAAACGACGCTGTTTACCGGAACCGTCCTCGAAAATATTCGCTGGGGTAAAGAGGATGCGACGATGGAAGAAGTGGAACAAGCGGCCATGATGGCGCAAGCCCATGAGTTTATTTCCACGACTCCCGAGGGCTATGAAACCCGTGTAGGACAGGGCGGAATCAACTTCTCCGGCGGACAAAAGCAGCGCATCTCCATCGCGAGGGCATTGGTGAAAAAACCACAGATTCTCATCTTCGACGACAGCACGAGTGCTGTCGATGTTGCGACGGAAGGCAAAATAAAGGAAGCACTCAAAACCTATGCGAGAGGTCTCACCTGCATCCTGATTGCGCAGCGGATCACGTCCGTCATGGATGCAGACAAGATCATCGTGCTCGATAACGGAGCGGTCGTCGATATTGGGACACATGAATCATTGCTCGTCGGCTGCAAGGTATACCAGGAAATCTTTCAATCGCAAATCGGCAGGGAGGTGAAGTAGGATGGCACAGCATAAGGAACAGCCTGTTTTTCCGACACAGCCTGGACGCAGCTTCAGGCACGGTGCAGGGCGAGGACCTGTAAGCAAGCCGAAAAACTTTTTAGGTACGGTCAAAAGACTCTGGCAAGCATTTGGTCAGGAAAAAAGGCTTTTGCCATTCGTCTTTGTTATCGTGTTCGTTGACTCCCTGCTGATGCTCTCTGCCCCATACCTGATCGGAAAAGCGATTGACGCGATGGCTGGAGGAGCAGAAACCTACAGTTATTTATCGATCATCATTCTGGCCCTGCTCAGCTCATACGTCCTCGATGGGGCTCTGACTTTTTTGCAAGGCTGGGTGATTGCGGGTATCTCTCAGCGAGTCGTAACGAGTATGAGGCAGGCGCTGTTTGAAAAGCTGCAAAAGCTTCCCGTCGCCTTTTTTGACTCGCGTACACATGGAGAGCTGATGAGCCGTCTCACCAATGATATCGACAACGTCAGCAATTCCATCTCGCAATCAACGACTCAGCTTATGTCTGGAGCGATTGTTCTCACTGGCTCCTTGGTGATGATGCTTGTTCTGTCCCCGATTTTGACGCTCGCATGCTTAATCACGGTTCCACTCGTATTTTTGCTGACCCGCTCAATCGCGAAAAGAACGAGCGTGCTGTTCAAAAATCAGCAGGTGGAGCTGGGCAAGCTCAATGGTCACATCGAGGAGACGATCTCCGGGATTCAGGTTGTGAAGGCATTTAACCATGAGCAAAAAGCGATCGAGGATTTTGACGAGATCAATGATCGGCTGTGCAAGATCGGGATGAAGGCGCAAATCTGGTCAGGCTTTCTGATGCCAATCCTGAACGTGATCAATAACCTCGGCTTTGCGATGGTAGCCATCGTTGGAGGCGTGCTCGCGGTCAAAGGTCTCATCACAGTCGGTGTCATTGCCAGCTTTCTCAGCTACTCCAGACAGTTTGTCCGTCCGCTGAATGATTTGGCGAGTATTTTCAACGTTCTTCAATCCGGTGTTGCCGGGGCTGAGCGTGTATTTGAGGTGCTGGATGAACGGGAGGAGCCGGATGACGCGCCAGATGCCGCCTTGCTCGAACAGCCCAAGGGACATGTCGTCTTTGACAATGTCAGCTTTGGCTATCGCCCCGATCAGTTGATTTTGAAAAATGTCAGCTTTGAATCAGATGCGGGCAGCATTACCGCGCTGGTGGGTCCGACAGGGGCAGGCAAAACGACGGTCGTAAATCTGCTGACGCGGTTTTATGATGTGACGAGCGGCAGCATTTATTTGGATGGAAAAGATATTCGGGAGTACACCCGAGACAGCTTGCGCAAAAGCTTTGGCTTTGTTTTGCAGGATACGTACCTGTTTTCTGGAACGATCAAGGAAAATATTAAATACGGCAAGCCAGATGCGACAGACGCCGAAATCGAGGCGGCAGCGGCATTAGCCAATGCAGATGTATTTATCAAGCGATTACCAAAGCACTACGACACGCTTCTGACGGAAAATGGAGGCAATCTGAGTCAGGGGCAGCGGCAGCTTTTGGCGATTGCCCGCGTGATTCTCGCCAAGCCGTCTCTTTTGATTTTAGATGAGGCGACCAGCAGTATTGACACGCGGACGGAGCTGCACATCCAGGATGCTTTGCTTGGCATCATGCAAGGACGCACGAGCTTTGTCATCGCCCACAGGCTGAATACGATCAGAGATGCTGATACGATTATGGTGGTAGACCGCGGTGAACTCATCGAAAAAGGGAGCCATGATTCGCTGATGCAGCTGCAAGGCTTCTACTACCAGCTGTTTTCTAACCAGTTTAAAAATATCCAAATGGCTTCGGAATAAAAGGGACGGCTACCTCATTGGGTAGCCGATTTCTTTCTTCCTTCCTTATTTTTTAGATGCATCATTTGTCGTATGTGCTTGAATAAGCTGATGCAGCGCTTGTGTGGCGTCACCTGCAAACAAGCCGCCGTGATAGCAGATGAGCTGCCGGGTGTCGTATTCGAGCAAAAGTCGGACAGAACGGATGGCTGCTTCCATGTCCATCGTAAATTGGGGGTTGGCAATTTCCAGTTTACCAGAAGAAGCGACGACCGCATCACCTGTGATCAAGGTTTTGCTTGCAGGAAGATACAGGGAGATATGGCCAGGCATATGACCCGGCGTATGGATGATCTCGATCCCGCCACACCAAGGCAGCCGTTCTTGATGAGTCACAGTCCTGTCGACGTGGGCAGGCTCGATCGAATGCAGGAAGCGGATGAATGCTTCCGCATGCGGTTTTTCCTCAGGGGAGAGGTCATCCAGTGTTGCTTCTGCCTGCTCGATGCGAAGTGATTTTTTAGTTCCGGCTAGGTAAGGAACCTCCGACTCATACGCAATGATTTCGATCTGAGGATATGTGCGCTTTAATGCAGCCAGCGATCCGATATGGTCCATGTCGTGATGCGTAACGATCACGGCTGTCAGCGATTCGAGACGAATGCCATGCTTCTGCGCTGCCTTTTCCAAGAGAGGGAGAAAATCCAGGTAGCCGCAGTCGATCAAAATCGTATGGTTATCGTCGTGAAGCAGGACTGGATAGATGATTTGTTTTTGACCGTTTTGTTCAAATTCGATGTCAAGCAGGTGCACGCCTTTCATAGAGACCTCCTAGTTTGCGAGTATGTACTATGTAGTATATTTCGCGATTGGTTTGTCGTGGGGGACGATCATGAGTCAGAGTCAAAGCTGTTCATGGAGTATCCCGTATATCGCTGGTACCTTTGCTTTCGATTCAGTGGTGGACACAGCAGAGTCTTCTTGATAAAATGACAAATGATAATAATTATCAATATCATTTGGAGGGCATCATGCGAACAAGATCCAAATTCCTCTCCTTTACGACTACGCTGCTCCTACTCGCGTCCTTGATGGCGGGCTGCGGGAGTAATGTGCCAGAGTCGTCTGTACAAGCAACTGCCGGGACAGAAACAAAAACAGCACAAGAAACAAGCGAAGCCGGGGGAATGAGAACCTACAAGATGGTAAACGGCAAAGAAATCCAAATTCCCGCCACGCCGAAACGAATTGTTTCAGACCTGTATTTGGGCGAGCTGCTGGCTGTCGGGGCCAAGCCTGTCGGGATTCATCCGTATGAGTTGAAAAACCCTTTCCTCACCAAGGAGCAATTGGCTGAAATCGAGGAAATCGGCGATCCTATTTCTTTGGAGAAAATAACCGCTTTAAATCCTGATCTGATTATTATCTCCGATGAGGAGCTGTATGAGCAGGTATCCAAAATTGCTTCCACTGTTTTGATTCCGTACGGTACATACAATGACGATGTCCATGTAGATATGCGGGCATTTGGCGAGCTGTTAGGCAAGCAGGAAGCTGCCGAGGCGTGGATCAAGCAGTTTGATGAGAAATCCGCAAATGCGCGTGACAAAGTAAAAGAGGTCGTCAAAGAGGGAGAAACAGTCGGCATCTATGAGCTGCGTTCGCAGGAATTTTACGTGCTGGGGGAAAACTGGGGCCGCGGAGGTCAAGTCATCTACAATGCACTCAAGCTGACGCCACCTACTGCTGTCAAAGAGGTAGTAGATGCAAATACTCCGCCTAAGTTGGTTTCACTTGAAGTATTGCCCGAGTTCGCTGCTGACCACATGTTTGTAACGACCTATGAGACAGGAAAGGAAGATATGGACAAGTTCTTCCAATCCTCCATCTATCAAAACCTGCCTGCTGTCAAAAACAATCATGTATACAACATGACTTTTGATCAAATGTATTACTATGATCCGATTGCAATCGAAGGACAGCTGGATCTGATGGTCGAGCAGCTTGTGACGCATTAGAAGAAATAAGACGGCTGCGAGACGTGACCCTTGTTTGCTAAAGGGTCTTTTTCGCATGTAAACCAATCTCTACAAAATGTCCAAAGCGAGTAAAATCAAAAAGTTGCTCATAGGCAAAATTGAAATTTTGTGCAATATTTTAACGATTAGTAAAATTCTGTAGCGCGACGTATACCTACTGGCTATAATCAAGGTGTGAAATGAAACAAAGTGCAAGGTCGTGAACAAAATTTCACGAAAGGAGGGGCATGATGTACTCCCAAAGAGAAATGATTCGGGTAGCCAAGCTCTACTACGAAAAAGGGATGACCCAACAAGAAATTGCGGTGCTGGAAAATATATCGCGTCCAACCGTCAGCCGTATTTTGGATGCGGCGATTCAGGAAGGGATTATCACCTTTACGATCCAATATCCGCTGGAGTCAGTTGATGATCTGGAAGACGAATTGAAAAAACGATTCGGGCTCATGAAGGTTTGTGTCGCTCCAGTCATTATTCCCGAGCCCTCCTTTATCCTGACAGATGTGGGCAAGCTACTCAGCGATTACTTAAACGAGCTCGTATCGGACGGTGATACGATCGGCATTTCCTGGGGGAACAGTCTCACGTATGCAGCTAAACAGCTGCTATCCGTGAAGCGCAAGAATGTTCGTGTGGTGCAGTTGAACGGTGGAGTCAGCACGACTGCTTTCTCGACAGGTGCGACAAACATTCTTGATCAGTTTGCAAAAGCATTTGAAGCGCAGCCGCATGCCTTGTCTGTACCGACCATTTTGGATTCACGTGAAATTGCGTCTGCTCTTTTGAGTGACTCAAGCATCCGTGACATCATGGCGGTCGGGCGTGAAGCGAATATTGCGGTATTTGGAATCGGTCGTACCTCTTATGAGTCTGTGCTGAATCTGGCGGGATACTTTAAACAGGACGAATACGACAAGCTGCTGCAAAAAGGGGCAGTCGGAGATATTTGCTCCCGTTTTTATTCCATAGACGGAACGATAAGTGACGAGCAGCTCAACGATCGGACTATCGGCTTACAGCTGGAGGATCTGCGCCGTAAAAAGCATACGATTGCCATCGCTTGCGGAGAGGAAAAGGTTCCGGCTGTGCTTGGCGCAGTGCGAGGCAAATACTTCAATACATTGTTTACCGATGAAACTACGGCTAGAGAATTAATCAAACAGCATGATCTTGTGCAAACAGCGGAGGTGCAGCAAAAATGAAAGCGGTTAAACTGTATGAGCCTGGAAATTTGCAAGTAGAAGAGATTGACGTCCCGGAAATCGGAGCACGTGAAGTACTGGTAGAGGTAAAAGCGGTTGGCGTATGCGGATCAGACATTCCACGCGCGTTGTATAAAGGTGCTTATTACCAAGGCTTGACGCTTGGACATGAGTTTGCAGGACAGATCACCAAGTGTGGTTCAGAGGTAACAGGATGGCAAGTAGGAGATCGTGTCTCCGTAGCTCCCTTGATCCCTTGCAATGAGTGCAAATATTGCAGACAAGGCGACTATTCACTATGCGAGGACTACAATTACTACGGCTCGCGAACAGATGGCGCCATGGCTCATTACATCAAGGTAACGCAAGAAAATCTGGTGCGCCTCGGCGATTCGGTTTCCTACGAATCCGGAGCCATGATCGATCCGGCAGCCAATGCGATTCACGGCTTGTGGCGCGGAAACTGCAAAGAAGGCGATACAGTAGCGGTCTTTGGTCTTGGAGCGATCGGGCTGTTCGCAATTCAGTTTGCCAAAGTGCTTGGGGCAAAGCAGGTAATTGCAGTGGACATTCACGATGAAAAGCTGGAGCTGGCAAAGGAACTCGGTGCAGACATTGTGGTGAATTCCTTGAAAGTCGATCCGGCTAGCGAAATCGCAGCTCAAACAGGCGGGGCAGACTTCATTCTGGATACATCGGGATCGCCTATTGCGCAAAATCAAGCCGTAAGTTCAGCAGCCAAGCAAGGACGCATCGTATTCCTGGGCATTTCCAATAGTGAGCTGACCTTGAGTAAAGAAGCGATGAACAACGTTCTGCGTTACGAGCTGGCTTTGTTCGGTTCCTGGAACTCGTTTTCCAATCCGTTCCCAGGTCGCGAGTGGTCGTATACAGCTGAGTTGATGGCGGAAGGAAAGCTGAAGGCAGAGCCGTTGATCTCGCATCGCTACCAGCTCGATCAAGCTCCTGAGGTGTTTCAAAAGATTAAGAATAAAGAGCTGATCTTCAATAAAATAATGTTTCTGCCCAATTAAGCAAAGGGGGAGAAAACATGACTGATAATCATAGCATCGTAGCTGGCTTTGACTTTGGTACACAAGCACTGAAGGTCAGCATGTATACACGAGAAGGAAAACTCGTCTGGCGAGGGGAGAGCTCTTATCCGACCGCTTTTCCTCTCACAGGAAGAGCTGAGCAGCAGCCCGAGCATTGGTGGCAAGCTTTGGAACGGGTGCTGGCAGAAGCGGCGAAATCTGTTTCACTATCCCGCATCGAGGGGATCGGAGTATGCGCGACATCGTCTACAGTGCTAGTAACGGATGAGGCGGGTGTACCGCAAACACCAGCTCTCATGTGGATGGATAAACGAGCTGTTTCCCAAACAATCGCCATCAATGAAAACCCGGCCCCGATCGTAAAAGAGGTTCTGCGGTATTCAGGTGGCAAGGTATCAGAAGAATGGATGGTCGCCAAAGCGCTGTATCTAAAGGAAAACGGCTTTTTGACCCCTGGGACAAAAGTGGTGGAGCAGCTGGACTGGATGAATTTCAGACTGACGAGTCGGTGGGTAGCGTCTCAGTGCAATGCCGTTTGCAAATGGAACTACCTGGGAGGCGAAGGCTTTTCTCCAGCCTTTTATGAAGCGATCGGTCTTCCTGACTATCATGAGCTATGGCCAGACGAAGTCATTCCGGTCGGCAGTCAGGTAGGCGAAATAACCGAGCAAGCAGCAGCCGAGCTTGGCCTCACAGCAGGAATTCCCGTTTTTCAGGGCGGGATTGATGCCCATATTGGCATGCTGGGTGCCGGTGCAGTCGAACCCGGGATCATGAGCCTGGTAATGGGAACGAGCTTTGTCCATTTGGTTCATACAGAAGAACCAGTCTTTCACGAAGGGCTATGGGGGCCATATGAAAATGCCATCCTTCCTGATAAATGGTTGATCGAGGGCGGACAGCTCTCCTGCGGTTCCTTGACGACCTGGTTTTTGCAGCAGTTTTACCCGCATGTTCCGGCTGAAGAGCTGGGAGCTGTATATGAAGAAGTCGTTGCGGAAGCAGAGAAAATTGCTCCTGGTAGCGATGGGCTGGTCATGATGGATAGCTGGCAAGGAAATCGTACCCCTTACCGAAATCCGCATGCGACTGGCTCTATGGTTGGCTTCACCTTGGCGCACACACGCTTTCATATTTTCCGTGCGATTCTGGAAGCGACAGCCTACGGTACACGGAATATCATCTCAACGTTTGCAGATTCCAATGTGCCGATCACACGAATCATTGCGTGTGGAGGCGGTACGAAAAATGCGCTGTGGATGCAAATTTTAAGCGATGTGACCGGACTCGTCATTGAGACGCTGGAGGAGACCGAAGCAGGCAGCAAAGGGGCGGCGATTCTGGCAGCGTATGGATTGGGGCATTACCCGAGCCTTGCTGATGCTGCGAGGACCAATGCGGAAAAAGCGCATATCTATACGCCGCAGCAGGATGCCCACGAGCAGTACAATCGATATTTTGCCGCCTATTTGGATTTGCATAAAGCACTCTTTCCCATCATGAAGGAGCTTGGCGCCACCTGAGAAAGGGGACTTAAGATGTGATGAGCGAGATACTCAAGATGCAGAATATTTCCAAGTCATTTCCCGGTGTAAAAGCGCTGCAAAACGTGAATTTCTCTGTAAATAAGGGGGAAGTTCACTGCTTGATCGGCGCCAACGGGGCAGGAAAATCCACACTGATGAAAATTCTTGCCGGCGTCTATCCAAAGGACGAGGGAGAGATTTATCTGCAAGGGGAGAAGATTCAAATCTCTAGCCCGGCAGATAGTAAACAGCTCGGTGTGATTACCATTCACCAGGAGCTGTCATTGGTCGAGCATTTGACCGTGGCAGAAAACATCTATTTGGGTTCGTACGCACAGCCGCGATTTGGCTTTGTTTCATGGAAGCGCTTGCGCAAACAGGCGCAGGAGCTGATTAATCGTCTGGGAATTGCCATTGATGTCGATACGCCAGTGTCAGAGCTTAGTATGGGTCATAAGCAGATTGTAGAGCTGGCCAAGGCGCTGGAGAGCAATGCCAAAGTCATCATTATGGATGAGCCATCCACAACATTGTCAGAAAACGAGATCCGCACGCTCTTTACCATTATCGAAGAGCTGATCAAGCAAGGGATCACGATCATCTATATTTCGCACAAGCTGGAGGAATTGTTCGCGATCGGGGACAGAGTGACGGTATTGCGCGATGGCAAATGGGTCGCGACCCGAGAGCTTGGCGAGCTGGATCAGACGAGCCTGACGGAGCTGATCATTGGCTACAAAATGGAAAAGCAGGAGCGCAGCAGAGAGCAGCTTCACTTCCCGGAGCTGCTGAGAGCCGAGTCACTGCAAACCCGGCAAATTTCGAATGCTTCCTTTTCGCTTGGAAAGGGAGAGATCCTCGGCTTGTACGGGCTGGTTGGTGCGGGGCGGACAGAGCTGCTGAAGGCTTTGTACGGAGTCGATCCCTTGTCCTCCGGAGTTATCTATCTCGAAGGCAATCAGGTGAAGATCGATAGTCCGAGCAAAGCGATTCGCTTGGGTATGGGACTAGTGCCGGAAAATCGCAAGACAGAAGGGGCAATTCTCGGTCTTTCTGTTGAGGAAAATGCTGTTTTACCAGCCTACGACCGTTTTGCCAGCGGTGGGATCATTAGTCCAGGACGTATTCGCAGCGAGATTGCGGACAAAATTCGCGAGTTAAACGTGAAAACCCCGGATGCGGCGACCCTGATGGGCAATTTGAGTGGAGGAAATCAGCAAAAGGTCATCATCTCCAAATGGCTGATCCGCCAGTCCCAAATCATCTTGTTTGATGAACCGACCCAAGGCGTAGATATCGGAGCCAAGCAAGAAATTTACAAGATTATTCAGCGGCTTGTGGCGGATGGAGCAAGTGTCATCGTCGCATCGTCAGAGATCAATGAGCTGCAGGAAATATGCAATCGCATTCTCGTCATGTTCCGTGGCAGCATCGTCGGGGAGTTCCTTGATCCGCTAAGTCAGAAGGAAGAGATTCTAAAATCTGCAGTGACAGGGGGGACAACGTTATGGAACACGTAAAGGAAGTCAGCAACGTGAAAAAGAAAGCGCCCTCATTTGAGTTTGGAAAGTTTTTGCGCAAGTACAATCTTTTTTTCTTGCTGGTTGTTTTCATCGCGATCGGCTCTGCGCTGTCGCCTAAATTTTTTACCGTTCAAAACTTCTTGAACTTGCTGCAGCAATCCGCTGTGGTCGGAATCATCAGTATTGGAATGACGTTTGTCATCATCGTTGCCGGTATTGACTTGTCAGTCGGTTCGGTTCTCGCTTTGGCGGGTATGGTTATGGCACTCTCTATCCCGTATGTGGGGGTTTTTGGAGCCATTGTGCTTGGAATTATCGCTGGTGCTGCTATGGGATTAATCAATGGCATGGTGACAACCAAACTCAAGGTACCAGCTTTTATCGCCACGATGGCCATGATGGTAGCGGCACGCGGTCTGGCTCTGCTCTTTACAGACGGAAAGCCTGTTTACAACCTGCCTGAATCGATTCGCTTTTTCGGGGCAAATCTGTTTGACCGCATTCCGGTCTCGGGAATTATCTGGATTGTTCTCACGATTCTGGCGGTGCTGGTTCTGCGCTACACGACATTTGGACGAAAGCTCTATGCCATTGGCGGCAACCCGCAGTCCGCGCATTTGTCAGGTATCAATGTGAACAGATATATCACCTATACGTACATCATCTGCGGTGCCCTTTCTGCCTTGGCGGGAATTGTTCTTGCCTCCTGGCTCACTGTAGGGCAGCCAACCGCAGGTAAGAGCATCGAGCTTGATGCGATTGCAGCCGTTGTTCTTGGAGGGACGAGCCTGTTTGGAGGCGTGGGCAGCGTAGGAGGAACCTTCGTTGGAGTTTTGTTGATGAGCATCATCACGAATATTTTCAACCTGCTGGGGCTGTCCTCTTACTATCAATCCATTTTCATGGGCGTCATTATCGTTCTGGCGCTGGTGCTCAACCGCTTTGTTATCTCCAAGCAAAGCAAGAATGGGTAACACCTGAACTAGGTTTCAAATTCTCTAAAAAATAGTAAGGGGGATTTTATATGAAGAAGGGAAACAAACTGTTCGTTGTTTCAGCACTGTTAACTAGCCTTGTATTTGCTGGCTGCTCCTCTCAACAGCCTACAACTGAGGGTGGAGGCGCAAATGCTGGTGGGGGAGACAAAAAAATCGTTATTGGCTTCTCTCAGGTAACATCTGAATCACCGTTTTACACAGCATTAGTTGATGGCGCGAAGGCAGAGGCTCAGAAGCAAGGCGCAGAATTGGTTGTCATGGATGCACAAAACGACATCGAGAAGCAAAACGCTGATGTGCAGGATCTCATCACCAAAGGAATTGACGTGCTGATCCTGAACCCAACCAACCCGACAGCCGTAGTACCAGCGCTGAACGCAGCGAAGCAGGCAAACATCCAGGTAGTTACTGTCGACCGTCCAACCGAGGAAAAAGTAGCAGCATTCGTAGGACGTGACAACAAGGAAATGGGCCGTATCGCAGGTAAACAAGCCGTTGCTATCCTCGGTGGAGAAGGTAAAGCAACAGGGAAAGTCATCGAGCTGCAAGGTGACGCGGGCGGTAAAGTAATGATGGATCGACATGATGGCTTTCATGAGATCGTAGGCAAGGAATCTGGTGTGAAAATCGTGGAAGGTCCATACGCAGACTACGTTCGCGCCAAAGCTGTAAAAGCATTCCAGGACCTTTTGCAAGCAAACCCGGATGTAAACCTGGTCTATGCGCACAACGATGACATGGCACTTGGCGCCCTTCAGGTTCTGGAGCAAGCCAAAATGCTCGACAAAGTAAAAATCGTAGGTATCGACGGCCTGTCTGAAGCGGTAAAAGCGATCGTGGATGGAAAATACAGCGCAACGGTGTTCAATGATCCTACCAAGCTTGGCTCCATCGTAGTAGATACAGCACTCAAAGTAGCAAAAGGCGAACAGGTTCCAGAATACGTGGATGGCGGCACTGGCTTGATCGATGCTTCCAATGCAAAAGATGTGTACAACGAAAAAGACGTATTTGCCCAAATGAAATAAGGAGGCTACAACGATGATTGCAAGCTACATTGACCATACCCTTTTGAAACCAGAGGCAACAAAAGAACAAGTTATGAAGCTGTGCGTAGAAGCGCGCGAGTACAGTTTTGCATCGGTTTGCATCAACCCTGCATTTGTTGAGCTGGCTAGCTCTATGCTCAAGGATACAGAAGTAAAAGTGTGCACGGTCGTGGGCTTCCCGCTGGGCGCAAACACCACAGCACTAAAAGTGGAGGAAACCAAGCAGGCTATCCGTGGGGGTGCACAGGAGATCGATATGGTCATCAACATCGGCGCTCTAAAAGCAGGAGACGCCAAGCTTGTGGAGGATGAAATCCGTGCGGTGGTGGAAGCGGCAGAGGGGCAGCTGGTAAAGGTGATCATCGAGGCGTGCCTTTTGACTCGAGAAGAGAAGATTCTCGCATGCCAATTGTCTGAGAAGGCAGGGGCACACTACGTCAAAACCTCTACTGGCTTTTCTACCGGAGGAGCTACTGCTGAGGATGTCGCTCTGATGAGAGAAGTAGTGGGAGATCGCTTGGGCGTGAAAGCCTCGGGTGGTGTTCGTGATTTGATAACGGCGCAAAACATGATCGAAGCGGGCGCTTCTCGCATCGGTTCGAGTAACAGTACAGTCATCGTGAACAGCTAAAGACTTCTTGTGCTAACAGCGGATGGGGGAGATTGCTCCCCATCCGTTTTTTTCGCTCACTTTTTTAGTCATACATCAGGAGGAAAAATTGTGAAGAGGCTCTATCAATTGCGGATTTTTCCACGAATCATGATCATGCTGGCCATCTTGCTGATCACGATGACGGGAATTTGGTTCTCCGGCTTTTACTATTTGGACAAGGCAAATGACAGTATGCATCACGTGCATGAAGACAATCTGGTGCCGATTCTGGAAATTGGCAAGGTACGAACCAATCTGCGCACGCTGGAAACCCATTTCTATCAATTGACACTGGAAACGGACACTGCCAAGCATAATTCCATTATCGGACAGATGATGGCGCTGATCAGTGAAAATAACCAGCTGATTGCTTCGTTCGCCGAGAAGGTGAAGGAGCCCGCTGAAAAGCAAAAGCTGGATGAGCTAATGGTCATGCTGAAGGAATACCAGGCAAAGCGCTCCGAGCTGATTCAGCTGGTGCTTCATCAGGAGGGAAGTGCTGCAGCGAGTCAGTATCAAGCGCTATCGCCCTTGCTGCAGAAAATCAACAACGGCTTCCAGGAGCTGATGACAGTTAAGGAAACTGAGGCATTCGAGAACTATCGCCAAACAGCAGAGAACGGCGGGGATGCGAACAAGATCATGATTGCGATTCTCATAGGAGCGGGGTTGCTGTCCGTACTCTTTGGAATCGGGATTACCCGCACCGTTTCACAGCCTGTGCTAAAGGTAACCAAGTGGATTACCGCATTCGCCGAGAAAACAGCGACTGGTGAGTCGGACTTGTCCGAGCGTATTCAGGTGAAGGCATCCGGAGAGATCGGTACGCTCATCACTTCTTTTAATCTGTTTATCGAAAAGGTACAGGAGATCGTCCATACAACACAGGAGAGTGTCGACGAGCTGCTTCAATCAGCTGAGCACTTGCAGCAAAGTGCTACGCAGTCCCATGCAGCATCGACAGGAGCCAGGACCTCGATGCATGAAGTCTCGGCCTTGACGGCAGAGCAGCTTTGCAGCACAGAGGAGGTGGCGGCTGTTGTCGTGCAGGTGAGTACGGGCGTGCAGGTAATTGCGGACAGGACGACAGCAATCGCAGATGCGTCCTCCGTGATGACAGGAAAAGCCCAGCAAGGGGATGGCTTGCTGCGAGCTGTTGTGGAGCAAATCCGGTTTATGGATGAAAGGGTAAAAGAAACAGCTGTCACGATACGAGACCTGGGAGAGAAATCACAGCAGATCGTCCATGCCCTGAACGTCATTTCGGGAATATCCAAGCAAACCTCGTTGCTTGCGCTCAATGCAGCGATTGAGGCAGCACGTGCAAACGAGCATGGACGCGGATTTGCCGTGGTCGCTGACGAAGTAAGAAAGCTGTCCGAGGAATCGCAGCATTCCGCTGCCCAGATCGAACAATTGATAGCGGAGATCAAGAGCGGCTCGCAAAATGCCGTCAGTGCGATGGAGGGTATGGTGCTTGGGGTAGAATCTGGACTAGACTCAGCCAATCAAACGGGACAAGCCTTTGAACGAATCATGATCTTGATCGAAGAGGTGACCGCACAGCTGCAGGAAATATCGGCCACCTCCTTGCAGGTAAGCGCCGGTGCACAGGAAACCTCTGCTTCCGTGCAGCAGCTCACCTCCGCTGCACAAACCGTATCGACCCATAGCCAGGAGGTTGTCACGCATGCAACAGAGCAGCTCACCGCCTCCCAGCAGGTCAGCCAGATGGCACAGACGATTCGTGCCCGAGCAGAGCACTTGAAATCGATTGTTGCCGGGTTTCATACGAAGTAGCCTTCCGCCGCACTCTCAGATCTGTAGATCAACCAGGTGGGGTAAAAAAGTGAAGCATATAATGTTGAACAAAGGGGAGCCACGAAGAGTGGTTCCCCTATTTGTTTGAATGACTTTCGGATAAATCACAACGCTAGTGAGAGGAAAACGGAGAAAAAGCGAAGGTCTTTGGGGCACAGCTCAGGTGGAATGAAAAAAATCGAAACAAGCTTTTAGCGTCCACCCCTGTGAAGCATCCTGAGCCCACCACTTTGGACGCGGGTTTCGCTTTTTTCCATGTAGCCGGACAGTCAATCCTCCAGGCGAGTGACCCAAGAACCTGGAGCATTTTCTCCGTTTTTCTCTCCTCCACCACAGCTCGAATTACCGTACCGCGAATCCGAAAAATGGTTCAATACAAACTCCTTGAACCGTCTAGCCGCCGGAGAAAGATACCCTCCCTGCACGAGAGCCATCCCAATCACCCGCTGACATTTGGGCTCACGAATGCGGATTTGTGCAATTTTGCTCATATTAATCCCGTGCAGGTCAGGCAAAAGCGATACCCCAAGACCTGCTGCGACAAGCCCCGAAACCGTAGCCGCCTCCTCACCTTCAAACGTAATTTGCGGAGTGACCCCGATTTGCTGGAACAACTGATCGGTTGTACGCCGCAGAGCATAGCCCTTTTTCAAAAAGATAAAAGACTCGCTTGCGATTTCCTGAAGCAAAATACTTTCCCGAACAGCCAATGGATGACCGAGCGGGACTACCGCAAAAAGCTCCTCGGTCCACAGCGGTGTCCAGTGGATCGGCAGTTTGGTTTCAGTAGGCTCTGCAAGCAGGCAGAGGTCGAGCTCACCGGCACTCAAATGCTCTAGCAGCGAATAGCTGTGATTTTGTATAAGCGTGAAGCTGATGGAAGGGGAGAGCAGGCGAAAGGCCCCGATCAAATCAGGAATCAGATTGGTTCCTAAAGTGTGCAGAAAGCCCAAGGCAACCTCGCCATGCTCAGGATGCACCAAATCATGCAGCTCTTGCTTCCCGTCGTTAAACTCCTTGAGAATGCGATTAACCCGCTTCAAAAAAAGCTGACCATAGCGATTCAGTATGATGTTTCTGCCTTGCCGCTCAAACAATTGAACACCCAGCTCCTCTTCTAGCCGAGCGATAGATCGACTGAGTGCTGGCTGAGACAGCGACATATGTTCGGCGGCACGAGTGACGTGTTGAATCCGTGCCAAGGTTTGAAAGTATTCAAGCTGCTGCCATTCCATCAAGCAACCCTCCAGACTGTATCAAAAAAGCTGTATATAAATCATTACCTGTATGCATGAAAATCATGATTACAATAAATTATACATTATGAATTGGGGGTGATAGTATAACGGTGAGACGGAAAGGATTCAGGGAGGTTCATCATCATGGGCTACATCGAGCAAGGAACTATTGCTTTTCGGAAGTCCAATCTAGCCTTTTTTGCAGCAGGGTTTAATACGTTTGCGATTTTGTACAGCACGCAGCCGCTCATGCCCGAATTCACCAAAGAATTTCACATCTCCCCTACGATGGCAAGCCTGTCACTGTCCATGACGACGATCTCACTTGCGATCAGCATGCTGCTATTTGGGACCATGTCAGAGGTGTGGGGACGAAAACCTGTCATGATAAGCTCCATGCTCGTGGCATCCGTTTTATCGATTTTGACTGCTTTTAGCTCGACTTTTGAATCATTATTACTATTTCGCATCATTCAGGGAATTGCTTTAGGGGGCCTGCCGTCTATTGCCATGGCATATTTGGGAGAGGAAATGGAGCCCAGAAGCCTTGGTGTCGCGATGGGGCTCTACATAAGCGGAAATTCACTTGGGGCGGTCTGCGGACGCATCATATCGGGAACGCTGACTGATCTGTTCAACTGGCATGTGGCGATGGGCTCAATCAGCTTTATCAGCTTGGTGGCAAGTCTCATTTTCTGGATTTGCTTGCCAAAATCACAAAATTTTCATGCGCGTACACCTGAATTTAAAAAGCTGATGGCATCGATGGGCAGTCATTTGAAGGACCCTGGGCTCCTATGCCTGTTCGGAATCGGCTTTCTTATTTTAGGGAGCAATGTCGCAATGTATAACTACATGGGCTATGTGCTGACGAGGGAGCCTTATTCGCTTTCCCAGACACTAGTCGGCTGGATTTTCATCGTGTTTTTGGTAGGGATGTTCAGCTCTGTTTGGATGGCAAAAATGGCGGATAAATACGGGCGGCAAAAAGTGCTGATGATTTCTCTTTTGTTGACGCTCATCGGGGCTTGTCTGACATTGGATGAATGGCTGTGGATCAAAATACTCGGACTGCCGATCCTCACATTTGGCTTTTTCGGTAGCCATTCCATCGCGAGCGGCTGGGTAGGGCGTCGCGCGCTGCACGACAAAGCACAGGCATCCTCACTCTATTTGTTCTTTTACTATGCAGGCTCAAGTATTGGAGGAACGATGGGGGGCGTCTTCTGGTCCTCCTTTGGCTGGAGCGGAGTCGTAGGGATGATTGTCGTCTTTATGCTGATCGGATTTGTCCTCGTTCAGCGGTTAGCCAAAGTCGTTCCTGTAAGCAGTACGGCTTCGATAGATAACAATGTACCTGTAAAAAGCTGACGTTAATCCAGAATTTATCATGAAAACCGCGGAGGCCATATCCCGCGGTTTTTTTACGTTATAAGCTCAGTTTCTGTTCTAATTCCTGCTTCTGGTTCAGATGATGGCGAAAATGCATATCGACAAGATCGTACCACTCCCGCGCATTCATCCATCCAAAGCCTTCATGTAATGCTTTATGGTTTGGATTTACGAGGTCTACTTTTTCTTCCCATTCCCGCATTCTCTTCTGGACGAGATCGAGACCTGCAAATAGGTCTTCTTTTTCTTCCGAATTGCTGGGGGTATTTTCGGGCAAGTCCGGCAGCTTGATTTTAATGGGCAAAAATCCGCCCCTCGCGTATAAATTTTCACCAGCGGTCGTTTTTCCTAGCGGTTGCTCCGATACGGCTTCTGCACAAGCTTCCACATTGTCCAGGTACTCCAGCGCCACGAGAATCAAGTGGCTGTACATTTGACCAAGAGACCAGGTTCCTCGCTCAGGGATATGTCTTAGCTGCTCTAATGAGTATGCTTGCAAGTTGCTTTTGTACGCATCAATCAACTTCAGATCGCTCATTTGAAAAGCCCCTTTTCCCGTTTAGGTCGCATATTTTCACTGCTTTTTTCAAGCTACAAGGGGAAGTTTTCTTTCCCCACTGCCAAATAAAGGTTATCATTATGGGGGGAGTTTGGTAAATAGGATGAGAGGTGGAAAGGTTTATGATTCGCAAAATTGTGGTCGCGCTACTTTCAGCGATCATCTTTTGTATGGGACTCGCCTGGTTAAATTACACGCCGCTAGATGAGCAACAAGCAAATACATATCATTGGTCATACGCTTCCTTGGTAATGGTGTATCTGATTTACGCAGCCCCTGTTTATTTGGTAGGAGGAGTACCATTGTCCCTCCTGATCGAATTTATCACAGAAAAAATTGGCTGGGTTAACCCTGTTGTCAATTATGTATTTCGCTTGCTTGCGTATAGCTTGGCTGGATTGGTTGCGATGATGCTGTTTATGCTCGTTATGTCAGGAGGCAAATCTCTTACCTCTTCCTCACTTGCAAATGGGGACTTCCTCTTTGAGGTCGTGGCGTCGCTGCTTTATCTGCATCTGTGGCTGTTCAGCTTTCTTATTGTAAACCCAAAAAAGGGAGGATATAGCCATGCCGGATATATGCGGCATTTGTAAAGAGCCGCTCGACTATCGCTTCCAATGCAGCTGTACGAGAAAAACAATGCGCGCCGTAGATGAGGCAAATGCCAGAAAAGGCTGCCTAAAATGCGGCTGCACTTCCGCCACGATAACGGAAATGTCGGCAACGGGCGGTGTTTTGTCGAGGATGTTCAACCTACAGTATCAGCGGTTTGATGTCGTTAGTTGTGTCGCGTGTGGATACAGTGAGATGTATAAACGAGACCCGTCTGCCACACGTGATATTCTTGATTTGTTTTTTGGATAAAGGATGGTGCTATAATGTCTATCGGAGGATTTCAAAGCGGATTTCATGCACGTAAAGTACCTCGCGCCCAAGTAAAATGGGAGCAGTTTCTCATTTGCAGCCATGGGTGCGAGGAAGTCATCCAGCTTATTTCGCATGTATCAGGCGAGGTCGAGTTTGAGCTGTGCAGGCTCGAGGCAGAGCGGATGGGAAGGGTGTTATTAGAAGCTGCTGCGAATACAGAAAGTTTTTGAAACTAATTGTTTTCTGAAGCGTATGCATAAATGATGATATATAAAGGGGGAGGCGGAACATGAGCGACAACAATGTAGTAAAGATGAGTCCCTTTCAAACAGGGGGCAAGCTGATTGCGACAATCCTGGTTCTTGCGGTATTGGTACTAATCGGAAGTCAATCCTTTACGATTATATCGGCTGGACACAGCGGAATTGTGTTGCAACTCGGAGCAGTACAGCCAAAGGTAATGCAAGAAGGCATGCACTTCAAAATTCCGTTTATTCAAACCGTAATACCAATGGAGGTGCGAGTACAGAAGTCGGAGATGAGTCAAACCTCTGCTTCTCGTGACCTGCAAACCGTATCGACTACGATCGCAGTTAACCACCATCTGAACGCTGAAAATGTAAACAAACTGTATCAGCAGGTTGGCCTGGAATATAACAGCCGAATTGTTGATCCCGCCATCGCAGAAGCGTTGAAAGCGGTTACTGCTCAATATACAGCAGAAGAACTTATTTCCAAGCGTTCTGAAGTAAGCGCCAAGGTAAAAGAAGTGTTACGCGAAAAGCTGTCCACTTATAACATTATTTTGGATGAAATCAATATTCGCGAGTTTACGTTTAGCGATGAATTCAACCGTGCCATCGAATCCAAGCAGGTAGCCGAGCAGCAGGCGCTCAAATCCAAGCTGGACCTGGAGCGGATTAAGATAGAAAAGGAACAGGAAATTACGAGAGCACAAGCACAGGCAGAAGCATTGCGTTTACAAAAACAGGAAGTAACGCCGGAGCTGATCCAGCTCAGACAAATCGAAGCACAGCTGGAAGCGATCCGCAAATGGGATGGAAAATTGCCAAACGTGACAGGTGGAGCGACTCCGTTTATCAGCGTGGATAAATAAAATAGCAAGCGGTCACATCCATTTTTAAGAAAAACGTCGAGACAAACGTTTTACACAGAACAAGACCATCCTAGGGCTTGAGTGCCTGGATGGTCTTTGTCATGATAAAAGTCAATTTAGCGTGTGCTCTCGAACAACTCCAGCCATTCTCCATCCGGACCCTTGAAGAATATGTAGCGTGAGCCGTTTGGTAAAGTCGTAATTTCAGCGTCAATGAAAGCTACATCCATCTGCTTGAGACGCTCGATTTCGTCTTCCAGATTGTCTGCGGCAAAAGCGAGATGATGGACCTTGCCTTCTTCGGGTAGTGAATCGTTGTAGCCCTGGACTAATTCGAGCTCGGTTTCCTTGCTGCCAGCGAAGCCGAGAAAAGCAAGGGTAATGGCAGAATTGGTATGCACCAGCTTGCCCAAGCACTCCATTCCGATCACTTTGGTATAAAAGTCGATGGAAGTATCCAGGTCTTTTACCATCAACCCGACGTGCTCTACTTTTTTGATCGCCATTGATTTCACTCCTCGCCACGTATGAGATTACTATTTATTGTAGAAGATTTTTCTGCAAAAGTCTGTATTCAGCTGAGACCATTGATTTGGAGTGTGAAATACTGGATATAACTATAGCGAGACTAACATATCGACTATATGGCGGTGCATGATGGACACGATTATCGAAACGATCGGAAGAGCAATTCTCGCTTTTACCATTATGATGATCATTACACGGCTACTGGGCAAGCAGACAATCGCCCAAATGACGTATCATGATTTTGTTGCAGCGATTACATTGGGAGCGCTTACGGCGAACCTCGCTTTTAACCTCCAAATCAAAATGGGGCAGCTAATTGCGGCATTACTTACGTTTAGTGCGATTGCCTATTTGTTAATGATTTTGTCACTTAAAAACCGTTCTTTACGTAAATGGTTCTCCGGCCAGCCAACAATTATTATTCAGAACGGAAAAATATTGGAAGATAACATGCGAAAGCTAAAGTTTTCGCTCGATACGCTGAATCAGGAGCTACGGGAGAGAAACATTTACAACATCGAGGAAGTTCAGTTCGCAGTGCTGGAGCTGAACGGTGAATTGTCTGTTTTACGCAAGTCGGAGTACCTTCCTGTCACACGTAAGGATCTCAAGCTAAAATATAATAAACGCCAATGGTTTCCCATCGAGTTGATCATGGATGGAAAGATCATCCATCACAATTTAAAGCAGAATCAGCTCCAGCTCGATTGGCTGATGGGGCTTTTGAACAAAAAAGGGTTACGTCCTGATCAGGTGAACTATGCGGTGAAAAACTCTAATGGGAAAGTGATTTTCGATATGTACGATGACCAGATGTCCAATCCGATAGATAAAGAATAGAGACCGACAAATCAGTCGGTCTCTTCGTATTGTATGCAGTTTCTAATGACATACCCCTAGCAGCTTTTTTCTTCATTTCGCTTGTCTGCAAGCACGGATCGAACGATATGAAGTGAATCAAACTCCCCTTCGGATATTTCGACGATCAGCGGATTTGCTGTAAACAGGCGTGCTTGGATTTCGTTTTCCGCAAGCCCCAGGGAGTGGAGATGACAAATCTCTCCCGACAAATTTTCCAGATAGTCCAGCTTTTGTTGCAATACAGCGGGTCCATCTGCGATGTATCCAGCATGGGCGCAATACATGGCACCGAAGTCTTGGGAAAGAACTAGACGGATGGATTCAATCTGAAGCGGGATGGATTCTTCCCGCAAAATCACTTTTGTCTTGATTCCTAAAAACAAATCGCCCGAGAACAAACGTCCTGTTCCCTCGTGAATGAGGGCGATGTGGTCGTGAGCATGGCCCGGTGTATAAAGCACCTTCCAGTCAAGGGTACGGGAATGAAAGGTAGCTCGTATCGGAAAAGCTGTGAATGGCTCGCGAATACCCCACGTGAGTTGGCGGTATTTGGGATAGCTTGCTTTTGCAGCGCAAGTGTCTACACCGTTTTCGTGAATGTAAATCGGTACCTGTGTGTGCTGTTCAATCCAAGCTGCGGTTCCTACATGGTCTTCGTGACTGTGAGTGAGCACGACAGAATCAAATGACGCATCCTGAAGAAAAGGAATCAGGTCGTCCGCGATAATCTGGGGACCCGTGTCGATCATCATTCCATCGGTAATAAATACATAAATCGAAGAATCACGGCCTGCTTTTTGCACGATTCCTTCTGCGCAGGTGACAGCCTCATGCTGGTGGATGCGGAGCACATCGCACACCTCCTTCTAGTTACGGGCAACAAATTGATTATACTATTGAATGATTATTCAGTCATTTTTGGAGTGCTTTTTGAATGAGGTCAATTGTGTGTATGATGAACAAATCAGGTTACGCAAGCGAGAGGTGAAAAAATGAATCAGCTACCAATCGATGAGGTTCTACCGCAAGTAAAGGCAGTACTACAGGAACAAACAAGCGCCGTCCTCGTCGCCGCACCTGGCGCAGGAAAAACGACCAGAGTTCCACTGGCGCTCATCGACGAGCCGTGGCTTTCAGGACGGCGAATATTGATGCTGACACCGCGTCGTTTGGCCGCACGCGCATCCGCCAGCTACATGGCAGCTTTGCTGGGTGAAAAGGTAGGAGAAACAGTAGGTTACCGCGTCAAAATGGATGCCAAGGTAGGGCCGCAAACTCGCATCGAGGTCATTACAGAAGGAGTGCTTACTCGTATGCTCCAGGCTGACCCGGCACTAGAGGATGTGGGGCTCATCATTTTCGATGAATTTCATGAGCGGAATCTTCACGCAGATTTGGGACTTGCCCTCAGCTTGCAGGCACGCAGCCTGTTTTGTGAAGACGTTCGGATTCTTGTCATGTCAGCGACGCTGGATGCAGAGCCGGTAGCGGCGCTTCTCGGCGATGCTCCCGTAATTAAGAGTGAAGGACGTCAATATCCGGTAGAGACGCGGTTTTTGGCTCGGCCACTGGACGGGCGCATGGAGCCGGAAATAGCGAGGGTGATTCAACAGGTCCTGGTGGCTGAAGCTGGAGACATGCTCGTATTTTTACCAGGTGCTGGTGAGATTCGCCGGGTAGAAGCCTTGCTCCGGGAGGCGGGTATGAGTCCCGGTGTACAAATTGCCCCATTGTATGGAGCACTTCCGCAAGAAGCACAAGATAAAGCGCTCAGTCGGGGAAAGTCAGGGGAGAGAAAGATTGTGCTGTCGACCTCTATCGCTGAAACAAGCTTAACAGTAGAGGGTGTGCGCATCGTAATTGATAGCGGCTTTATGCGCGTGCCGAGGTTCTCCCCGCGGACAGGCATGACGCGACTGGAGACGATCCAAGTATCCAAAGCCTCAGCTGATCAGCGACGAGGCCGAGCGGGACGACTTGCGCCCGGCATCTGCTACCGGATGTGGACAGAGTCGGAGGACAGAATGCTCGTAGCGCATCAGCCACCAGAAATCAAAGAAGCTGATTTAGCGCCGCTTGCACTGGAACTTTCTGCGTGGGGAGTCGCGGATGCAGATGAGCTGTCGTGGCTGGATTCGCCTCCAAAAGCAGCGATGGCACAGGCCAGCGACTTACTGATTCAGCTCGGTGCGATGGACGAGAGCAACCGGATTACCCAGCATGGCAGACAACTGGCACAAATGGGACTTCATCCAAGACTGGGACACATGATCTGGAAAGCGGAGGAGCTGGGGCTTCGCTCGCTTGCCTGTGAGCTTGCCGTGCTCATAAACGAGCGTGATATCATCCGAGGCAGGGGGGCGAGCCAGGATGCAGACTTGCAGCTGCGCGTCGAATTGCTCAGAATGATCGGTCGCCACAAGAAGTTAGAGCGAGCGCATCTTGGCGAGCTACAGGTTGATGAAGGCACGATCCGGCGCATTTGGGAAGAAGCGGCTCAATTAAAGCGGCAGTGGAGTGTGCTTGAAAATGCTGAGGCAACAGACATAGCAGCAACGGGAAGGCTGCTTGCTTACGCCTATCCTGATCGCATCGCCCAGCGCAGAGGAGATGGGCGATATTTGCTCCGCAATGGACGTGGCGCCACATTTATGATTAATCAGCGACTCGCCTATGAAAAGTATGTCGTAGCTGCCATGCTCGACGACCAAGGCGTGGATAGTCGTATCACACTGGCAGCACGACTCGATGAAAGCGATCTGGAGAGGGACTTTACAGATGAGATACAGGAAGAAGTGAAGGTATGGTGGGAGCGGTCATCCCAATCTGTCCGTGCGAGGGCTCGCAAGCGTTTGGGGGCGTTGACGATTCGCGAAGCGCCAGATGCAGCT
Organism: Brevibacillus sp. SIMBA_040; assembly: GCF_046535075.1. Classification (NCBI taxonomy): domain Bacteria; kingdom Bacillati; phylum Bacillota; class Bacilli; order Caryophanales; family Paenibacillaceae; genus Brevibacillus; species Brevibacillus sp. SIMBA_040. The sequence goes on from NZ_JAWRXI010000003.1 coordinate 365,306, forward strand.
CCTGATCCGGTGGCAGTGCTCACCGCCTTGCTCGGTGGAATTGCCGAAGAGGGACTGAACATACTGCCTTGGAATCGGCATGCACGATCGCTCCAGGAACGGCTGCTTTTCATGCACAGGCTAGATGCAAATTGGCCGGATGTATCGGAAGAAGCAATGGCTGGCTCGCTTGCAGAGTGGCTCGGGCCGCATCTGTATGGTTGTAAAAAGCTGGCGGAGCTGCAGCACTTATCCTTGTCGTCGATCCTCGAAGCTATGCTTAGCTGGGAGCAGCGACGGGAGCTGGACGTGAGCGCACCTACACATATCGTCGTACCGAGCGGCTCGCGTATTCCTGTCGATTACAGCAATCCCGATGCGCCTGTTCTTTCCGTCCGATTACAGGAGTTGTTCGGCTGGCAGGATACGCCAAGAGTTGGACGAGGGCGGGTGCCACTGACCCTTCATTTATTGTCGCCAGCCCATCGCCCTGTGCAGGTGACGCAAGATTTATCCAGTTTTTGGAAAAGTGCATACTTTGATATAAAGAAAGACTTGAAGGGACGATATCCGAAGCATTATTGGCCGGATGATCCCCTGCAGGCCATGCCTACGAACAGGACTCGCCCCCGCACATAGACCCAAATCGAGTCCTCGTTGGCTTGTACCATCTACCCTCAGCCTGGGTGAACGTTCCCATTTTGCTAGTTCAATGTTCGTGAGTAGGCTGTTTTTTGAAACCTATAAGGAAACAATCACGTCTGGAGGGTACTGTTTTATTCACGTACTACCCCTCCATTACATCTAGGTTGCTCAAACAAGTGGGCAACCCTTTTTTTGTGCAGCTACTTTTTGTCGGGTGGATTGATCCCCCAACGATCCCGGTAAATCAACTCCTGTAAATCTTCTCGCTCTCTCCATTTATGCAGCTCCAGTAGCGGTCGATCAGGGTAGTGGTCGGTATAGCCAATAGACAACAGTGCGACTGGATCGATATGTGGCGGAATATCCAAAATACGGCGAACATCCGACTTTTTGTAAAAGCTGACCCACCCCATCGCCAAGTCCTCTGCATATGCGGCCAGCCACATGTTTTGTATCGCGCAGCTGACTGACATAATATCGGTTTCGGGGATGGAGTTGCGCCCCAGTACGTGATCACCGCCGCGAGTGGGATCACAGGTGACACAGATCGTGACGGGAGCTTCTTTGATGCCCTGAATTTTCAAATCGAGAAAGGTCGATTCTCTTCCTGTTCCTTCATAATGAATAGCCAGTGCACGTCGTTCTTTATCCGCACAAACCGCTAGCTCCTGCTTCAGCGCATCGTCTTGGACGAGAATAAAATTCCATGGCTGCATAAACCCGACGGAGGGTGCGTGATGGGCGGCAGCGAGAATCATCGCTAATTTTTCGGACGGAACCGGATCTTTGCGAAACGTGCGTATATCTCTGCGATTGCTTATGGCCTTGTACAGCCCGTTTTTTTCTTCCTCAGTCAAGCGATTCATCTTTGAAACCTCCTGAACTTCTTCGTATACTCTTTCTCATTCTAATAGGAAAGATAGGGCTATTCCAGACTTCCGCTTGACATATTCCTGATTTACTCTTAGGTAAGAGTCTGTCCTAGCGAAAGAGGAGGGAATCGGGAATGAAAAACATCCTGATTGTGGAAGACGAGTTACCCATCTCCCGTGTATTGAAGGCGTATTTGGAGAAGCATCAGTTTCAAGTGGAACAAGCATTTACCGGAGATGAGGCAGAGCGTAAATTTGACGCGGTCAACCCGGCTCTCGTCCTCTTAGACGTTATGCTGCCTGGTCGGAGTGGATGGAGTATTTTAGAATACATACGAGGGAAAAGCTCTTGCCCCGTTATTATGCTGACTGCACTTGGTCAGATTGAAAATAAGCTGGCAGGTCTCGGCCAGGGAGCAGATGATTACATAACCAAGCCTTTTATAGCTGACGAGGTGGTGGCACGTGTTCAGGCCGTGCTGCGCCGTTCTACACAAATTATCGAGGGTGATCGGGTAAAGCAGTTTGGCAGCCTCAAGATCGATTTCAAAGCGTATTCGGTCACCCTGCACGGAGTCGAGCTCACGTTTACTCCAAAAGACCTCTCGCTGTTTCTGTTTCTTGCTCAGTATAAGAATCAGACCTTTACCCGCGATCAGCTTATTGAGCAAGTATGGGGCCTGGATTATGAAGGGAGTGATCGAGCCGTGGACCTGTCAATCAAGCGCATCAGAAGATCGTTGGAAAACTGGCCCGTTACCGAAGGAGAAATAAAAACCTTTAGAGGTTTGGGATACAAGTTGTGTGTGTATGAGTAAACAAAAAAGGATATCGCTCTTTCGTTATTGGACAACACGTTACGTCATTACGCTTTGCATCGGGCTCCTCGTCATCGGGGTTCTTTCCAGTTTGTGGATTACTTACAGTGAAACCCAGAAGCGACTGGATATTATGCGCTTGATGGCAGCAGAGATTTCGGATCGAATGGTCGATGCAGATGGGAAGCTGAAGACAGACCCGTTCTTGTTTCGGATTTTAGACAGGCGGCAAGAATCGCTTCGTCTCAATATCAAACCGTTTTTTCTCATTCTGAATGAAGAGAAGCGCCCGCTTTTCAATGCACCAGGTCCTTTTTCCGCGGAGCTTACCAGTTTGGCTGAGCAACTGGTAAATGTAAATGATAATTCGACACAGGTCAAGCTGGCTCGAGGTGATGAGCTGCTTTTCGTAAAAAGAAGCATACAGGTCAATCAGAAGCACGTCGGCTGGGTCGTTCTGTTTACGCATAAAAAGGACATAACGAGAAGCAGCACCGAATTCGAGCTGCTGTTTATTATGCTGGGTGGCCTCGGACTGCTTGGCTGGCTCGTTATTTATTTGCTGACGAGAAAGCTGGCACAGCCGATCAAGAATGTAGCTGACGCAGCCAAGCAGATTGTCATGGGCAATTATGAGATTCATTTGGACAAGGACAGTCGGGAAAATGAAATGTATGACCTGATTCACTCGTTTAAGGAAATGGCTGATCGGTTAAAGCAACTGGAATTGATGCGAACGGAGCTGCTGGCAGGCGTGACGCATGAGCTGAAAACACCGGTCACCTCGATCAGTGGTCTCGTCCAAGCCGTCAAGGACGACATCGTTACAGGTGAGGAAGCCAAAGAGTTTTTGGATATATGCACGAAAGAAACGACCCGCCTGCAAAAGATGGTGGAGGATTTGCTCGATTTCAATACGTTTGCCGTTGGAGATATTCGCATCCGCCGAGAGAGTCAAAATCTGGGTGATCTGGTGCAAGAAATTACGCATCAGTGGCAGATCGGACGAGAAGAGGACGGGCTGGAGCTGCAAATCAACAAGCCGTCAAATGAGATTACGATTACGACAGACCCACTGCGGATACAGCAGATCATCTACAATCTGTTAAATAATGCGGCGCAAGCCATACAAGGGGAAGGTCGGATCGAGGTTACTTTATCGGAGACGCCGCAGGAGATTATGATCGAAGTTAAAGATAACGGGAAGGGAATTCCTGTGGAGGAGCAGTCCTTCATTTTCGACCGGTTTTACCGTGGTGAGGAGAAAAAACAACTCGTGCGGGGGCTTGGGCTAGGCTTGTCTTTTAGCCGTATGATTGCACAGGCGATGGGCGGTAATCTCGTGCTCACAACGAGCTCGCCGCAGGGCAGTGCATTTACTTTGATCTTGCGGAAATAATGATTGTGGATTGGCATGCGACTTTGCGATTGGGCAAGGTCGTTTTTTCTTTTTATACGGGACAATCTGACTTTTCCCTGACGTATTCGTTCCGTATATTGATCCCATCAGTTGCGGGCACGTACAACCGCAGGGGTAGGAGGGTCTTTTTGTGGCGGAAACAGAAAAGAAGCAATCATTTCTTTCAAAATCAAAAAGCAAAAAAAAGAAAATCATTTTGGCATGCCTGGCTGTTGTACTGATTGGCGGGGGTGGCGTGTTTGGATATAAGACCTTGATGACCCCGCAAAGCGCACAGGCTGCTTTTTTGACGGAAACGGTAAAACGGGGAGACATCTCGGAAACAGTGCTAGCGTCGGGTACTGTTCAAGCGTCCAAGCGAACCTCCCTTTCCTTTTCTGACGCAGAAGACGCCAAGGATGCGATCTCAACTATTGAAGTCAAAATAGGCGATCATGTAAAAGCAGGTCAGGTACTAGCGATGATGGATGACTCGGTAGCCAAAATCCAGGTAACAAATGCAGAGGCGAGCCTGCTCTCTGCACAGGCCAAGCTGGAGGATGCGCAAAAGCGTAAATCGGCTGCGGAAATCAGCACCCTGCAAGCAAACGTCAATCAGGCTAAAGCCGAGCTGGACTTGGCAAAACAGAGCATTGATACCCAAAAGGCAGCCAATGACGAAGCAAAGACGAAAGCGAATTTGGAAACTGCGCAAAAAAACTTCGCCTCACAAAAGGCGTTGTTTGAGGCAGGAGCGATTTCCAAAACAGAATATGACAGTGCACAAAACTCACTCGATCAAGCACAGAGGGACTACAATACAGCGGTGCTCTCGGCTGGTCAAACAAAAGGCCAGTCGTCAGCAAAGGTGGAGCAAGCCCAGGCAGCGTACCAAACTGCGCTGGAGGCATTAAGCGATGCGAATGAAGGGCCAGAAGCTGCAACGGTTCTCGCTGCCAAAGCTGCCGTGGAACAGGCAAAAGCACAACTGCAGCAAGCCCAAAAGGCGTTGAAGGCAGTGACGCTAAAAGCACCGATGGATGGTGTGATTGTACAGCTGAATGGAAACGTAGGGGAAATTCCGGCGAATGACTTCATCATCATGGACAACTCGAATTCCGGTGACCTGGAAGTATTGGCGGAAATCAGCCAGAGCGACATCGGAAAAGTAATGGAAGGCTTGGATGTTTCGTTCACGACAAGCTCCTATACGGATCAGAAATTCAGCGGGAAGGTTAAGCTCGTCTATCCTGAAGCGAAAACAACTTCCGGTGTTACGACGTATGACGTGCTGCTTTCGGTAGCGAACAAGGATAGTATGCTGAAAATCGGGATGACGATGAACGTGACGATTGAGATTGGCACACACCAAAATGTACTGCTTGTTCCTGCTCAAGCTCTGCAAACGCGTAACGGCCAAGATGGGGTTTATTTGCTGGCGGGCAATGCTGATGGTGCAGCACAGGCAACAGAGCCGGCTGCGAACGAAACACAGCAGCAGCGCGGGAAAAATCGGGAAGGTGCAAGAACAGGAGCGAGTGAAGGCAGAGCAAACATGCCGTATCGTTTCCAACCGGTAAAGATTGGTTACTTCGCTTCTGACAGAGTAGAAATCACCGAAGGTTTACAAGAAGGGGATCGTATTGCCATCCTCATGAATACAGCGACGTCTAGCTCAAACCAAAACTCTGGCCGCACGGGTGGTATGCCAGGGATGGGCGGTTTTGGAGGCGGTGGAGGCTTCGGTGGCGGAGGCGTCGTCCAAATGAGAGGACGATGATGAGATGAAACCCGTTATTCAAATCGAATCGTTGAAAAAACAGTATCAGATCGGTGATCAGGAAATCCAGGCGCTGCGCGGAGTAAGCCTCACGATCGAGGAAGGGGACTTCGTTGCGATCATGGGTCCCTCGGGCTCAGGCAAATCGTCGATGATGAATGTGATTGGCTGTTTGGATAAGCCTACCTCTGGTGAGTTTTACTTAGATGGCTTTCCTGTCTCAGAAGCACATGATGATGAGCTGGCGGAGATCCGCAATCAAAAAATCGGATTCGTGTTTCAAAACTTCAATTTGCTCCCGCGGACGACAGCTGTTGAAAATGTAGAGCTTCCCTTGCTTTATGGAGGCATCTCGGCAAAGGAGCGTAGACAGCGGGCAGTTCAGGCACTCATCAGTGTTGGTCTGGCGGAGCGATTGAACAATAAACCGAACGAGCTGTCGGGGGGTCAGCAGCAGCGTGTTTCCATTGCACGCGCTCTGGTGAATGATCCGGTCATTCTACTTGCGGATGAGCCAACAGGAGCCTTGGACACCAAAACGAGCGAAGAGATCATGGGGATTTTCCAGCAGCTAAACGATGCAGGGAAAACCGTCATTCTGGTTACGCATGAGCCGGATATCGCGGAGTACGCCAAACGGATCGTCCGTTTTCGTGATGGTCAGATCATTGCGAATGAACTGGTGGCAGAGCGTAGAAGAGTGTTGTCAGAGGAAGTGAAACGATGAGCTTTCTGGAATGTGTACGCATTTCGTTTCGAAGTATAAAAGCAAATGGTCTGCGCTCCATACTCACGATGCTGGGAATCATTATCGGGGTCGCAGCGGTTATCGCCATGGTTGCGATTGGGGAAGGGACATCATCTAGCGTTGCTTCCCAGATCAACGGGCTGGGCAGTAACCTCTTGATTGTAGCGCCGGGACAGGCGACGCAAGGACGAGTGAGCTTGGGAGCTGGCTCCTTGAACACCTTGACGCTGGCTGATGCAGAAGCCATTGCACAAAAGGAGTCGGTCGCTGGTGTCGCCCCTAGCGTGAATGGACGTGGTCAGATCGTTTGGGGCAGCAATAACTATTCAAGCTCGCTGGAAGGCACGACGGCTGCCTTTCCTGATGTGCGCAATGTCGAGGTAGCGCAGGGACGCTTTTTTACAAACTTTGAGGTAAAGCAGCAATTTAATGTGGCAGTAGTTGGTACCGAAGTAGTGAACAATCTGTTTGCGAACTCAAGCACAAGCCCGATCGGACAAACGGTTCAGATCAACCGAATTCCATTTACCATTATCGGGGTACTCAAAAGTCAGGGTAGCTCCGGCATGACAAACAATGACGACCGGATTCTCATCCCGATTACAACTGCGATGAGCCGCTTGACCGGTGGGAAAAATGTCGGAACGATTTATGTTTCTGCCGCTTCATCGGATCAGATGGACCAAGCCAAGCTGGACATCACGTCTACGATCCGCGCGCAGCATAATCTCAGACCAACAGCAGCAGATGATTTTCGGATCACCTCTCAATCAGACATTTTGAGTACAGCCCAGCAGGTATCCAGCTCGATGACTGCACTTCTTTCGGGTATTGCTGCGATTTCACTGATCGTAGGGGGAATCGGCGTAATGAACATCATGCTCGTATCTGTTACGGAACGCACACGAGAGATTGGGATTCGCAAGGCGATTGGGGCAAAGCGCAGTGATATTCTTCGTCAGTTTTTGATTGAGGCGGTAACGCTCAGTCTGATTGGCGGTGTTGTCGGAATATTGTTTGGGATAGGCGCTGCGCTCGTGATCAGTAAGCTCGGTGGGATGGCTACCTCGATCAGCTTGTCGCCGATCCTGTATGCATTTTTGACGTCATCGCTGGTAGGTGTGGTCTTTGGCGTATATCCAGCGCGAAAAGCCGCACAGCTAAAGCCAATTGATGCGCTCCGCTATGAATAACGAGGGATGTGTTACTTTTTTCCAATCCGGGCATACTAGCCGGGTGAGGTGTTTGTACAATGGAAAAAAACGTTCAGTTTTCCGTACCGTGGCGAGAAGCAACACGTATTATCAAAAAGATCAAATCAAGTAAATTGAGGTATTTTGTCAAACAGATGGAGGGGAAAACGAACATTGCTTTCGTTTTTCCACGAGTTAGCGTCAGTCAATACGTCTATTTGTACATCATCTTTGGGCCTAGAGCGGCTGATGTGGTAGGCAATGATAGCAAGTAATAAGCGCCCTGATTCACCGAGGTGGGTCAGGGATTTTCGATTTTTTTCCGAAATCTACATATAAATTCCCATAATTTCGCTATAAAACAAAACCTGACACTTTTCGATAAGAGAGTTTCATAGTACAATTTCTGTATGAACGAACTTGGGGAAGTTCGGGATGGCGGCACCCAAACTGTGCAGGAGGGCCGCCTCTTTTTTTTACACGGATCGAATTTGTTGACGTTCTATCCAGCATAAGTACAATTGCGACTTCGCCAAAAGGCAGAGTGACCTGCATATATAGAACAAAGAAAACCCAGAAGTGTGACTCTGGGTTTTCTTTGTATTTACTTGGGAATGTCTTTTGCATCAACCATTTGTTGCACGATCTCGAGTACGTGGCCGGTTGGGGTCAGTCGAAGCGCACTTAAAGCGATGCTCTGATAGGCACCCGTATCAATATTCCAGGAATGCGAGACTTCATCGTACTCGGGTTGCCCTGATTTACACGGGGTATGACCGATTACCTGTAGCTTTTGGATGTTGGCAAGCGGGGAGCGGTTCCAAAGCACTCCCAGAGGGTTCTCTTCACGTAGAGGGGTATCTGTCTGCGCTGAAATACCGGCATGACTAATCAGGATATGCTCATTCTCCCAGACAAGAGGAAGCGACTTTATCCAGGTTGCCACCTCTAGTACGTTCATTTTGGCGTCTCGTAGCTGTTCGAGCGTTTCGTAGCCACATTGGGGAAGCCAATACTGGTTGGGACCATTTTCGAGATGCTGCGTAAACTCATATTCATGATTGCCTTTGAGAAAAACGACATGTGGACCATACCGCTGCCTAAGCTCCGCAGCAAACCGGAGAGTGCCGGGGGTATCACTACCTCTATCGATCAAATCTCCGAGCTGAATCAGGACTTCTGTTTCGGGATTCCAATACCGATCCAATAGTTCTTGAAAGGTGTTCAGACAAGCGTGTACATCACCAACGACGAAAAGGTTCATAGCGCCACATCCTCTTGTTTCCTTGCTTTTTCTCGGGGATGTATATTTGGGAGGGAAAGTAGTAGCCATATTATACCAGCTATTGGCTGAGATGGTTGGGTGAGAGAAAAGAAAAAAGCCGCTTCCAGATGCGATCTTGCACATAGGGCGGCCACTTGGTTATTTGCGTACAAGCGATGGAGCAAAGCTTCCTTTCATCAAAGCATCAATCAGCTGTTCGTCGGAAAGCGAGATTGTGATAGAGTGATCGGGCAGGTCAGCGAGAAACTGATTCTCCTGATAACGATACCAGAGAGTGCCCGACGGCTCGATGTGATAGACTGCTATATTTTCCTGACGTCGTCGTCCGAGCTTGGCGATTTCACGCAGAGCGTGGAAGAGCTCCCCCCAGATCGGCAAATAAGGTTTCTTTTTATAGAGAGTCAGCACGTAAATAAGCTGATTGGTTGCAAGAGAGATTGATTCAGTAGCTTGCTGAGTCTGAGAAAGCATGTTCCATGCTCCTTTGCTCTTTTATGTAGAGGCTTCTGCATCAGTCAGAGTGTTAGTGGAATCTGACGGATTTTGTCGAATTCACGATTAAGTGTAAAATAGTTGCTGGCAGGAAGCAAGAGAGAATCGCAGTATACGTATAGGTGAATAGTCATTTGACGGCTACTGCTGATTTGGATAGCATAAAGAACAGCGATTTTTTACTAGAAGCCTAACTGAAAGAGGGAGAGGTGAGAGATTTGGCTCAAAAACAGCAGTTGCTCATTGACTTTTGTGGGGGAATCGATCATGCTATCGCCTTGGCGTATGCACTACAAGCTCCAGATACCAAGATCGTTGGGGTCATTTGCAGTGACAGCGATGCAAGGCGAGGGATCAGCCTGGCGCAGAAAGTAATCGATTGGGCAAAGCCTGGATACGAGATTGATATAGTAGCAGGAGAGCAGCGCCCTTTGTTCGCCTCACCGTCTGGCAATACGGCTAGAGTGGACGAGTCCTCAGCGGGTGTACGTCTCTTGCTGGAAAAAGCGCAGGAAGCAGAGGGGGAGCTGACGCTTGTTACCCTCGGAAGTTTGACGACGTTGGCAAAAGCAGCAGCAGCTGAACCGATGCTCGCAAAACAGTTGAAGCACGTCGTCATACAGGGAGGGGCGATTCGTGTACCTGGTGATGTAACCGCAATTGCTGAGGCAAATATGCATGCGGACCCGGAGGCAGCTTCTTTTGTACTGGCAGCTGGCTTGCCGATCCTCTTGGTGCCATTGGATGCTACCCATGCTGTGACTTTGACAAATGAGCAAGCGCAGGGAGTTGTTACGATTGCCAGAAATACCGGTCTGATCCGTGCAGAGTATGCAGACTGGCAGCCAGATGCGGCTGATTTGCGCTTGTCTGCGTGGGGAGCGATGGTTGCAGCTCTCGATCCGTCCGTCATAACTACTCAGCAAATGAAGCTGACGATCGATTGCACCAGTACGCTGTCCCGAGGAGCGGTTTTGGCTGACCTGCGAGCGAAACCGAGTGTAGGGCGCGATACTGATGTTTGTGTACGCATCGAGGCAGAAAAGCAGTATCAATGGCTGCAATCTGCTTTGGAACAGGAGGGGAACAGACGATGAAAAAGGTCATCATAGACGTGGATACTGGTATTGATGATGCGATGGCGATTTCGTATGCTGTTCATTCACCTGATCTTCTCGTTGTCGGTGTCACTACGACATTTGGCAATATTACCGTGGAGGAAGCGACGCGCAATACGCTGCAAGTGCTTGAGCTGATCGGGGCTGCGGATATTCCGGTTTATCCGGGTGCCGCCAAGCCGCTTGTACGTGAAGTCACAGCAAAAGCGAGACTGTTTCATGGTGAGAATGGATTGGGTAATGTAGTATTGCCTGCACCTGCTGCATCAGCCCAGTCTCAGAGTGCCGTACAGTTTCTGATTTCTACGATCAAGGAAAATCCGCACGAAATCACTCTCGTTACCGTTGGCAGCATGACAAATCTGGCCTTGGCCATCATGGCTGCGCCAGAAATCGTTTCCTTGGTGGAGAGAGTCGTTGTGATGGGCGGAGCCGTTACGGTGCCGGGCAATCGCACACCAGTAGCAGAGGCGAATATTTGTGCCGACCCGGAAGCAGCTTCGTTTATTTTTCAATCAGGCATACCACTCACCCTCGTCGGATTGGATGTAACGATGCAAACACTGCTTACGCGTGAGCATTTGGCACAGTGGAGAGCCCGTGATACAAAGCGCAGCCATTTTTTTGCCGACATGTGCGATGTGTATATGGATGCGTACGTTACAGTCGGAAATGTTCGCGGATGCGGGCTGCATGATCCGCTGGCAGTCGGTGTCGTGATCGATCCTACATTTGTGCGTACCGTCCCGATGCATGTGGAGGTAGATACATCAGGTGGACCAAGCGATGCCCGCACGATTGGAGACAGACGTGCCCAGCCTGAGAAGGCACCGAATGTAGAGGTGTGTTTGGAAGTAGATGCGGAGAGGTTTGTCAGTCACTTTTTGCAACATGTTATGGATTAACAGGAGGGATTCGCTGTGTTAAAAGAATTTAAAGAGTTTGCGTTAAAAGGGAATGTAATGGACCTCGCAGTCGGGGTTGTCATCGGGGCTGCTTTTGGTAAGATCGTGACGTCCTTGGTCAACGACATTATTACGCCTCTCATTGGGCTATTATTAGGAAAAGTGGATTTTACTAATCTGTTTATTAGTCTTACTGGCAAACATTTTAATACGCTAAAAGAAGCAAAAGAAGCAGGGGCAGCTACCTTGAATTACGGGCTGTTCATCAATACAGTAATCGATTTTATCATCATCGCCTTCTCGATTTTTATCGTCATCAAGCAATTGAATCGTTTCAAACGCAAGCAAGAAGTGGTCAAGGCTCCTGAGACAACCAAGGAGTGCCCTCACTGCATTACCTCGATTCCAATCAAGGCGACTCGTTGCCCGAATTGCACGTCGATGCTCGAGGCAAAAGGGACAGAGGCTGCGCACGGCTAGGAGTAGCTTTTTTGATGCTACCTATATGTGAGTGATTACCTGGAGAGTGGATACTACGGTGAGCAAACGTAGTCATCCACTTTTTTATTTGTGAAGACATACGTTTGACCAAATAGGAAACCTTGACATTTCCTTTCGTTTAATATTAAATGTATATAAATAGTTTAAGTTATTTAAGTGTTGTGTTGATGAGGTGATCTCCGATGAAGTTAGATACGATAAAAGAAACGCTTAAAGTGATGGATAAGATCAATGCTCTGTTAGCCGAAGATTTCCAAGCCCTCTACCATTTTGAAATTACTCCCAAGCAATCCATTCTCCTGCAGCAATTAGTTGAACATGAACAGATGACCATCGGTGAGCTGGCAAAGAACTTGAATATGTCCCTGAGCTCTACAAGTCAACTGGTAGCCAAGCTTGAGCAGGAAAGCTATGTAAAGCGAGAAGTAAATGCATCAAACCGACGTGAGACCTTCGTCAAACTTGCAGAAAAAGCGAGAGGGATGTTTGCAGAAATTGAAGCGGTCGACGGTGAAATCATCGAAAAATATTTTTCCAAGCTGGAAGAAGAAGAAATCCTGCAATTTCAGAGCTTTACGAACAGACTACATGACCTGATCGTTGCCGAAAAAGCGAAATCTAAATCAAAAGAGCTTGACCAGCGGTAAGACAGGGGGATGAGCCATGGATTGGTTGTTGGCGGTGCTTTTACTCGCTCTATCGTTACCCGGAATCCTAACGATGGTAAAAGTAGAACCGAGGCTTATAAAAAAAGTCGGCGGTGAAGAGATTCCGTTTTTAGCACGGCTGGTAAGTCACTTGTTACTCGTTGTGCCAAGTGTCCTGATAGGGACGTGGTTATACAAGGATGCTGGATTTTTGGCGCCATCTCTATCTGACCTGGGTGGAATAACCTTCTTCATTTCAATCGTATGCGCTGTTTTGCATCTGGTTTATTACTATGGCTATCTGGTAAAAATCACGGAAGAGCATGTGATTGAAAAAATTGACAGCGTGAGACGATCTGTAGGACTTGCTACAAGGGTATTATATGGCGGGATTGTTGAAGAGCTCATTTTTCGCTGGGGGCTCATGAGCTTTCTTGTTTGGGGTGTGAATACGTGGTTCAGAGTAAATGATTCTGATCTTGTATACTGGTTTGCGATCCTCGTATCTTCCCTGTTGTTTGCGCTGATTCATCTGCCTGGTGCCAAACAAACAATAAACAAGCTGACGCCAGCGCTTCTTATCTACGTGATTGGTGCCAATGTCTTTATTGGGATTTGCTGCGGGTGGTTGTTCTGGAAAAGTGGCTTACTATCCGCTATCATTTGTCACATGCTATTCCACATCATCTGGTTTGGCTTTGAAAAAACAAAATGGGCTCGCACGCAGAAGGAAGCAAACGTGACGGGTAGCCGAAAGGAGTAAGCCATGTGCCGAAATATCAAGACATTATTTAATTTTGATCCGCCCGCAACAGAAGATGAGGTTCAGGCCGCAGCGCTTCAATTTGTGAGAAAGCTATCTGGCTTCCAAAAGCCATCGAAAGCAAACGAGGAGGCGTTTCAAATCGCTGTGGATGAGGTGACGGCTGCTGCGCAAAAGCTGCTCGAATCCCTCGTTTCCAATGCAGAGCCCAAAAATCGTGAAGTCGAGATGGAGCGTGCTCGTGCCAGAAATGCAAAAAGATTTGGGACACAAACCCCATAAAGAAGCCACCCAAAAAGGATAGAGGCACAGATGACAACTGGCGCCCTATCCTTTTTTTGTATAAGCAATCACACTTTCTTCTTTTTTGCCTTCACCCGGTTGCGATATTGGAAGTGCAGGCGCTTGATCGTACGGAAATACGTTTTGTCTTTGAGCTTGGCAAACAAGGCATGGGAGGGAAAATCGTAATTGACCTCGATGATTGAAGTATTCCCTTGCTTATCGATAGCAAAATCAACCCCGATCTGGGAGGTGTGCCGATACTTTCTGAAATGGGTGCAGACACGATGACTGATTTGAACTAACTGGGAGACGACACTTTTGATAGCAGAGGCATCCACTGCTTGTGATTTCAAAAGGGCATGAGGAACAGTGACCGCATAGCCACCTCCGCGCGCTACGTTTGTAATGACACTGTCTGAACCAGCCACCTTGGCAAGCATCCCGGTATATTGCCATCTGCCCTGACCGTTGCGCATCATCATGACCCGGATGTCAAAGGGGCGCCCATCAATTTGTGCCAAATCCAGTCCTTTCTGGATGATGTAGTTTTTTTCGCCGCACTGCTTTGCGATTTTTTTCTGCAAGTCCTCCAGGGAGCTAGCGTGTTCAGGCTCGCCTCGCTCCTTTACAAATTGATAGCCACCCTCCGTTTTCCAGACCCGCAGGATTCCTTTTCCCATATGAGTCCGGGTCGGCTTGATATAGACAGTGGAGTATTTCGCGAGATAGGTTCCCAAAAGGGCAGGCTGATATAGGGAGGTAGGGGGTAAAAATGGACGGATGTACGCGTTCTTGGAAAAGAACTGATGCAGGCTCCATTTGGAAGAAGAGATCAACTCATGCACCTCGCTTCAAAAAATCCATTCCTACCCATGATATACGCAAAAATGGCAAAGAGTGAGCAGGAGTCAGACGGTTTATGGAAAATAGAAAGGAGTAAGAATAAGTGAAAAGGATGCGACATCAGATGCGATCTTTTCGTCCTGTACAACCGCCTGTTTTGCAACATAGTCAGATGTCGGCCTACTATCGTGAATACGCTCCTGACAAAAGGCTGGAACATTATGTGGCCTGCTATTGGACCTCGGTTACGGGGGAAGTCGATGGGGACCAATGGAATCGGGTCATACCAGATGGCTGTGTGGACATCATTTTTGACTTGAAGACCACCTCTGCTTCAAAGGGGGCGTTTGTTTCAGGCTTGATGAGAACCTTTGAGCTTATGCCGATCATGGGGCATCAATCGTTATTGGGGATTCGCTTCTATTCAGAAACGGCACATCTTTTTTTGCGCAATCCAATATCCATGATCAATGGCAACCGGGTGTATCTGGAGGATTTATGGGGGCTTGACGCCCGCAGGATTGTGGAGGGCTTGTGCGAAGCGACTGAAATTGCTGATAGAATCGCACTGATTGAAGAGAGCCTGCTACAGCTTTTCTCGATGAGACCCATTCGTGCAGGCGGTCTGCTTGAGACAAGCATGCAATACATATACGAATGCCGAGGCAGCATGACGGTTGGCTCTTTGGCAGAAAAGGTGAACTATAGTGAAAGAAATCTGCGCAGAATCTTTCAAAACGAGCTGGGAGTCAGTCCTAAGGAGCTGATCCGAATTATTCAATTTCAAAGCTTGCTACAGGAGCTGTTCAGAGGTACCGAGGCGACTTTTACGGATGTGGCCCTCAAATACGGTTATTATGATCAATCACATGTCATCAAAAATTTTAAGGCGTATTACGGCGTGTCACCTCGGCACATTTTTTCAGATTAACTAGGGAGTGACTGCTTGGCAATAAGAACATGTCCGTTTTTTACAATTCTGGAATGAGGAACGCTGGTACCCTAAAGATCGGAAGGAGAATGACTGTGGACAAACAAACAGTAGATGCATTATGCCGAAAACAAAAGGAAGCGACTCATGATTATCAGGTGGATTGGGAAGCGGACCGTTACCATATTGGCGGCAAGATGTTTGCGATGCTCGGAGCAGATAGCAATGGCGTACCGATCCTCACATTAAAATGCGACCCGGCTCGTGCAGATGAGCTGCGAGAAATCTACGAGGGGATTGTTCCCGGGTACCATATGAACAAAACACATTGGAATTCTCTCTATTTCGATACGGATATCCCCGAGGAGCTGTGGGAGAAGTTGATAGAGCATTCTTATACGCTGGTTTTGCAAAAGCTCCCCAAGCGTGTGCAGCAGGAAATTGTTTCGTAAGTGATCAATCAGCCTTGTAAAAATAGGGAACAGGAGTGAGAAGCTATGGGTTTAAAGCTGGATATGGTCGGTATCGTTGTGGCAGACATGAAAAAAGCATTGGATTTTTATCGACTGCTTGGTCTGGAAATCCCAGAGAGTGCAAATGAGGAGCACCACGTAGAAGTTGCCGGAGACGGTGTTCGTTTGGCGTTTGATACGATTGAAATTGCGAAAAGCGTGTATGGAGGCTGGGAGAAAGCAACCGGTCACCGGATCGAGCTTGCTTTTGCCTGTGATGACACCAACTCATTGAACGAATTGTATGCAAAGCTCACTTCATATGGCTATGAAGGCCACCGAGAGCCATGGGATGCAGTTTGGGGGCAGCGCTACGCAATTGTTAAAGACCCGGACGGTAATCTCATCAGTCTTTTTGTGTAAGCGTATTTTCTCCATTCATGAGATGGTGTAAGAAAAGCCGACGCCCGTTCATTATAGGGAATCGGCTTTTTTTCATGTTTAAAAGGGAAAGCTCGTTATGTGGTCTTCTGATTTAAGATGCTGTCCTCGAGCATATCTGTTATGTCGCCGTGCACGCGAATAATATGCTTTTCTCCCCAGGCACACAGTGTGTCTAATATGCCCTTGAGGCTCCAGCCATACTCACTTAGCTCGTACACCACTTTTGGCGGCACCTGATGGTGAACGATCCGATTAATGATTCCGTCATCCTCTAACTCCCGAAGCTGCTGTGTCAGCATTTTTTGCGTGATTCCAGGCATGAGCCGCTTTAATTCGCTCGTGCGTTTTTCTCCGTAGGTCAGATGACACAATATCACGCATTTCCACTTCCCGCCGATGACCTCGAGTGTGGCTTCCACGGAAATATTGTATTTCTTTTTTTGCATGATCGCTCCTTCTTTCCATAGGCACTAAAAAGTGCCTACCATACTTTTTGGTATCTATAGCACTTGAAAGTGTGTACTTTTCAATATCCACCCTATCATCCATAATAGCATTTGCCAGCTGGTAAACACCATACACAATTTGATGAAGGGGGAGGAGATACCTCGTGAAGGAAACAAATCGAAGCACATTGGCGCTGCTCGCTTTGGCAGTAAGTGCTTTCGCTATCGGAACAACAGAATTTATCAGCGTGGGTCTGCTGCCACTGATCGCCAATGATTTGCAGATTCCGGTCACTACAGCAGCATTGACCGTTACTTTATATGCATTGGGAGTTACATTTGGAGCACCGGTTCTTACCGCAGTAACGTCCAGAGTATCACGCAAGCATTTGCTGTTCTGGATCATGATTGTTTTCATTATCGGAAACAGTATCGCTGCAGCTTCGACAAGTATCGGCGTGCTGCTTGTGGGTAGGATCGTGTCGGCGCTGTCCCATGGGATTTTCATGTCGATCGGCTCCACGATTGCAGCGGATTTGGTGCCCGAGAATCGACGAGCCAGTGCCATTTCCATGATGTTTACAGGACTGACAGTTGCCACAGTAACAGGTGTGCCGCTGGGAACGTATTTGGGTCAGCAGGTTGGCTGGCGGTTCGCTTTTGTCGCCATTGCCGTTGTTGGTTTGATTGCCCTTTTTGCCAATAGCATACTCATTCCTAGCCGTTTGCAAAAAGGTGTACGAACTACACTCCGCGATCAGCTGAAGCTGGTGACAAATGGCCGTCTTGTCCTCATGTTTTTGATCACTGCGCTGGGATATGGTGGGACGTTTGTCGTCTTTACTTATTTGTCCCCAATGCTTGAGAGTATCACCGGCTTTTCTGGTGGAGCAATCGCAGTCATTCTGCTTGTGTACGGGATCGCAATTGCAATCGGTAATGTGATTGGAGGGAAGGTCGCCAATAAAAATCCATTGTCTGCCTTGTTTCTTATGTTTATCGTGCACGCTCTCGTCCTGTTCATCCTATATTTTACAGCGCCATTCCCGATTGCCGGCTTGATCACAATTATGTTCATGGGGCTTATGGCTTTTATGAACGTGCCTGGTTTGCAGGTTTACGTTGTAATCTTGGCTGAACGCTACGTACCAAGCGCGAAGGATGTGGCTTCAGCCATAAACATCGCCGCTTTCAACGCTGGTATTGCAATCGGTGCTTATCTGGGTGGAATCATCACAGATTCGATTGGTCTGATCCATACAACATGGATTGGAGGATTAATGGTGACGGGAGCGGTTATCCTTACAGGGTGGAGTAAAATGCTGGAGCGAAAAGGCTTAAAGCAAGCTTAAAACAATAAACAGGAGGTACAACTATCATGACAACACATTTGCGAGCAACAACTACATTGAATAACGGTGTAAAAATGCCGTGGTTTGGACTTGGCGTATTTAAAGTAGAAGAAGGACCAGAGCTGGTTAATGCTGTACAGGCAGCGATCAGAAATGGTTACAGAAGCATTGATACAGCGGCTATTTACGGAAACGAAGAGGGAGTGGGCCAAGGAATTGCCCAAGGTCTGAAGGAAACGGGAATCAGCAGAGAAGAGCTGTTTGTAACTTCAAAAGTGTGGAATGCCGACCTCGGCTATGAGTCCACACTGGCTGCTTTTGATCTCAGTCTGAAAAAGCTTGGCCTCGACTACTTGGACCTGTACCTGATTCACTGGCCAGTAGCTGGCAAATACAAGGATGCTTGGCGTGCTCTGGAGCAGCTATATAAAGAAGGCAAAGTAAAAGCAATCGGCGTTAGCAACTTCCAGATCCATCACCTGCAAGACTTGATGCAGGATGCCGAAATCAAGCCGATGATCAATCAGGTCGAACTTCACCCACGCCTGACGCAAAAAGAGATTCGCGATTTTTGTAAGCAAGAAGGTATTCAAGTTGAGGCATGGTCTCCACTAATGCAAGGGCAGCTTTTGGACAACCCGGTGCTCCAAGAAATCGCAGAGCGTCATGGAAAATCGATCGCCCAGGTCATCCTGCGCTGGGACCTGCAGCACGGTATCGTAACCATTCCAAAGTCAACCAAGGAACACCGAATCCAGGAAAACGCCGATGTATTTAACTTCGAGCTAACAGCTGAAGATATGGAGAAAATCGATGCCTTGAACGAAAATCACGGCGTAGGTCCGGACCCGGATAATTTTGACTTCTAAAGGTTCTTTTTTGTCCATCAATACACTGAAGGGTCATGGAATAGTTCCTAGTGAGTGGGCTTCTGAACAATCCACCATCTGAACTAAGACTCGTATTATTAAAGCTGTCTCAAAGGTCGAAATGACTATTGAGTCAGTTTTTTAAGTTAACACGCTACTGTCTCTGTATGATCTATTTGAATGCAATTGCTTTACAGCAGGAACAGAGGTTTTAACCGACGAAGGGGAGATGAATATCGAAGACGTTGAGGGCAGAGATCGTGTTCTGTAACAGAATTGATACAAATTTTTGTAATAATACGAATGGTGCCCGCAATATCACCCGCTGTTGTTGAAGTATTTGACTTAATAGTCGGTGAAACAGTATTTGTTTATCAGGATGAAGACGAATGGAAAGGCATAGTTAGATTTGATCCCTTTACAGGGGATAGATAAACAGTGGTTTATTGAAATAGTAAACGATTCGCATCAAGAAATATCATCTGAGAGACAAAAGGGACAAAGGGAAGGTTTTATGAATGGAAGATGGACTGGAGATAATGCGAAAACGCGATATATAAGGATCTGTGTTGCAATAGAGCTAACAATAGGCACGAATAAACTCGATTTGCGCAAAGGCTTCATCCGCTCAATTTGGATGAAGCCTTATTGCAGATGCTTCGCTAGGACATAATAAAGATGGTGAATCAGTCGAAATCTTTTTACATAGGACTTAGGAGAGGATGACATGATCGACGTTAACACCCTGAAAATGCTATTCCTAAATAGAAGAGAAGATCTAGTTATCAAATTAGATGAGATTGGTGATGAACTTGAATATGGAGAACTTAATCGGATTGACGTAATTAAATTTTCAGAATATGTTTTAGACCTTGCAATTGAAGAAGGAAACATGGCTGTAAAAGAAAGTTTGTTTCGAATACTTCTGAATGCAGTGGTATATCAAAATATAGCAAAGAATATGGAATGGGATAAATTGGCAAATGTTCTACCGATACTTCATGACAGTATTCTAGATTTTGCGTTAACTATACTTGGTTTTTCAAAAAACAGAAAATTTATTAATATCATTGAGACATACTTAGATTCTCCGACTGATTATATTAAGCAGACTGCTGCTGAAGCATTGATGGAAATCAATCATAGCTAGAAGGATAATGAAGTTGGGAACGGATTTCTACAAGCTCATCTTTCTTGCATAAATGAGGTCTGATGTATTATCACATTAACAGTTGACTTTAAAGGACTTGTATCGCAATATAGCTAACAAAACGAACGAATAACCGGATTGCCCAAAGGCTTCATCCAATCAATTTGGATGAAGCCTTATTTTATTTCTGTGAAAACAAAGTTTTCTTAGTTCATAAACCTGCGAGCAAAAGACTACATGCTAGGTTCTAAGGCGTTTTTTCATTTGAGAGATGTGAGTAGTATTCTGTTGCTTGCATGTGTGATGCGCCTTGTTTCCTCTATTCCCTCTCGTTTATGAGACAATAATTCTTGCCAAAAAAGAAATAAAGTTTACTATTATTAAGTTGACTGACGTAATTTTATTACATATAATGAAAACGGAAACACAATGAATATTTCTACTATTCTCGAATCCCAAATGGGGGGCGATGACTTGAATCAACCAGCAAATTTACTGGATTATCGCACAAAGAGTGAACATCTGCTCATTGGCCTTATGTCTGGCACATCCTTGGATGGAGTTGACGCAGCATTGGTTGCGATTCGCACAGATGAGCAAGGAGAGATTGCTGACGTTACACTCCGCGATTTTTTCTATATGCCATACTCCGAGGATCTGCGTGAATGGGTGATGAATCTGTGCAGCGTCGAGACTGCCAAACTGGATCAACTCACCGCGGTTCATTACGGATTATCCGAGTGGTATGCATATGCCGTAGAGCAATTGGTAAAAAAAGCGAATGTAACAGCTGAAGACGTCGATGCGGTCTGCATGCACGGTCAAACGATTTGGCATATTGCCGGACGTACTCCGTTTCCGGGACCTACAGGCATGACAGAGGTCAGGGCATCCCTGCAAATCGGTGAGCTGTCGACGCTGGCAGAACGCACAGGTATTCCTGTTGTAGGAAACTTCCGTGCGCGAGATCTGGCGGCGGATGGCGAAGGCGCACCGCTTGTACCGTATGCAGATTACATCTTGTTCCGTGATCCTCAAAAAGGACGACTTTTGCAAAATATCGGCGGGATTGCCAATGTCACGGTACTTCCTGCTGGAGCGAGTATTGAAAAAGTGGTTGCATTTGACACGGGTCCTGGCAACATGATTATGGATCAGATCGTTCAGGTCATGACAGATGGACGATTGCGCTACGATGCGGGTGGAGAAGTCGCAGCGAGTGGCACTGTATCCCAAGAGCTTTTGGATCGTCTGCTAGAAGACCCGTATTACCATATACAACCACCAAAAAGTACAGGTCGGGAAGTATACGGCAAAGCTTTTGCACAGGAGCTGCTGACACAAGCGACGCAGCTGGGCATCAGTCAAGCTGATTTGCTAGCTACCGTTACCGCCCTGACTGCTACTTCTATCGCTAATGCTTACAAGCAATTCGTTTTACCAACCACCAAAGTGGAGGAAGTGATCGTCTCTGGTGGAGGCGCTCATAACCAAACTCTTCTTCGCATGCTGCAAGATCAATTGCCAGCAGACATAACCGTCACGACGACACAGCAATTCGGCATGCCGGATGACGCGAAGGAAGCAGTTGCGTTTGCCATTTTGGGCCATGAGACACTAATGGGACGACCTTCCAATGTTCCTTCAGTAACGGGAGCAAATAGGGCCGTACCGTTAGGAAATATATGCTTCTAACTAGAAAAACGTAGGGGGTACCATCGTGAAAAAACGAGTGTTGGCAGGCTTTTTCCTATCTTTATCCCTCATGCTTTCCGCCTGTTCCGGTGGAGGAACTGCTCCGGCTGACCAAGCCAAGCCAAAAGACGGTCAAGCTGCTGCGGCGAAAACGGAGCTGATCGTTGCAGCTGAGCAAGAGCCAGTGGGCTATGACCCGCACAAGGTTCCAGCGGCATCCAGCGTGCGTGTGTATGCACTGATTTATGACAGCTTGACCAAGCTGGATGAAAACATGGACATCGTTCCGAACCTTGCAGAAAAATGGGAGATTGCACCAGATGGCAAAACCATCACCATGTTCCTGCATGCTGGTGTGAAATTCCACAACGGCAAAGACATGACAGCTGAAGACGTAAAATACAGCTTCGAGCGCATTCTGAACCCGGATACGGGAGCGATTGCGAAATCGTACTTTTCTTCCGTAGAGTCGATTGAAGCAAAAGATGCGACGACAGTCGTATTCAAGCTGAAAAATGCAGACGCAGCGTTCATTGCAAATACGGCAAGTGCGTATGCTTCTATCGTTCCAGCAGGTTCTACTGACCTGACCAAGGAAGCAATCGGTACAGGGCCATTCAAATTGGAAAAGGCTGAGTCTGGCCAGTATGTTCTCCTGAAGAAAAATGCGGACTACTTCAATAAAGACTTGCCTAAAGTAGAAACTATCAAATTCCAAATCATGAAGGATGAAGCAGAGCGTCTGGCAGCTATGCGCTCCGGCAAAATCGACATCAGTGTGATTTCTGCTGACTCCGCGAAGCTTTTGGAAGGCAAGCCTGGCGTACAAGTGAAAAACTATCAATCGCTTGAGTACAGCTACCTGGGTATCAACGTGAACAAAAAGCCGTTTGACAACCCGAAAGTACGTGAAGCGATCAGCTATGCGGTTGACCGTAACCAAATCGTTCAAACTGTATGGAAAGGCGAAGCGGCTCTGACTGGTCCAATCGCTCCTGCGCTCACAAACTGGGCTGTAGATACAGCTTCTTACCCTAGCTACAAGACGGATGTAGAAAAAGCAAAAGCATTGCTGGCTGAAGCAGGCTTCCCGAATGGCTTCGAAACCCAGATTGAAACAGCAGCTACTTACCCAGACATGGTAGAAACTGCGCAAGTGATCCAGCAACAACTAAAAGCGATCGGTATCAATGCGAAAATCAACCAGCTCGAGTGGGGTAACTACATTGATACTTGGAAATCGAAAGATATGAACTTGATGGTTGGACGCAACACTTCCGGTGTAGATGCTGACCGTTCCATGCGCTTCTTCTTCGCTTCTACTGGCTCTGCTAACGTTTGGAACTACGCCAACCCGGCATACGATGCGCTGGTAGAGAAAGCACTGTCCACAGTAGACCAAGCAGAACGCAAAAAGCTGTACGAAGAAGCACAAATGATGCTGGTTCAAGACGCACCGAACCTGTTCCTCGCTTCTCCGAAAAACTACTATGCTGTTCGTGACAATATCGACTTCACACCTACAGCAGCAGGTGAAGTATACTCGCTGATCAAAACATCTATCAAGTAATAGCACGTGTCATTTACGGCTCCGCCAGTTGCTAGGCGGAGCCAAGTTTCTAAATATGGAGGGAAAAAAAGTGGGGTCTTATCTACTTAAACGCGTCGCCAGCTTGATTCCCATCCTGTTTGGCATTTCCGTATTGGTCTTCACGATCCTGCACTTGGTGCCAGGTGATCCAGCCTCCATCATGCTGGGGACCAATGCCACACCGGAAGCGATTGCGGCTCTTAATAAAAGCATGGGTCTGGACCAACCATTGCTGAGTCAATACATGAGTTGGATTTCAGGAATGCTGCAAGGGAATTTTGGGGTATCTGTTCATACGGGCGAGGATATCCTGCCACAAATTCTCAAGCGTTTTGCGATCACGCTGCAATTGACGGTACTTGGGGTGCTGATCGGTTGGCTACTTGCAATCCCGTTTGGCATTTTGTCAGCAATTCGCGCCCATTCCAAAACAGATATCGTTGTGCGTGTTGCGACACTATTAGGGATTTCTGTACCGAATTTTGCGATTGGAACACTGCTCTTGCTTGGCTTTTCCCTCTACTTCGGCTGGTTCCCACCGATTGATGTCGTCAGCTTCTGGGAAGATCCAGTCGAGGCGTTCAAGGTATTTATTTTGCCAGCGACAACGATGGGAATTGTAGTGGCGGCAGGTGTTATGCGGATGACGCGTTCTGCCTTTTTGGAAACGATGGACAAAGATTTTATTCGTACGGCGCGGGCTAAAGGAAACAGCCAATGGACCATCGTCCTGGGCCATGCGTTCCGCAACTCGTCGATTCCGATTGTCACGATTGCGGGTATGCAGATTGGATACCTGCTTGGCGGTTCAGTCATCGTGGAGCAGCTGTTTTCGATTCCTGGCCTTGGCCAGTACATTCTGGAGGGTATTTATCAGCGTGATTATCCGGTAGTTCAGGGAGGCGTGCTTTTCGTCGCTCTGGTGTTTGTCCTGGTCAATCTGCTCATCGACCTGATTTATACCTGGATTGATCCGCGTATCAAGTATTGACAAGGGGAATGCGACATGAGCACTTTTCGTAAGCGTTTTTTGACGAATAAAACAGCCGTCTTCTGCTCCATATTGCTGGCGCTTTTATGCTTGACAGCAGTGCTGGCACCGGTCTTGGCTCCGCATGACCCTACTGAAATGTTTCAGGACCACCGGATGGAAGGAAGCTCTGCTGATTATTTACTAGGAACTGACCAGTTTGGGCGCGATCTTTTGAGTCGCATCATTTATGGAGCGCGGGTATCGCTGGTAGTCGGAATTTCTGCCGTGCTAGTTAGCGTGGCATTTGGTACATTGTTTGGCCTTATTGCAGGGTACTTCGGTCGCTGGATCGACGGCTTTATCATGCGTGTCATGGACGTTCTTTTTGCCTTCCCGGAAATTTTGCTGGCCTTGGCAATTGTGGCTGCATTGGGACCAGGGACGTTCAACACGATAATGGCGATCGGCATTGTGAATATCCCGATCTTTACGCGTACAGTGAGGGGCGCGGTCTTATCGATTAAAAACCTCGAATACGTGGAAAGCGCCAGAGCCATTGGCGCGAGCACAAAGCGAATTTTGTTTTTGGAAATTTTCCCGAACGTAACAGCACCGCTGCTGGTTCAATCTTCGCTGGCAATCTCAGGTGCCATTCTGACCGAATCGGCGCTCAGCTTTTTGGGACTGGGTATCCAGCCGCCTGACCCTTCGTGGGGTGGCATGATTTCCGAAGCACGCCGTTACATGGAGCTGGCTCCAGGTATGATTATTTGGCCATGTATCGCCATGACGGTGACTATTCTTGCATGTAATATGTTCGGGGATGCGATTCGCGACATCCTGGACCCACGTCATCGGAGTAAGTAAGGTAGCCAAGACAGGATTTATAGCGTGGAGGAGAAGCAATGAATACAGAGCAAATCAGGGAACGTATAGAACGTAGCTTGGATAGCGGCATTCACCAGGAAATATTTCCAGGGGGCGCAGTCAGTGTTCTGCGAGGGGGCAAGTCAGCCCTGACCGTTTGCAAGGGCATGACAGGAAACGGTCCCGATGCTCAGCCTGTAGATATTCATACGGTGTACGACATGGCTTCTTTGACAAAAGTGATGGTTACGCTGCCGCTGATCCTCATCAGTGTCCAGGAAGGCAAGCTCTCACTGACGGATCCGGTTACAAAATACTTGCCTGAACTATCAGAAGGCGAGGACAAAGAAAGCAAAGAGAAGATCAAGGTGATCCATCTCTTGACCCATACATCTGGATTGCCTGCATGGCGGCCGCTCTTTTTGCTCGGAGCTGGCAAGAGTGAGTATCTGCGTCTCATCGCTCGTGAACAGATGGCAGACGCTGTAGGACGCGAAGTGATCTACAGTGATTTAGGCTTTATGCTGCTCGGTTTTTTATTGGAAAGGATTTGGGATGAGGAGCTGGATGCACTTGCCAAACGGCTGATTTTTCAGCCGAGCGGGATGATTCATACGAGTTATTTGCCGCTCAATCAGGCAGGAAGATCAGCTTGGACCATCGCCCCAACAGAAAACGGCAATTCCTTTGAAAGAAACATGGCAGCGAGCTATATGGCTGAACTGTCAGTAGGACAGCCACTTTTTGCAAAAGAATGGAAGCAGATGCTGGCCACCTACACATGGCGCAAAGGCATCATCTGTGGAACCGTTCACGATTGCAATGCTTACTATGGTCTCGGAGGAGTCAGTGGGCATGCCGGATTGTTCTCCACACTGGCTGATGCAGAGCGCTACATGCAGATATGGACAACAAAGGATGCTCCGGTGAGCATTGATCCTACGTTATTTTCACTGTCCACTCGCTCGCTAACAGATCAGTCTGTACACCGCAGAGGGCTTGGCTGGATCGTTTCCTCTACCGGTGGGTCGCTTGAGCAAATCGCAGCGGGCTGTACCGGAGGAGATTTGGTATCGGCAAGCGGTTTTGGGCACACAGGCTTTACAGGCACGTCCATCTGGTCAGACCCGGCCAGAGAAGTGACAATCATTACGCTGACTAATCGCGTGCATCCAGAAGTAAGTCCATTGATTGGGTCCTGGAGGCTCGCTCACCATAACCAGATTTTTTCAAGCTTCAAAATTGTCGGCACATCCTAATGAAAAGGGGGAGTACCCATGGCAGCAATGCTTACGATCAAAGATTTGCGAACATCTTTTAAACAAGCAGGCAAAAAGCTGACCGTGATCGAGGGCGTCAGCCTGAGTGTCGAACCGGGAGAAACCGTCGGGGTGGTCGGCGAATCAGGATGCGGTAAAAGCGTGACCAGCATGTCGATCATGCAGCTATTGGGACGAAATGTAGAGATGACAGGCAGCATCCGTTTTCAGGAGCAAGAGCTGCTTTCACTTTCAGATAAACAAATGCAAGCAATTCGCGGTAATCAGATTGCGATGATTTTTCAGGAGCCGATGACCTCCCTCAATCCTTTGCATCCGATCGGCAAACAGATTAGTGAGCCGTTGCGGCGCCATCAGGGCTTGTCCAGACAGGAAGCGAAGGAGCGGACGATCCAGCTCCTCAAGCAAGTAGGGATTCCGCGCGCGGAGGAAATTATCTCAGACTACCCGCACCAGCTGTCCGGGGGTATGCGTCAGCGTGTGATGATTGCGATGGCGATGTCTTGTTCGCCCAAGCTGTTGATTGCCGACGAGCCAACAACAGCATTGGACGTTACGATTCAGGCACAGATTTTGGAATTGATGAAAAAGGTGCGTACCGAACAAGGCACTTCGATCCTGCTTATCACACATGACCTCGGTGTCGTCGCTGAAATGTGTCATCGCGTCATTGTGATGTACGCTGGACAAATTGTGGAGGAAGCCGCAGTCGGGAAGTTGTTCGACGATCCGAAGCATCCGTACACCAGAGGACTCCTCAAGTCCATGCCGAGTGTCAATGTCAATCAGGAGCGTCTGGATGCGATCCCGGGAGCCGTTCCGCTGCTCAGTGAAATGCCCGCAGGCTGCCGTTTTGCACCGCGCTGTTCTCAGGTTATGGATATTTGCCGTGAGAAAAATCCCGAGCTGCTGCCTGTCTCAGACACGCAAAAGTGCCGGTGCTGGCTGTATCGTGAGGGGGAAGAACAATGACAAAACCACTGCTCGAAGTCAGATCGCTGACCAAACATTTTAAAAGCAAGCAAGGCTTTTTCAGTCCGGAAAAGGTAGTGCGCGCTGTCGATGGTGTCAATCTGACCGTTTATCCTGGCGAAACCGTAAGCATTGTGGGCGAATCCGGCTGTGGAAAATCGACGACGGGACGCTGCATCTTGCGCTTGATTGAGCCGACGGACGGAGAAATCTTGTTTGAGGGTCAGGATGTTCGCAAATTGAACGAAGCCGAGCTGCGCCGTGCCAGACGAAATATGCAGCTGGTGTTTCAAGACCCGTTTGCATCGCTCAATCCACGTAAAACGATCGGTCAGCTGCTGGAGGACCCGCTCATTATCCACGGAATCGGTACTCCGGCAGAGCGTCGCAAGCAGGTCGAAGAGATGATTGGCATCGTCGGATTGTCCAAGCAGCAGCTGGACAGATTCCCGCATGAATTTTCGGGAGGACAGCGGCAGCGGATCGGAATTGCACGGGCACTGATTTTGCGCCCGAAGCTGATTATTGCCGATGAGCCAGTATCAGCGCTGGACGTATCCATTCAGGCGCAAATTCTGAATCTGATGCAAGATTTGCAAAAGGAATTCAAGCTCACCTATTTGTTTATTTCCCATGACCTCAGTGTCGTTCGCCATATATCCGACAGGGTGGCTGTCATGTATTTGGGCAAGGTGGTTGAGGTGGCTGACAAGCACTCGTTGTATGAGAAGCCAACTCATCCTTATACACAAGCCTTGCTATCGGCTGTTCCCGTTCCCAATCCGCACCTGACAACCGAGCGAATCATTTTAGAGGGAGACCTGCCTAGCCCGGCAAATCCGCCATCTGGCTGCACATTCCATCCACGCTGCCGCCATTGCATGGATATTTGTAAAACGGTTGCTCCTGCAGCTAAAGAAGTGACAGCTGGCCATTTTGTCTCTTGCCATCTGGATCACGCGTAAGCAAAAGGCTGCTAGTACATTAAGAGGAGGTTCGTCAGAGCATGAAGCTGGAGAACTTGCAACAATTAACGACTGAAGGAAAAAACGAAAGCTCCAAGGACCTGGATCGGTTGAGTGCCCGGGGCATCGTACAAATGATGAATGATGAAGATAAAAAAGTTCCGTACGCGGTTGAGCGTGTATTGGATCAGGTAGCCGAAGCGGTAGAAGTAATCACCTACGCACTTGAAAACGGAGGAAGACTCCTGTATTTTGGCGCAGGAACGAGCGGGCGCCTCGGAATATTGGACGCTTCTGAATGCCCTCCTACCTTTGGAACCAATCCAGAGCTGGTTCAGGGGATCATAGCTGGCGGTCCATCTGCGATGATTCGTGCGGTGGAAGGCGCGGAGGATTCCTTCGAGCTGGGACAGGAGGATGTCCGCAAGTACGAAGTGACCAAAGCAGATGTTGTCGTCGGGATCGCGGCAAGCGGCAGAACACCTTATGTACTCGGTGTGCTCGCTTGTGCCCAAGAGATCGGGGCAAAAACGATCGCCGTATCCTGCAATCAACCGTCCTTTATTAACAAGGGCGTAGATGTAGCGATTAATGTCGTAGTAGGTCCTGAGGTTTTGACCGGATCGACGAGACTCAAGGCAGGGTCGGCACAAAAGCTGGTTCTCAACATGCTCACGACCGCGACGATGATCAGGCTGGGCAAGGTGTATGGAAACCTGATGGTTAATGTACAGGCGACCAACCTCAAGCTGAAGGAGCGCGTAAAACGGATTGTCATGGAAGTGACCGGAGCGAGCTACGCCGAAGCAGAGCGCCTGTCTGACCTCGCCGAGGGAGATGCCAAGACAGCCATCCTGATGAAATTGACTGGGGCAAGCAGGGAAGAAGCAATGCGTCTGTTGAATGTAACGAATGGAAGAATCAGAGAAGCGATTCAGCAGTTCAGCTAATCACTTTGTGCCAAACCGCTTCAATTTCAAACGGGAGGAGGGCTTTCCATGTTGTCAGAATCGATACGCTCCGAGCTGGTAGCAATCGTCGGAGAAAAAAACTGTCTCGACCGGCAGGAAGCACTTGTAGCCTATTCGTATGACGCGACACCGATGCAGCAAGCATTGCCTGACGTGGTGGTCTTGCCAAAAAATACCGAAGAGGTGCAGCAGGTGATGCGGGTAGCTGCTCGTCATCAAATTCCGATAGTGACCCGTGGAGCAGGTTCGAATTTGTGCGGAGGGACGATTCCTGTTGGTGGCGGAATCGTGCTTGTACTCTCCCGCATGAACCAGATTGTGGAGATCGACGAGCAAAACCTGACGATTACCGTTCAGCCGGGAGTGCGGACGGTAGATATCCATCAGGCCGTAGAAGCACGTGGCTTGTTTTACCCTCCTGACCCGGGAAGCATGGTCATTTCTACGATTGGCGGCAATATTGCACTTAATTCAGGTGGGCTGCGCGGCCTGAAGTACGGAACGACCAAGGATTATGTGCTCGGGCTGGAGGCGGTCTTGCCAAACGGTGAGATCATCCGCACCGGAGGCAAGCTGATGAAGGATGTGGCCGGATACGACCTGACCAAGCTGCTCGTAGGCAGCGAAGGCACACTGGCGATTATTACACAGGCCATCCTCAAGCTCATTCCAAAACCACTATCGCAACGCGTCATGCTGGCGATGTTTGCCGATATGGATCAGGCAGCACGCTCTGTTTCTGATATTATTGCGAATCGGATCATCCCGGGTACCTTGGAATTTTTGGATCAGGGAACGATACGTGTCGTTGAAGATTTTAAACGAATTGGCTTGCCTACAGATGTAGCTGCCATTCTATTGATCGGACAGGATGGAGAACCACAGACCGTAGACAAGGATATGGAGCGGATCGCAGCCATCTGTGAAAAGAACGAAGCTGTCCAAATCAAAGTCGCAACAACCCCAGAGGAAGCGGATGACGTCATGACGGCGAGACGCAGTGCCCTTGCTGCCTTGTCCCGGATGCGTCCGACAACGATTTTGGAGGATGCGACCGTCCCGCGTGCGCAAATCGCGCCGATGGTTGCAGCGATTCAAGAAATTACGAATCGCTACGGTTTGCAGATTTGTACCTTTGGTCATGCAGGCGACGGCAATTTGCATCCTACTTGTATGACAGATGCGCGCAACGAAAAAGAGATCGAGCGAGTCGAGCATGCGTTTGAAGAAATTTTTGCCGCAGCAATCGATCTCGGTGGAACGATTACCGGAGAGCATGGCGTCGGGATCGTCAAGGCGCCATACTTGGAGTGGAAAGTGGGAGCAGCTGGCATGGAGGTCATGAAGGGCATCAAGCATGCCTTTGACCCTCACAATCTCCTGAATCCCGACAAGATGTTTGCGAAGCAATCGCGGAACAGAGTGGTGGTTAATCGTGCTTAAAGAAGCGCTCATAAACAAATTGGATTACGATGAGCTGTCCAACTGTATGCGCTGCGGCTTTTGCCAGCCAGCGTGTCCGACCTTTCGCGAAACTGGGTATGAGGCGGCCTCGCCGCGCGGTCGCATCGCCCTGATGAAAGCCGTAGCGGATGGCGTGATGGAACCGGATAAAGACTTCATCGACCAAATGGATCTTTGTCTTGGATGCCGTGCCTGTGAGCCGGTTTGTCCTGCGGGGGTACCTTATGGACAATTGATTGAGCAAACGCGCGAGGCGATCGAAGAAGTGCAAGAGCATCCATGGTGGGTAAGCTCGATGCGCAAGGTCGCTTTTACTCATCTGTTCCCCCATCAAAAGCGGATGAATCGGTTGGGCGGGCTGCTGCGTTTTTATCAGCGTTCAGGTCTGCAAAAAACGGTTCGCAGGACGGGTGTCATGCGCATTTTGCCGAAGCAATTACGTGAGATGGAAGCGATCATGCCAGAAGCATCTGGAAAAGGAACACGTGAGCTTCTCGGGGCAACTGTGATACCAGCTGTCGGTGAGAAAGTGATGCGTGTGGGCATGTTCCACGGCTGTATCATGGATGTACTGTTCAGCGAAACCAACCTCAACACCGTGCGTCTTTTGACGGAAGCCGGGTGTGAAGTGGTCATCGCTCCCGATCAGGTATGCTGTGGCGCACTGCATGCACATAGCGGTGAGCGAGAAGGGGCACGTGAGCTGGCAAGGAAAAATATCGCTGCGTTCCGCAAAGCAGATGTAGATATCATCGTCTCCAATGCAGGCGGTTGTGGAGCCTTGCTTCAGGAGTATGATCATCTGCTGGCAGAGGACGATGAGTGGCATGAACAGGCAAAATGGTTCTCTTCACGTGTGAAGGATATTAGTGAAGTATTAAGTGACCTGCTAGAACCGCAGACATGGCAAGCACTGCCGCAACGGGTAACGTATCAATCCTCCTGCCACCTGCGCAATGGGATGAAGGTGACCAAGGAACCAGTGAACCTGCTGCAAAGTATTCCTGGTGCCACCTACGTACAGCTTTGCGAAGGGGATCGCTGCTGCGGCTCAGCAGGTATCTACAATCTCGTACAGCCGGAAATGGCAGGGAATCTGCTGGATGAAAAAATGGAGCATGTCGCCGCGACCCAAGCGGATATTCTTGTGACTTCTAATCCAGGCTGCCTGCTGCAAATGAAAGCAGGTATCCAACGTGCTGGTCTGGAAGGAAAGATGGAGGCAGTCCATTTGGTAGATTTGCTGGCACGCGTGCAAAGTGGAAAAGAAGCACAGATGCAAACAAAATAATCGTGATTGATGAAAAGTCCTGGCTATACCGTGATGAATCCGGAATAGACAGGACTTTTTTCTTCCATTTGGCTCCAAATGCTTGAAACGAAATTGGACTGCCAGACGTATAGAAAAGAAGAGATAGAGGGGAGTGTTATCGATGTTTCAAGAGATAAATGAGCAACTGGCAGCCAAAAAAGTAGAGCTGCGCCAGAAGCTGCACAGAGAGCATAATAGCAAAAAGCTGAGTGAGCAGTATGAGCAAGAAGTGGCCAAGCTCAGAACCTTACATAAAAAGCTGCAGTCTGAGCAGCAGGATGTGGATAAGCTGATGGGAATGTCCTTTGGGGCGTTTTTTTACAGCTTGATTGGAAAAAAGGATGAAAAGCTCACCAAGGAAAAGGAAGAGCTGCTGCAGGCGAAAATTAAATATGAGGCAGCAGCGGCAGCCGTCAAGGATCTGGAAGAAGAAATTCTCGTGATAGAGAAGCAGCTCTCTCGTATGTCAGACGTGGAAAGCGAGTACGCCGAGTTGCTCCTTCAAAAAGAGCGGATGATTCGGGAAAAGCGCCCTGATCTCTTGATGCAGCTAAGGGAATATACCGAGCAGCAATCGCAGCTTCAAGCGAGTCAAAAGGAATTGAATGAAGCCATTGAAGCAGGCAGGGCGACGAAGCGGCACTTGGATAAAGCCATTGAAAAGCTGGAATCGGCAAGCTCTTGGGGCGCATGGGATATGCTTGGCGGTGGTGCGATGTCTACCTATATCAAGCACGGGCGGATCAACGAAGCACGTGATGCCATTCACCTGGCGCAAAAAAGCCTGCGAAGATTTGAGCGGGAGCTGTATGATGTCCAGCGAGAAAGCCGTATTCAGATCGATATTGGTGAAATGCTGACCTTTGCGGACTTTTTCTTTGATAATATCATTACTGACTGGATCGTTCAGGATCGTATTTCCACATCTCTACAGCAAGCGAGGGACAAAAAAGCAAAGGTCGAAATGCTGCTAAGTGATCTCCAGGTGGAAGCGAAAGTCGTGGATGCCGAGCTAGGGAACATTGGCCAGAAATCACTTGATTTGATTGAAAATGCTTGATCCAATAGCTTGAATATCCGGTAAAAGGACGCGGACGCCCCCGCGTTTTTTTTCGTTTTGAAGCAGAATATACGGACAACTAACGGAAATTGCATATAAAGATGTCCGAATGTATGATGATGGAAAGAATTTTTTGAATATTAAGCAAAGTATCTGTGGAGGTAAAAAAATGGGGGAGGAAGTGGCAGGGTACGATGGAAATCAGGGTTGCAGTGATAGGTCCTTATGATTTGCTTGATGAGGTTTTGTGTATTGCAGCAACATATCCAGCCTTAACAGTGCTTCCGCTCGGTTACAAAGACGTTCAAGAGGTAAAACAAATCGTCCCTCAATGCCAAGATGAGATCGATGTTTTTTTATTTGCCGGTCCCATTCCGTACCAAATCGCTCGCGAGCATGTTGGCGATCCAAAGCCCATGGTTTATCTGCCCTACAATGGAACGAGCCTATATCGTGTATTCTTTCAATTACTGAGAGACAGCGGCACCCTTTTTACTGAGAGTCGTCTGCGCTTTAGCATCGACGTTTTGAATTTGCAAGAGGTGGAGCAACGATTGGATGAGCTGTCTATCCATGTTGATCACATGTATGCGATGGAATATCAGCTCAATCAACGTGCAGAAGACATTCTTCGGTTTCATTACGATTTGTGGACAAGCAAAAAGGTAGACGCGATATTTACGTGTGTAGCATCTGTTTATTGGGAGCTGGCCCGACTCGGTATCCCCTGTTACAGAGTTACTCCTACGAAAACAACGATTCAAGATGGTTTACAGCGAGCGCAAATCGAAGGAAGGAACTTTCAGTTAACGGACACCCAAATCGCGATAGGTATCATCAATATCGAAAACATTGTGAAAAAGTGGAGTGCCTCCGAATACGAGCTTCAGCGCAAGAAAATCGCAATTCAAGAAATTTTGATCGATTACGGGGAAGAAATTCAGGCATTAATGAATTGGCCGGATCGAAATGAGGTCATTTTCGTTACGACTCGCGGGGTAATTGAGCGGACGACAAGCATGTTTACCCGCTTTCCCCTTTTGGAGAGAATTGTACACCGCTTAAACATATCCGCTAGTATCGGAATCGGGTTGGGACGTACAGCGAACGAGGCGCAGAGCAAAGCCTCAGAAGCATTGTCAAAAGCGAAACTCGGTGATGGCGGAAGCTGCTTTATCGCTATGCACGACGGAAATGTAGTCGGTCCACTTGGGAAAGAATTTCAGCTGGCTTACTCCCTCCGAAGCAATGATCCACAGCGATTGAATGCTGCTCGAAAATCAGGCCTTAGCATCGGAACAATAAACAAGCTCATCTCGTTTTGTCAAAGCTATGGGAGCTCACAAATTACTGCTGCTGATTTGGCCAGCCGATTTGGTGTTTCATTACGCAGTGCCAGACGCATTCTGAGCAAGCTAGAGCAAAGTCAGCTGGCTGAAATCATTGGAGAAGAGCAGCCGCTCTGTAAAGGAAGGCCTCGTCAGATGTATGAGTTGAAATTGCAAATGTGAGTAACTGAACAAGGAGGGGCAAGCGTATATGGGAGGCTACTTGTTAAAGCGGATCGTTTCATTATTGCCTGTGCTTTTGGTTGTAGCAATTGTGGATTTTATTATCATTCACCTGACACCGGGTGATCCTGCTTCCGTCATGCTCGGGTCACAAGCAACGGAAGAGGAGCTGGCGAAATTACGGGAGCAGCTGGGCTTGACGCTTCCGATATACACCCGATTTTTTCAATGGATAATCGGCATCCTGCAAGGAGATTTAGGGTGGTCTATTTTCATGGATATGCCAGTAACAGAAGCGATTTGGGAGCATTTGGGCCCTACCCTCTCCTTGACGATCCTGGCAGAGATCATTGCGATTTTATTTGCGATACCGTTGGGGGTGATGGCGGCCAATAGACGAGGCTCTTGGATGGACCAATCCTTTATGACATTTGCCATGCTCGGCATTTCGCTCCCAAGCTTCTGGATCGGGTTGAACTTGATTTTGCTTTTCGCCGTCCAGTTTAACTGGCTGCCTGCTGCAGGCTATCAGCCGTTATCCAGCGGGATTTTCAACCATTTGAAATACTTGATCATGCCGGCCATTTCACTTGGCATTATGCAAGGAGCGCTGATCGCTCGCATGACCCGATCTTCGATGCTGGAAGTGCTAAATGAGAACTATATCCGTACAGCCGAAGCAAAAGGTCTGAAGATGTGGATCGTGACGTACAAACACGCGCTGCGCAATGCGTTTATCCCGATCATTACAGTAATTGGTTTATCCTTTGCGACACTCGTTGGTGGAGCTGTTGTAACCGAGACGGTATTCAACATTCCGGGGATTGGCAAATTAATCGTCAACTCTGTATTAAGACGAGATTACGAGGTCATCCAAGGGACCGTCCTAATGATTGCGGCTGCGTATGTTTTCATCAATCTGATTGTTGATATTTTGTACGCGTACATCGATCCGCGTGTTCGATACGACAAAAGCTAAAGGGGGGTGGATGAATGGAAACATCTTCTGTAACGATGGTGGGAACGCAAACGGCTACACCTGCAAAGCATCACACGAAAATAGTGATTAACCGTTTCTTTGCAAACCGTCTGGCGGTATCTGGAAGCATCCTGGTCTTACTCATCACCTTGATTTGTGTCCTCGCTCCTGTACTCACCTCCTATAATCCCATAGAAATGAATGTACAAGATCGGCTGAAGCCGCCGAGCGCAAGTCATTGGTTTGGCACCGACGAATTCGGACGAGACGTATTTACCCGGGTTGTTTACGGAAGCCGGATATCTATGGGAGTCGGATTCTCTGTCGTCATGATTACGTCTATCATCGGGCTGGTTTTCGGCTTGTACTCAGCCTATTACCGTCGGTTGGACAACTTTCTCATGCGGATCAATGACGGCTTAATGGCCTTCCCTGCGATTTTGCTTGCGATTGCGATACTTGCAGCGCTTGGACCCAAAATGAGCAATGTCATTATTGCACTTAGCGTCGTTTATATACCAACCGTCGCCCGTGCGATCAGGTCGGTTGCCATTACCGTGAGAGAACAGACTTACATTGAAGCCATTCGCGCTCTCGGAGGGAAGTCATGGAGAATTATTTGGCTGCACATCGCTCCAAACTGTTTGTCGCCTTTGATTATCCAGGCGACTTTCATCTTCGCGTATGCCGTCATTACTGAGGCATCGCTCAGCTTTTTGGGAGCGGGAACACCGCCACCTGAGCCAAGCTGGGGAAACATTTTGAATGATGGCAGGACAATTATGAAGCAAGCATGGTGGATGACCGTATTTCCTGGCCTCTCCATCATGATGACCGTACTTGGACTCAACCTGCTCGGAGATGGTCTCCGCGATTTATTAGACCCGCATACAAACAAAGCGAAAAAATAAACGCTGCTAGCCGGGAAGGAGATGGTTTATGTGCCGCTCTTGAAAGTAAAAAACTTAAAAACGCGCTTCTCCACAGAGCTCGGGGAGGTAACCGCTGTCGACGGAGTCTCCTTTCATGTGAATGCTGGGGAAACGGTCGGATTGGTTGGGGAGTCGGGATGTGGGAAAAGTGTTACATCCTTATCGATCCTGAGATTGTTTCGAAAGCATAGTGGAACAAAGCTTGGGGGCGAAATCTTTTTTGAGCAAAAAGAGCTGCTCACATCGTCCATGGAAGAGATGCAAGAGATTCGCGGCAACCAAATCTCTATGATATTCCAAGACCCTATGAGCTCTCTCAATCCCGTGTACACAGTAGGCAATCAGATCAGTGAGTCAATTATGCTGCATCAAAAATTGTCCAAGAAAGAGGCGTATGAAAAAACGATTGAAATGCTCTCCTTGGTCGGAATCCCCTCGCCAGAAAAGAGAGTAAACGACTATCCGCATCAGCTGTCAGGAGGGATGAGGCAGCGCGTGATGATTGCGATGGGGCTGTGCTGTCATCCGAAGCTGTTAATTGCAGACGAACCAACGACAGCTCTGGATGTTACGATTCAGGCGCAGATTCTTGATTTGATGAAAGGTTTGCAAGAGCAATTACAGATGGGAATCATGCTCATCACCCACGATCTGGGCGTAGTAGCGGAGGTTTGTGATCGCGTTCTTGTAATGTATCTGGGCCAAATCGTAGAAGAAGCGTCAGTCGAGACATTGTTTGAGAATCCAAAGCATCCGTACACAATCGGTCTGATGAAATCGATCCCGACAATTGACGGAAAACGTGGTGAAAAGCTGCATGTGATTGAAGGGATCGTCCCGTCGCTACACCAAATTCCGGCAGGCTGTCGTTTTGCACCGAGATGCCCTATTGCCGATGAAAAGTGCAGGAGTCATCCACCAGATTTAATTGAGGTGGGTCACAGTCATAAAGCCAGGTGCTGGCACCATGAAAGAATCGGTATGGAGGGAGGAAGCGCCATTGCGATTGGTAACCAATGAGGTCAAGGAAGCGCCACTTTTGCAAGCATCCAATCTCGTCAAGCATTTCCCAATGAAAAGTGGCTACTTCGGAGAAAAAACGTATGTAAAAGCGGTCAGCGACCTTTCCTTGACGATCTATCAAGGGGAAACATATGGACTGGTTGGGGAATCAGGATGCGGCAAAAGCACAACAGGTCGCATGATCCTGCGCTTGCTTGAACCGACGTCAGGCAGTGTACATTACCGAGGTAAAGAAGTGACCCGTTTTTCCGAGGAAGAACTGAGAAACAGCCGAAAAGAGATGCAAATTATTTTTCAAGATCCATATTCGGCTCTCAATCCCCGTAAAAAAATAGGAAAAGCCATTCAGGAGCCAATGAGCATCTACAACATCGGGGATCCGAAACAGCACAAGGAGGCAGTTCTTGAGCTTCTGCGAAAAGTGGGGCTGCAGCCGGAGCATTACGACCGATATCCGCATGAGTTTTCAGGTGGACAAAGGCAACGGATCGTTTTGGCGAGGGCACTGGCGGTGCATCCGGCCTTTATCGTTTGTGATGAACCGGTGTCTGCGCTTGATGTGTCCATCCAGTCGCAAATACTCAATCTATTGGAGCAGCTGCAGGAAGACTTTCAGCTTACCTACTTGTTTATCGCACATGACCTTAGTGTTGTCCGCCACATTTCTGATCGTGTCGGTGTGATGTACTTGGGCCATTTAGTAGAAGAAGCGCCTACCGATGCTCTATTCTCCCAGCCCTTGCACCCATATACCCAGGCATTGCTGTCAGCCGTCCCTGAGCCGAATCCAAAGAAAAGAAGAGAAAGGATCGTCCTTTCCGGCGATGTGCCTTCTCCCATCAATCTACCGAGTGGCTGTGTGTTTCACCCGAGATGTCCACAAGCGATCGAGACCTGCAAGAAAGAGGTTCCGATTTTACGGGAATTCGCCAATCATCACCGTGTCGCTTGTCATCTCGTTTAAATAATGGATTTGAAAAGCAGAAAGGAGCAATGACAATGCTGGATATGATCATAAGAAATGGACAGGTGTACGACGGGAC
This sequence comes from Brevibacillus sp. SIMBA_040, assembly GCF_046535075.1. Taxonomy (NCBI): domain Bacteria; kingdom Bacillati; phylum Bacillota; class Bacilli; order Caryophanales; family Paenibacillaceae; genus Brevibacillus; species Brevibacillus sp. SIMBA_040. The sequence goes on from NZ_JAWRXI010000003.1 coordinate 403,861, forward strand.
AGGTAATCCGTGGACCCGTTCGGATATCGGAATCAAGGATGGCAAGATTGTGAAGCTGGGCAAGCTGTATGAGCAGGAAGTGATGGTAGAGATTGACGCAAAAGGACTGGCTGTATCTCCCGGTTTTATCGACACGCATGTTCACTCGGACTTATTGTGCACCAGGCCGGACATTCACAAAATAAAAGTACTCCAAGGCGTGACAATGGAGCTGCTCGGTCAAGACGGTATTTCCGTCGCGCCAGTCAATGACCAGACGAAGCCGTTATGGCAAAAGCAGCTCCGCGGATTGAATGGTGACATCGGAGATTGGCCGTGGAATTCGATTGATGAATATCTCGATTTTTTAAGCGAATCGTCTCTAGCAGGCAACGTTACGTATCTGGTTCCGCATGGTGCTGTCCGTACGCTGATGATGGGGTTTGAAGGGCGCAGGGCTACAAAAGAGGAAATGCAAAAGATGCGTGAGCTCGTAGAAGAAGGGATGCGCCAGGGGGCAGTCGGACTATCGTCAGGACTCATTTATCCTCCGAATCTATACTCGTGCAAAGAAGAGCTGATCGAAATATGTAAAGGAGCTGCCAAATACGATGGCTGCTTCGTTGTCCATATGCGCAATGAAAGCAACCATATCCTCGAAGCGATTGACGAGATGCTTGATGTTGCCCGCGGTTCAGGTGTTCGTCTCCACATTTCTCACTTCAAGGTAATTGGGCGAAGAAACCGCGCCAGCTTTCAAAAGGCATTGGATAAAATGGAACAGGCCCGGGCGGAGGGGATCGAGATCACATTTGACCAATATCCGTACACCGCTGGCTCGACGGTGCTGCACGCATTGCTGCCCCCTTGGATGCACGATGGGGGGACGGAAGAACTCCTTGCCAAATTAAAAGACGAGGATATCCGCAATCAGATCAAAGCTGATTTTGATCACAACCATGATTTTGAAAACTGGGTGGAGAGCTGTGGCTGGGGAAATATTGTCATCGCCTCCGTGACAACAGAGAAAAATCGCGCAGCAGAAGGAAAAAATCTGCTGGAGATAGCTGCTATGCGGGAAACATCGCCTGCTGATGCGGTCTTTGACCTGCTTTTGGAAGAAAACGCGGGGGTCACAATGGTCATTTCCTGGGGTGAAGAAGTGGATATCACCAATGCTCTGGGACATCCGTTGCAAATCGTCGGGTCAGACGGAATATTTGGAGGAAAACCGCATCCCAGATTATACGGAACCTTCCCGCGAATACTTGGACGCTTTGTCCGCGAACAACAGATTCTCACGATGTCTGAGGCGATTCGCCATATGACGGGAGCCCCTGCTCAATTGCTCCGCTTAAAGGACAGAGGGTACATCGCAGAAGGGTACTGGGCAGATATCGTGATTTTTGATCCAAACACAGTGGCAGACCTTGCAACATACGAAGAGCCGCTTCTTGAGCCGACAGGTATCCACTATGTGCTTGTAAATGGAGAAATAGCCGTAAACAACTCGCTTTTTACCGGCAGGACCGCAGGAAAAGTGATTCGTAGGGAAGAGATCAGCTTGAAAATTACCTGAATATTCAACGAACAAAAGGGGGATTTTCCATGGTCAGAAAGCCGGTCGGAATTCTTTTGACATTAGTACTGAGTGTTACACTCTCGCTCTGGGGTTGTTCTTCTTCACCAACGGCTAACAGCTCTAGCCAAACAAACGGGCAAGCTGAGGTAGTGCCCAAGGAAAAGAACGAGCTGCGTGTAGCCTTGTCCGTATCTCCACCTTCGATTGATTTGGTGAAAACATCGACAACCGTTGCCCTACAGGTAGGCTGGCATATTTTTGAGCCACTGGTTACGCTTGATAAAGATTATAAACCTACGCCAATGCTGGCGAAGTCTTTTGAAGTAAGTGAAGACGGGAAGGAAGTGACGTTTACGCTCAGGGAGGGCCTCACCTTTCATAATGGAAAAGCGTTAGGTGTCGAGGATGTGATTGCGTCTCTCAATCGGTGGAAGGAGCTTTCTCCCAACGGAAAAACAGCGCTTGTGGGTGCGACGATCTCGTCAAAGGAAAATGACAAGGTAGTCATCACGCTAGAAAAACCGTCCGGCACGTTGTTGACGTCCCTGGCCTTTCCCCAGCAGGGGGCGGTCATCATGCCAAAGGAAGTCATCGATGCAGCTACAGAAGAGGGTGTAAAAGAATACATCGGCACAGGACCGTTCAAATTTGTGGAATGGAAGCAAGATCAGTACATTCTTCTGGAGAAGTTTGCCGATTATAAAGCTTTGTCTGAGCCTGCCAATGGACTTGGTGGGAAAAAGGAAGCAAAGGTGGACCGCATTTACTTCCACACAGTTCCAGACGCGGCTACACGTGTTGCCGGCCTGCAATCAGGCGAATACGATTTTGCGGATGAGCTTCCTTTTGACAATTACGAGCAGCTGAAAGCCGACCCGAATTTGGTGACAGTCGTCGCGAAGCCGCAAAAGTATGTCGGTCTGATTTTCAACAAGAAGCAAGGCTTGTTTTCCAATGTAGTGGCACGGCAAGCGGTGAATGCAGCACTAGACCAGGAAGTCATCATGATCGGAATAACCGGAAACCCGGATTTCTTCCGTCTGGATCATAGTCTGATGTTTGCGGAGCAGCCGTGGCATTCGGATGCTGGAAAGGAAAAATACAATCAAAAGAACCCCGAATTGGCTAAGAAACTGTTAAATGATGCCGGCTACAAAGGAGAGCCAGTCACCATTATCACAACAAAGGATTACGACTATATTTATAAAAGCTCCCTGATGGTCAAAGACCAGCTGGAAAAAATCGGTGTCAAAGTCAACTTTGAAATATACGATTGGCCTACCATGGTCAGCAAACGTTCTGATGAAACGAAATGGAACATATTCTTTACCGGATTTCCTACGTACACCAACCCGGTCCAAACCTTGTACCTAGATTCTCGTAACAAATGGCCCGGCTGGTACAACAATTCCGAGATGGATGCCTTGCTAGATGAGCTTCGTCATACGATCGCCTTTGAAGACCAAAAAGCGATTTTTGACAAGATCCAGACGCTTTACTGGGAAGATCTCCCGAGTGTGAAGCTAGGAGATTTACATGGACTGGCTGCTCATCGGAATTACGTCAAAGGCTATCAATACTTCATGGATTCTCCATTCTGGAATGTGTCTGTCCAATAGATTGTACGAAATGGGTGAAGTGAAAAATGGCAGAAAACACGTTTGATCTCATCATCCGTAACGGGATGGTTTGCGACGGGACAGGAAATCCATGGACACGTCTCGATATTGGGATAAAAAACGGCGTAATTTCTAGCGTAGACCATTTGGTAACGGCGAGAGGAGATACGGAAATAGATGCTACTGGCCTCGTAGTAGCGCCTGGATTTATAGATGCGCATGTTCATTCCGATTTGTGGTGCACAAGGCCTGATATTCACAAAATCAGGGTATTGCAAGGAATTACTACGGAGCTGGCGGGGCAGGATGGAGTCTCTGTTGCCCCCGTTACGCCGGAAACGAAGCCTTTATGGAGAAAGCAATTGAATAGAGTCAACGGCGACATCGGAGAGTGGCCTTGGAGTAGTATTGATGAATATTTGCGTTTCCTGGAACATACCAAAATGACTGGAAATATCGCCTATCTCGTCCCACATGGAAATATCCGCTCCATGGTGATGGGCTTCGAGGGCAGAGAGGCTACCCCGAAAGAAATTGCCTCCATGCAGGAGCTGGTGGAACTGGGGATGCAGCAAGGAGCATTCGGAGTGTCATCGGGTATTCAATACCCACCCTGTGTCTACTCAAATAAAGAAGAACTGGTCGGAATCTGCAGGGGTGCCGCCAAATACGATGGCTGCTTCGTCGTGCATATCCGCAATGAAAGCAATTATTCCGTGGAGGCTTTGGATGAGGTTATCGACGCAGCTCGCATCTCGGGTGTTCGGCTGCATGTGTCTCATTTCAAAGTGTGCGGCGAAAGAAACCGGGAAAAGCTGGACATCGCCCTGGAGAAAATGGAGCGGGGACGTGCTGAGGGAATCGAGATCACGTTTGATCAATACCCGTACGCCGCTGCATCTACTTTTTTACATGCGATTTTGCCGCCGTGGATGCATGACGGTGGTGTCCCCAAAATGCTTGAGCGGTTGCGTGATGGTAGGATGCGGGAGCAGGCGAAGGAAGAGATTTTACACAGCGGAGAGTATGACAATCCGGTAAGAAACAATGGCTGGGGCAATCTCGTCATTGCGTCAGTCTCTTCTGAAGAGAACCGGGAGCTGGAAGGATTGAGCTTGCTTGAAGTGGCTGAGCGAAAAGGGACTGAGCCAGCGTATGCAGCATTTGACTTACTGCTCGAAGAAGAGGGCGAGGTCATGATCATTATTCACTGGGGGAATGAGGAGGATGTCGAGAGGGTCATGAGGCATCCACTGCAAATGGTCGGTTCCGATGGCGTGTTCGGTGGAAAGCCGCATCCACGTCTCTACGGATCATTCGCGCGTGTGCTGGGACATTATTCTCGAGAGAAAAAGGCCTTTCCGATCTGGGAAGCTGTCCGAAAAATGACGGGTGCACCTGCGCAGCTATTGCGTTTGCGAGATCGAGGTTTTCTGCGTGAGGGATACCGGGCGGATCTTGTTGTCTTTGACCCAGCCGCCGTGGCGGATCAGGCGACGTATGAGCATCCACTACAGCAGTCAATCGGAATACCGTACGTGCTCGTGAATGGGCAGATGGCTGTATCGAATGGGCAGTTTACCGGTGTGACTGGTGGAACAGTTATCCGTCAGGCGTAATGCCAAGGAAATAGGGGGAACGCAAAAGGCCGCTCGGGGTACATCTCCGAACGGCCTTTTCTTTGGAAGAAGGCGTGAAAGATCAAAAATCAATTTTGAAATGGAGGAAGCCAGCCTTGCGCAGCGCCTCGTAAATAATGACCAGAGCGGGACCAAGAATCAGGCCAAAGAATCCCATGATCTGAAAACCGAGAAACATACTGATCAATGCAGCAAGCGCGCTGATCCCCAAATGAGAGGCGAGAATTTTGGGCTCGATGATCCGCCGAACAACCGTAATCACGAGGAAAAGAATAATCAAGCCGATAGCCAAGTGAGAGCGGCCCGTAAAGAAATTGTAGATGGCCCAAGGAACTAAAAATGAGCCTGTTCCGAGAATTGGAAGGATATCTACGAGAACGATCAATAAGGCGATTACAGCAGCATATTTGACCTGCAAAATCAGCAGCCCGATAAATGACATCCCAAACGTCATGAAGCTGAGGATGATTTGGGCGCGTAAAAAGCCGACTGTCGCACGGTTCAGCTGAGACAGGACGACATCCACTTTTTCTCGTGCCGAGGTGGTAAACATGCGCATGAAGCCGGCACGAAGACGCGGCAGGTCAAGACTCATGAGAAATACTGCTACCAAGTAAATAATCGTTGAGATTAAAAAGCCAGGGACTACAGCAGCCACACCTAAAATGCCTTTGGCGAGACTGGATGCTCCATTGATCGCCCATGTTTTCAAGCCGGCAAAAACCGATTGCATTTGAACGATGGCTTCAGCTGGCAGTGAGGCGTAATACGTTTCCCAACTTATCAGATTCGATTCTACGAGCTCGAATAAATGCTGAGAAAGTGCCGGTAAGCGCTGCGCCAATTCAATGCCTTGAATCACGATTTGCGTACCGATCCAGTATAAGCCAAGGCCAAACGTGACCAGGAATATCAGGAAGCAAAGGATGACCGACGCCATTCTGTTCATTTTTAGCGCACGAATGAGGAGCAAGACGAGTGGCTCGAGCAAAATCGCGGTCAAGAGAGCGAGTAAAAATGGAATTGAGTAGGGCAGTAAATAGAGAGCGATTGCAAGTATAAATCCCAACAATAGAATTTTACGAATCGTCATCAAAAGGCTCCATTCTCTTAGCGGTCGTTCAATGAAATAATGATTCACTTATTTTAGCATCTTTTCCAGCTATAAAACAATCTGGCCGCATCAGACGGGACTTTTCACTAAAAGTCAAAAAAATGTGAGTAGGAGCAAAAATAGAAAAAAGGGAGTTATAAAAAATTTATGCTATGATTTTGATCTATATCATCAACAAACATTTAGTGATGATGAATATAGCGTTGCAAAACGACAATCTAATACTTATAGCGAGGTGTCAGAATGAAGCGGTTTGGATTAGCGATTCAGATTGTCATCGGTCTCATTCTGGGTATCCTGGTGGGTGCCATCTTCTTTGGAAACCCTGCCGTGGCAACCTATTTGCAGCCAATTGGTGATGTTTTTCTTCGGTTGATTAAAATGATTGTCGTGCCGATTGTCATTGCCACTCTCATTGTCGGGGTAGCAGGGGTAGGGGACGTCAAGAAGCTAGGAAAGATCGGTGGAAAGACGATTCTCTATTTTGAAATCGTTACCACAGTTGCCATTGCTGTTGGTTTATTGGCAGCCAACATGTTTCAACCGGGTGTGGGTGTCGATATGTCCCATCTGGCTAAAACCGATATTCATACGTATGTAGAGACTGCTGAAACGACGCAAAGTCACAGCATGATCGATACATTTGTGAATATTGTTCCCAAAAACATTTTTGATGCCATTGTCCGTGGAGACATGTTGGCCATTATCTTTTTCTCTGTTTTGTTTGGCTTGGGTGTGGCTGCTGCAGGTGAAAAAGGAAAGCCTGTTCTCGCCTTCTTCCAAGGTGTGGCAGACGCGATGTTCTGGGTAGTAAATGCAATCATGCGTTTTGCTCCGTTCGGGGTTTTTGCCTTGATCGGTGTTACCGTTTCCAAATTTGGACTATCTTCACTCGTTCCGTTGGCGAAATTAGTGATTCTGGTTCATTTTGCAATGCTGTTCTTTATTCTCGTCGTTCTGGGTGTAATTGCACGGATCAGCGGTATCAAAATCACGATGATCCTGCGCGTGCTCAAGGACGAGCTGCTCTTGGCGTACTCCACGTCCAGCTCTGAGACAGTACTGCCGAAGATCATGGAAAAGATGGAGAAGATGGGCTGTCCGAAGGCGATTACCTCTTTTGTTATTCCGACGGGGTATTCGTTTAACCTAGATGGTTCCACTTTGTATCAGGCGATTGCCGCTTTGTTCATTGCCCAAATGTACGGAATTCATATGCCGATCAGTGCACAAATTACGCTCATGCTCGTGCTTATGGTTACCTCCAAAGGAATTGCGGGCGTACCGGGCGTATCGTTTGTCGTATTGCTTGCAACCCTGGGCTCTGTAGGGATTCCGCTTGAGGGTCTCGCCTTTATTGCAGGGGTTGACCGTTTGCTCGATATGGCTCGTACAGTCGTAAACGTAGTTGGAAATGCGCTGGCTGCAGTTGTGATTTCTCGTTGGGAAGGTCAGTTTGATAAAAAGAAAGCTGGCGAATACCTTCATGAAGTGAAGACAAACTCAAATACAACTGCTGCTTAAAGTAGTCATATAACAAGAAGCCTATTGTCAGGAATCGCCTGGCAGTAGGCTTCTTTTTGTATATAGCGAATGGCCCGTAAGTTGCCACGAGTGTAGAGAATTGTTAGACTAAAGAATGACAGGAATATACTGGTAAATCAAACAGGGGAGAAGGTTATCCATCAATGAAAAGCTTTTCAGCTCTGATCATAGGTGTATCCATCCTTGCAGCAGTCATCGTCGCGTGCGGCGTTTTTTGGAACGTAAACACTAGCGCACTAAAGCCACAGCAACAAGCAAACGAAAACCGTTACGAATTCATCAGAGTAAACGATAACAACGTCGTCTTATTCGATAAGCAAACAGGCGAAATCTGGAGAAAGTTTATCCCGAGCAACGAAGGACCAACCAACTGGGAGAAAGAAGATTTGCCAGTAGAAATGAACAAGAGATAATCGCTTTTTAAATCTATATTTTAACACTTTTTAAAGAACTCCAATCTTTCATGATTGAAGTTCTTTTTTTATGCGCGTGAGAAACCAATTGCTGGTGAGAGGAAAACGGAGAAGAAACGAAGCTCTTTGGGACACCAACCGAGGCGCAATGGAAAAAGCGAAACATGCTCTTAAGCGTCCACCTTTGGGATGACCTCATGAACTCGCCACTTTGGACGCGGTTTCGCTTTTTCCATGGAGCCGTACAGTGAATCCTCCAAGCTAGTGTCCCAAGAAGCTGGAGTGTTTTCTCCGTTTTCCTCTCCTTCACTGTAGCTCGAACGAGTAAGGTGTTGACACCATTTGCTGGAAGCAGTAATATGATACCAATAACTTGATAATAACATTTTGATAATAACATAATAACAATAAGTTTTTGCGAGAGAGGTGCCACGTTCCATGAAACAATCATCGCCAGTAAACAAACAGGGTCAGACAGAGCAGCAATTTCTGCAAGCCTACGATGCCAGCCAATTCGACCGACCATCCGTTACTGTCGATATGCTCGTTTTTACCGTTTCCGATGAGGAGGAGAAAAACTACCGAAAGCTTTCACCGAAATCATTGAACATCTTGCTGGTCAAACGTGGCGATCACCCTTTTTTGGGACAGTGGGCACTGCCAGGAGGCTTTGTTTCACCAAGCGAAAGTCTGGAGGAGGCAGCCAGACGCGAGCTGCGCACAGAAACGAACATCGACAACATTTATTTGGAGCAGCTCTACACATGGGGAGAGGTGGACAGAGATCCTCGTACCCGTGTCATCAGCACCTCGTATATGGCGTTAGTGAATAGCGAAGTTCTGGAGGTGATCGCAGGGGATGACGCAGATGAAGCAGAGTGGTTCCAGCTGGAAGACAAATGGCTGCGTGAGACGAAAACAGCAACTCCTGACGGCTCGATCACAGAAAAATGGATAGAGCTGCGCCTCAGACATGAAGCTGAGGAGTTGTCAGCGACAATCAAAGTAACCAAAACCGTCACAGGCCGAAGCATCCGGGAAACCCGAGAAATTGTAGACGTGAATCAAATCGCTTTTGATCATGCCCAGATCATTCAATACGCACTTGAGCGTCTGCGCAACAAGATCGAATATACGGATATCGCTTTTGCCCTTATGCCGGAGCTGTTTACTTTGACAGAGCTTCAACAGGTGTACGAAGTCATTCTGGGCAAGGAGCTGCTGGCTGCCGCCTTTCGCAGGAAGGTCGCCGACAAAGTAATCGAAACGAATCAATATCGAAAAAACGCTGGGCATAGGCCGTCCAAATACTTTCGGTTTAATCCGGAGTGGATGGATCAGGCATAGTTCTTTTCACTAGGGGGAAACAATCATGAAGCAGGGACATAATCGCAGTCAACGAGTAAAAATCGCGGAAGAAACGCTGCGGATATTGGAGCAGGGATTTTACAAAAATGCACAAGGAACAAAGATCAGTCTGTCACAGGAGCTAGCGGATGCGATAGAGCATTCCTTTTTGTATCGACCTGATGATCTGGGGCAACAGGTAATAACGAAACAAGACAATGGAGCCAGACCAGTGATCGAGGTCACCTCTGAATCGAGCCTGGAAGCAGCGCAAAGGCTCGTCGTCACAGAAAAACGGTCAGACACGGTCTGTCTCAACTTTGCTTCGGCAAAAAATCCGGGCGGCGGCTTCCTCGGAGGAAGTCAGGCACAGGAAGAGAGCTTGGCGAGATCATCTGGGCTGTATCCGTGCATTGTCCAGATGCAGGAAATGTACAGCCATAATCGCCAGCTGAAAACATGCTTTTACTCCGACTACATGATCTATTCGCCGCGTGTGCCTGTCATCCGCGATCATGCTGATCAATTGCTGGACTCTCCTTATCTCCTTTCCTTTATTACCGCGCCAGCAGTGAATGCGGGAGTGGTTCGGGAGCGGGAACCGGAAAATGCAGCGATGATTCGTGATGTCATGAAAGAGAGAATACGCAAAATTTTAAGAGCCGCAGTCATTCACGAGAATCGCACGATCATTTTGGGAGCGTATGGATGCGGAGTATTTCGGAATCGCTCTGAAGATGTAGCTGGCTACTTTGCAGAAGTGCTGCTGGAAGAAAAGCTCGCGAACCATTTTGAGCGAATCGTATTTGCCATCTATGACCACTCTGCTCGTCAGGAAAATTTGCGGGCATTTAAGGAGAGATTCGCATGAGTGCCAAACGGTTGGGCTTATTCGCTGATTGGAGCTGGTTTGAGCGTCTGTGGCTGCTCTCATTTACACTGATTACGGTCTATCTGTTTTTTGCCCTGGATGATACCGTGATCGGCTTGTGTGCATCGCTTACGGGCATGCTCTGCGTGGTTCTCGTCGCCAAAGGCAAAACGATTAACTACTACCCGGGCATCGTCAACGTCGTGCTCTACGCGTTTATCGCTTATGGGCAAAAATATTACGGAGAAGTGATGCTGAATCTTCTTTACTTTTTGCCGATGCAGTTTATTGGACTGATCATGTGGCGCAAAAATCGGGTGTCCGAAACGCAACAAAACGATGTAAAAGTAGCGGTATTAACCAATCGTGCCCGTCTCGGCTGGAGTGCGCTCAGCATCGCAGCTACTGTCATCTACGGATTGGTGCTGAAGCAGATGGGTGGGGCTTTGCCCTTCGTCGACTCGTTGACCGCGATCCTCTCGATTCTCGCCATGATTTTTATGGTGAAGCGATTGGTTGAGCAGTGGGTCGTTTGGGTCATCATCGACATTTTTACGATCTATATGTGGCTGGTTGCATTCATGGCTGATGGCAACGATATTTCGATTCTCGTCATGTGGTGCGCCTATCTGGTGAATGCCGTCTACGGTTTGTGGAACTGGATCAAGAAATACCGGCTGCAAAAGGAGGGAGCGGTATGGGTACGGTAGGCTTTATTGGAGGCAAGTTTTTACCGCTGCATCAAGGGCATGTATACGCGATTACTCAGGCCGCATGTCGATGTGATGAGTTGTATGTTGTGCTATCCCATAGTCCTCTTCGGGATAAAAAGCTGTGCCAGGAGGCCGGAATCAAGGAGATGCCTTATGAGGTCAGGCTCAGATGGCTCTCGACGCTGGTCAAGGATATGGAGAACGTCCATGTCATCGAAATAGAAGATCAGGCAGAAAGCGATGAGGTGTATGACTGGGAGGCAGGGGCAGCAGATATAAAACGCAAGATTGCCAAGAAAATTGATTTCGTATTCAGCTCGGAAGACTCATACGAACCGATCTTTCGCCGCTTGTATCCAGAGGCCGAGCACATCATTTTGGACGCTGCTCGCTCTCATGTACCGATTTCCGCAACACAAATTAGAACAGAGGGTGTTTTTCGCCACTGGGAGCACATACCAGCTTGCGTGCGCCCCGATTTCGTCAAAAAGGTCGTGATTATTGGAACCGAAAGCTGCGGGAAGTCGACCTTGACGCGCTATCTCGCAAAAATCTATAACACTACCTTTGTAGAGGAATACGGACGGACGATGTGTGAAGAGATCGGCGGCTGTGAAACGATTATGACCAGAGAATACTTTCCGCACATTGCTTACGCTCATAAGGTGAAGGAATATGAGGCACAGAGGCAAGCAAACAAGCTGCTGTTTGTGGATACCGAGGCGATTGTTACCCAGTTTTACTCACAGCTGTATACCGGTCATTCTTTTGCAGTCTTGGATCAAATAGCGAGCGAGCAGGAGTACGATTTGTGGCTTTTTTTGGAGCCAGATGTGACTTGGATAGAGGATGGGCTGCGCGTCCACGGCGAAGAACAAGTACGCTGGGCGAATCATGAAAGGCTAAAGCAGATGGTCGAGAATCGAAGCATCCCCTATGTCATGATCTCTGGCAGCTATCAGGAACGTTTGACCAAAGCAATCCATGAAGTGGACAGATTGCAACGGACGGCTTCACAGCGAGCCTGAGAATTTGCTAGACTGAAGTCATCAAATGATTCTGACATAGGAAGGGAGCTGATCTTCATGCAGAAGACCGTACAGCCGGCATCGCCTTTGAGCCTGAAGGAATGGGCTGTTGCCGTCAAAGCCCTCGGAGAAGGAGTGCAGATCATCACGATCCGCAAGGGTGGGTTATACGAAGAAACACGAGAATTCCGCTTGGAAAATAACCAATTTTATTTGTACCCGACGTACGAGCATCAAAAGCGGGACATGGTCAAAGCAGAGTATCATCCCTTGCTAGACGCTACCTATGAGGGCTGGACGAGTGAACAGAAGACGGTAACGATCGAATACTTTGCCGAAGTAACGGACGATGCTGAGCTGATGGACGAAGACAAGCTGCGTGCGCTCTCACCGTATCACATCTGGACAGATAATTTCGCGGACGTTCGCCTGCACTGGAAGAAAAAGCAGCCCCTTCATATTTTGTTCGTACGCATGTACCGCCTGCAGCAGCCCGTACAAATCCCGATCGAAGCCGCTTATCAAGGCTGCAAATCGTGGCATGATCTGCTCGTGGAGATTCCGCGCCATGATTTTGTACCTGTATTGTCAGACGATGAATTTGCACAAAAGAAAGCTGCTATCTTGGAGATTTTGCAAAAGTAAAATGAGAATTCTATCTCGATTTGGAGGGGTCTGGCGATGAAAGCGATCTTGGTTACGGAGCTCGGCGGTCCTGAAACAATGAAATACGCAGAGGTCGAAATGCCCATTATGGGTCCGACACAGGTTCTTATTCGTGTAGAGATGACGAGTGTCAATTTTGCCGACATTAAGGCCAGATACGGAAATAAAGGAGCGGCAAAGCTGCCATTTATCCCAGGGCTGGATGCAACGGGAGTGGTTGAGCAGGTTGGATCACAGGTTCAGCATCTTGCAGTAGGCCAGCGGGTCATTGCTTTTCCGGCAAATGGATCGTATGCGGAATACATCGTTGCTGATGAAGCGCTAACCTTTGTTGTACCAGATCAATTAAGCACGGAAAAGGCAGCAGCCTGCCCAGTCGTTTCGTTTACATCTTATCAGCTGCTAGCCAAGGTCGCACGTATTGAAAAAGGGGAGACCGTGCTGATCCATGCAGCGGCTGGAGGGATCGGGACAACAGCGATTCAATTAGCCAAGCTGTTGGGTGCAGGGCAGGTCATCGGTACAGTCGGAAGCAAAGCTAAAGCCGAGCTGGCCTATTCTGCCGGTGCCGACCACGTCATTTGCAATGACAGTGAGGACTTTGTAGAAAAGGTACGCGAGCTGACAGACGGAGCGGGAGCAGATATCATTCTCGATTCCATTTCCGGGACCGTGAGTGAGCGAAGCCTGGAGTGTCTTGCCTGGTATGGTCGCCTCGTTCATTTTGGCAATGCCAGCGGTCAAATCGGTCAAATCAAGACCATCGATCTCCACGCCAGCTGCCGCTCAGTGCTCGGCTTCAGCTTTGGAACGACAAGAAAGCTGCGCCCGCATCTTCTCCAGAATACGGCAAAGACTGTACTGGCGTATTTGGCTGCGGGAAGCCTGGATATTAAAATCGGGAAACATTTTGCGCTGGAAGACGCCGCAAGTGCACACGAATGGGTAGAGAGCAGAGCCAGCACAGGCAAAGTACTGCTCGATGCGCGTTCCTAACAGACCCAGACCAACGACAACCTGCACGCGATCGGCTTTTACCAAAGACGCGGCTACCAATTCAGCGAGCTGTACGTAAACGCAGTGGACAAGGCCCGCAGGATCAAGCCGGAGATTCCACAGGTAGCGGATAATGGAATCCCCATCCGCGATGAAATATTGTTGGTGAAAAATCTGTAAGGAAGCTATGAATTAAAAGCGCTTCTCAATAAGGAAGAAGTGCCTTTTTGTTTGTTCTTTTGAACTCCAAGAAATTCATCATTTGAATACGCCCTAACAAATGCAAGCATCACAAAAAATGAAAAGCTGGCCGAGGAAAAAGGAGAAAAAGCGAAGCTCTTTGGAACCCTACCCAGGGGTAAGGGAAAAAGTGAAACACGCCTTTAAGCGTCCACCCCTGATTAGCAACCTGAATCAACCACTTTGGACGCGGTTTCGCTTTTTCCCTGAAGCCGCACAGTCACCCCCCTTAGCTGGGTTCCAAGAAGCTGGAGCTTTTTCTCCTTTTTCCTCCCCACCACGCCAGCTCCTCATATCCGACCGCCCCCAACACTTTCGTTTATTGACATTCCAAACTGTACGTTTTAAGATTACAGTATCGTTCCCGAAAGGACGTCTGTGACGTGAATAGTGAATTTACTATAGCTGTCCACAGCCTAGCCCTATTGGCGCACATCCCGGACCATATGGCTAGCAGTGAGCTAATCGCAAAAAATGTACGTACCAATCCAGCGAGAATTCGCAAGATCATGAGTATTTTGCGCAACCATGGCTTTGTGAGGACAAAAGAAGGAATTGGTGGCGGATATATACTCGCTTGTGATCCAGAAGAAGTGACGCTTGCACAGATTTATCGCTCTGTTTCCAATGGAACCCTAAAACCCCATTGGTGCTCTGGAGATCCGGAAGAATCTTGCATGGTTTCTTCTAATATGCATAGTGTTATGGACCAAATTTTTTGTGAAGCCGAAATTTATTTCACCAACTATCTGGACCGAATCACGATTGCATCTGTACTGGAGAAAATCAAGCAGGGTCCGTGTGCGCTTTAGAAGGAAAAGTAGCAGCCTGGTCTATTATTTAAACTGTAACTTTTTTAACAACAATTAAGGTGGTGCGACAGTATGAATCATGAAGAGCTTGTAGAAGTTGGCGACTGGGTCAAGGGAAAAACCAAAAATGGAGAATTGATACACGGCTTTGTAGAAAGCACGGATTCATTACGAGGTACCGTCCGAGTATATGTGGTGAACAGTGATAACGAGGTTGCCGTGGGTAAAAGTGTTGTGACCGTAAAGCAATGGATTGACATCCTGCCTGTATCTAGCTTTGATGACCAAGAACAGCTGAGTGACTTGATCGATTTAGCTCTTGTAACCAAGGATAAAGAGTGGTTTACTGAACTATCTGCAAAAAACGCAACGAAAAAGCAATCGAAACGTATTACTGAGGAAGACCGTGCCAGAAAATCGGGTATTCGAAATCGGTTAGGCAGATCAGCTATTTGGGAGCAATAACACATTTACAATAAAGGCAGGGGAATGTAAGATGGCTACGGTCGATCAAAGCGCGTGGTTTGAAAAAGGAATGACATTTGCACAGTATTTGGAGAGCATGAAGGTAAATCGCGATGAGCTGACACGCGTTTATGAACAGCTTGAATTTACCGAAGAGGATCGCGCGTTTTGGCAAGAGCTCGCTGCGAAAAGCAGCAAAGGGATTGTTCTTACAGCAGATTGGTGTGGAGATGCTGCTCTGAATGTACCTGTCTTGCAGCGCATTGCAGAAGAAGCGAATATCGAATGGCGCTATCTCATTCGTGACGAGAATTTGGAGCTGATGGATCAGTACTTGACCAACGGGACCTCCAGAGCGATTCCGATTTTTATTTTCCTCGATGAGAAAGGACACCAGACAGCAGTTTGGGGACCTCGGGCTCCGGAAGTCCAGGAAATGATTACTTCTTTGAGAACGACACTGCCAGCAGCAGATGCGCCTGATTTTGAAGAGAAGCAAAAGCAGCTGTATCGTTCGTTCAAGGAAACCATCACTTCCGATCCGACCATCTGGCGGGCTGTCATTGAAAGTGTGAAAGCAAAGCTAAAAGGATAAAGACAAAAGAAAAATCTATAAATGGATAGGAATGGATAAAATAATGAGTTCTTCAGGGAATAGTCAACGACCGATTCTCTTCTTGATGATTAACATGTTTATTGCAATGCTGGGAATCGGCCTCATTATTCCGATTCTGCCCGAGTTTTTAAAAGAGTTCGGCGCGGGCGGAAAAACAGCCGGATACCTGGTTGCCGCGTTTGGGTTAACCCAGTTTCTGTTTTCACCTATCGCAGGTGAATGGTCCGATAAATACGGTCGTAAAATCATGATCGTATCTGGTCTCGTGCTTTTTACGATTTCCAATTTGATTTTTGCATTGGCTGAGCATACATGGGTGCTCTACCTCTCGCGTCTGATCGGTGGGATTGGCGCAGCGGCGATGATTCCATCCATGCTTGCGTATGTAGCTGACATTACGTCCGAAGCAAACCGTGGAAAAGGTTTGGGACTTCTCGGTGCAGCCATGTCCCTCGGATTCGTCATTGGACCTGGGATCGGCGGTTTTCTCGCGGAGCTGGGATTACGGATGCCGTTTTACATTTCAGCAGCAGTTGGTGCTGTAGCAGCGATTGGTTCCATGTTATTCTTATCTGAGTCGCTTGCCAAAGAAAAACAACTGGCGGCACGAAACGATAAGTCAAAGAAAGAAAACATCTTCATTCAGCTCGGTACTTCCTTCCGCTCATCGTATTTCATCATGCTCGTGCTGATTTTCACCATGACCTTCGGATTAGCCAATTTCGAAGTCATCTTCCCGCTGTTTGTAGATGCCAAGTTTGGCTACACACCGCGTGATATTTCCATCATCATCACTGTCGGAGCACTTGCCGGAACGATTGTTCAGGCTGCGCTGATCGGCAAGCTCATTACTCGTTTTGGCGAGAAAAAGCTGATCAATTGGACTTTCTTCTTTTCCGCTGTATCCATGGTATTGATGCTGTTGTCAGGAAACTTCTGGTACATGCTCGTACTCACTGTTCTTTTCTTCACATTGACATCTATTATGCGCCCGGCGATCAATACGTTGATTTCGAAGCGTGCAGGGGATGAGCAAGGCTTTGTGGCAGGGATGAATAACGCGTATATGAGCTTGGGAAATATTTTTGGCCCAGCCGTTGCAGGTACTCTGTACGGTTTCCATTTGAACGCGCCTTATTTGTTCGGAGCGATCATTCTGGTGCTCAGCTTGTTCCTGTCCAGAATCGAAGGACGTCGCAAATTGAAGCAAGTCGCTGCATAACCATAACTAACTAGTATGGAACGAAAGAGTAGTACAAAGTGGATTTACAGCTTTGTGCTGCTCTTTTTTGTAACGACTGCTTCGAGCGCGAGATTATTTGAAAGAAAGATTCAAACGTAAAGGCGAGATTATGTATACAGATGAGGCGACGATAGATCGGAAGCAGCAAATATGGCAGTATGCCGTAGATGTTGGCAACGGGCTGTGGAGAGAGTCTGGCATAACGGAAACGAGCAGTGGCGTGAAATCATTAAGGATAGAGACAAGGGGCACCCCCCTGATGTCGCTATCCTTCTTTATTTGTCGGTCAGCTAGCTTTGATTTGTAGTCGAGCCATGATTATCTGGAACGAGACGAGGACCTGACAGTTGGTCATTAGACGAGGCATCGTCTTCTACCAGTCGCTTCAATGCATGCAGCTTATTTTCCCAGAAGCGCTCATAGTAGGATAACCAGCTTTGCAGCTCCCGAAGAGGCTCTGGTTGCATGCGGTATCTCGTTTCACGACCGATTTTTTGCTCCTTGACCAGTCCCGCTTCAGACAGGATGCGCAGATGCTTGGAAACGGCAGTCCGACTGATGGGAAAATGAGAACTAATTGCCGTTACAGCCATTTCCTGCTCGCTAAGAAGTTCCAGCAGCTTTCGGCGAGTCGGATCTGCAATCGCCTGAAAGACGTCATGCTTCGCAGGAGACGCGCTCATTTACGCTTCCACATACGCTTTCAGCTTAGGCAGAACACTTGAATCCCAGCCCTGGTTCATTCTGTCGCGCACCACTGTATGAGTTTCGCCAAACTCGGTAACTGTATCCAGGGACCATCCGGAATGAATCAGCGTAAACTCTGTTTGACCATCTAAGTCCTTCAAGCGAAAGGTAATTGTCCAATCCTTACCCCAACCAAAAACGAGGCGGTTCGGAGGATCAATCTCTTTGACCACGCACGGCGAATCACCATAAGGAGAACGGATCGTGAAGGCTTGTCCTGCGATCGGTTGAAAATCATTAGGCATGAACCAAGCGGAAATGCCATCAGCTGTAGCGACAGCATCCCATACTTTTTGCAAAGGAGCCTGAAATACAAGTGTTTGTACAATATCCGGGATGGAATTGTTAGCAGAGTTAGTCATGAATAAGCCTCCAAATGTAAGTAGTTTTCAATCAACATTTGCATTCGAAATAGGAAACCAAAAAGTTTCGCTTTTTTGAGTATATGAAACCAAATGGTTGCACGTCAAGAGTCAAATCGGTTTGAATCCACTTGCTCTAAAAACGAGAGGATGACCTGACGCATCGCTTCGTAATGCTCGAATACCATGATGTGCTCTGTATCGGGAATGATTACGGACCTGCTTGGAAATGGAAGGTCGCTTATTATCCTTTGAATAAACTGATTTTTCCATTCATAGAATTGATGCTTGGCAGCAGGCATAAACAAGACGGGGCATTGAATCTTGGCATAGAGCCGCTCTAGCTGAGCAGGTCCGTGGCAAATGCTTCGATTTCATAGCCAAAATCAGGTTGATCCGATTCTCCATGACCGCGCATATCGATCGCGTAAACTTCGTAGCGGGTTGTGAATGCCGGGACAACGCCATTCCAGACCCACGCATTGCCTGAGATAAAGTGTAGAAAAAGAATCGGCTCTCCTGTGGTGCTGTATTGATGAACCATGAGTTCGATGCCGTTTGTCTTTACTTTCCATTTTTTCATAGACGATCACGCCATCCTATAGAAAACTTTGTTCGGCCTAGCATGATTGACTAGGAGACGCCACTTGAATTATATAAAAAATAACCCGAGCGCAGTTACTCGGGTTTTGCTTTTCACTTCCAGAATACTATCTTTACTTGTCAGAATCGACATAGATCCCAAGCCCGTTCCACGCATCCTCCAAATCATGCAGCAAGCCCGTTGCCTTATCCGACTCCAGATGAGACATGGAGCGCAGAATTGCCGTAAGCAGAGAAAGAGGAGCGACGAAGGACTCCATATGCGAGGCGATCCCGGTAGGTGTATACAAGATTTCGTCCGCATAGCGGCATAACGGCGACGATGGATAATCCGTGATGACGACGATGCGGGCACCGCGTTTTTTGCCGACTTCCAGGCAATCGACACTAAAGCGCGTATATCTGGCAAAACCGATCCCCACGAGCACATCATCTGCACCAAGCCGATGGATACGATCAACCGTCCGCGGCTCGCCGCTAAATAATAACGTATCCTTGCTGAGCAAATTGAGATAGAAGTCAAAGAACATACCAAGTGACAGGGTGCTCCGAGAGCTGACGATACCGATGCGTTTGGCAGATAACAAAAGCTGTACGGTTCGCTCAAATGCATGCAAATCGATGCGCTCCATCATCAGATTCAGGTTATGGACATCTTCCTCAAAATGCTGCAAGACTGCTTGCTGTCCGACCGTCGTGGCATTGCGGGACAACTGGAACCGTTCGCCTGTTGTGAGGCGTGACCGCACCATTTCCTGCAGCTCGCGTGACATGCCTGGAAAGCCGGAATAGCCGATAAAAGTGGCAAAGCGAGTAACCGTCGATTCGCTCACATTCGCCTCTCGTGCCATTTTCGCTACGTTATAAAAGGCAGACGACTCGGGATCATGCAGGATGACGTCTGCGATCGCTTGCTGAGAAGGACTCATTTGCTGATACATATGAGAAATCTTTTGTAAAACGGTAGGAGTTGGATTCAAGCATGATCACCTATCTTTGTCCAGCATAAATTCTGGATTAAGTATACGATAGGTTTTCTTGGGTGACAATCGGTGCGCCATCAGATCAAGGGATCTTGTTTCAGCGCTGCAAAGCTCTTTTCAAAGGCATCCAATGTGGCAGTAATCTCCGTTTTGGTATGGGCTGCCGACAGCGAAAAGCGGTTTAACGGTTTGGAATACACGCCATTTTCCATCAACAAAAAGTCGAGTGCCAAGCGAAGCTGGTTTTGATTGGCACCGAGGTCGCGATAGTGGCGTACCTGTTGCTCTGTCGCAAGCACATTAAAGATCGTTCCTTCTCCTAACGTGGTAAATGGCAGCTCATATTGCTTCGCAAGGGCTTCAATACCTGCTCGCAAGTCGTTTGTGCTCTGTACGATCTGAGCAAAGGCTCCCGGCTGCTTCAAATAGCGAATGGTTGCCAAGCCAGCAGCGATGGACAACGGATTGCCATTGAACGTACCACTGTGGAATACGACTTCTGAGCGCTTGTCAGAACGCAGCGGTGAGGCCAGCTCCATGAAACGACGCTTCCCACCAACAATTCCGATCGGGAACCCGCCACCTACTACTTTCCCCAAAGCGGTCAAATCAGGCTCGATGCCGTAAAAAGCTTGCGCGCCACCCAGCTCGATTCGGAAGCCGGTTTTGACTTCATCAAAAATAAGGATGATCCCTAATTGGGTAGTCAGCTCCCGTAGATTTTTTATAAACGAATGGTCTGCCGCAATATAACCAGAGAGCATCGGCTCCATGATGACAGCAGAAATGACTTCTGCCTTTTCGGTCAGGATACGCTCGCAGGCATCCCAATCGTTGAACGGAAGGATAACACTGTGCTGGCGATAATAGTCTGGCGCACCAAATGAATCCGGTACGGCTTGCGGGGAAAAAGACTCCCCAGCTTGATCGGCAGCAGGATTTACACTTTGCAAAACATGGTCATGTGCGCCATGATAATGCCCTTCAAATTTGGCTACATGAGTTTTTCCGGTATAGGCTGCTGCCAGCCGCAGAGCAAACAAGGTTGCTTCCAAGCCGGAATTCGTAAAGCGGACCTGATCAAAAGCAGGATAGAGCGAAAGCAGCTCATCTGTCATGTCCAGCTCAAGGGGATGGGTAGCACCAAAGCTGCTCGTGCCTTGCTCTGACCAGGTTTTTTGCGCAGCAGCCAGGATTTCTGGATGGGCGTGACCCAGCATCAGAGCACCATAAGAAAGAAGATAGTCCACATATCGATGTCCATCCCTATCAATTAAGCTTGCGGAATCTGCTTTTTCAAAAATGATCGGGAACGGAGCGAAATAACGCAAATTTCCGTTCACGCCGCCAGAAATCGTATGCTTCGCGCGTTCAAAGAAAGCGGCAGAATTAGGTCTGTTTGCTTGGAATGTATGCTGTAGTGATGAAATTTTCATTTCATGACCCCTTTGTTTTTGAAAATATTATTGCATGATCGTTTTTAATTTGCAATAATATTTTCATGCCATAACTTTTTGAACAGGGGGAATTGTATGAAAACTAGATTTGCCTTTTATATTTTGGGCGCCACTGTACTGGGTGCAGCATTCGGTCACTTCTTTCCGGAAATCGGGAAAGATATCAAAATCTTGGGCGACGCTTTCATCCGATTGCTTAAAATGATTGTCATTCCCGTAATCGTAACGACCTTATTGGTAGGGATAGCCGGGATTGGCGACATCAAACGAATGGGCAGAATCGGAGTAAAAACCGTAATCTGGTTTGAATTGATCACGACACTCATCCTGTTCATCGGACTTGCGATCGCCAATATTGTAAAGCCTGGCAAGGGTGTAGACCTGACAAATCTTCCACAGGCAGACTTGTCCACAATCGCGTCCAATACATCGAAAGTGCTAGATGGCAAGACGCTTCTCCTCAACATTATTCCGACGAACATCATTGATGTAATGGCGAAAAACGATTTGCTGGCTGTGATCTTTTTCTGTATCATGTTCGGAATTGCCCTGGTGAAGC
Organism: Brevibacillus sp. SIMBA_040; assembly: GCF_046535075.1. Classification (NCBI taxonomy): domain Bacteria; kingdom Bacillati; phylum Bacillota; class Bacilli; order Caryophanales; family Paenibacillaceae; genus Brevibacillus; species Brevibacillus sp. SIMBA_040. The sequence goes on from NZ_JAWRXI010000003.1 coordinate 425,461, forward strand.
TCGGGAATGAGGCGAAGCCATTTGTTTCGTTGGTGGAGATCGCGTCCAAAGCTTCCTTCAAGTTGGTTAACATGGTAATGATGTGCGCGCCTGTTGGAGTTTTTGCCTTGATGGCTGCAACCATCGGTACGTATGGGATCGCATTGATTGTGCCACTGTTAAAACTAATTGGAACCGCTTACTTGGGATTGGCAGTAGTCGTCTTTGGACTTTTTTCACTCATTGCGCTTATGCTGCGTGTTCCTATAAAAGAAATTTATCGCATGGTTTGGGATTTGATGATCGTGGGTGCCTCTACAGGAAGTACAGAAACAGTAGTGCCCCAGCTGATGCAGCGTTTGGAGAAATACGGAGTTCCCAAATATATCACTTCGTTTGTCATTCCAGCTGGCATGCCACTCAACTCCGATGGTACGACGCTGTACTTGACGATTGCGGGACCGTTCATTGCACAGGCGTTTGGGATCGACATGAGCTGGCAGCAGCAATTGATGATGGTTCTATTCTTTATTGTCACGAGCAAAGGAGTAGCCGCTGTTCCTTCGTCTTCTATGGTTATTTTGCTGGCAACCGTTACAGCTGTAGGCTTGCCGCCTGAAGGTGTCGCACTCATCATCGGGATCGACCGCATCATCGATATGGCACGTACAGCGGTTAACGTTTTTGGACATGTCTTCTCCTGTATCGCTGTCGCCAAGTGGGAAGGCGTGTTCCGCAAAGAAACCGAGACCGCAGAGCCAAGCTCGGCTTCGGCATGATCGGGGTGTGCGTGTGAGTCCCTCAGGGGGCTCTTTTTTGTTATGAGGTTGTAGATATACGTGTAGAGCTTTGTAATTTACGCTGATGAGTCAATGGAAATGATATGATAAACTGGAAACTAACGATAGAGGAAAGGCTGATTGTGCATGAACCCAAAAACGACAAGAGGCGGACTTGTTACAGAAGTGATTCAGTACATCGCGGGAGCAATTATTTTGCTATTTGGATTTATTATGATCGTTGGGGCGATAGCTTCCGAAGAGACAAAATTGACCGTAACAAAAGATTTGGTACTCGTTCTTCTGCTCGGGGTTCTTCCAGTACTGTTAGGTGGTTGGCTATTGTTCAAGGCAAGAAAAAATTCCCGGCTTCGAAGATTAGACGCATTGGAAAATTTGGTACTTCAAATTGCTTCACGTTACGGTGGCAATTTGACAGCTACCGAGCTTGCGATGAATTCCAAGTTGTCGATCATGCAGGCGAATGAAGTCTTGGAGCGTTTTGCGAAGCAGAACGTAGCCTACCTTAAGATTTCGAACAATGGCACGTACGTGTATCAATTTGAGGGAATCGTCAGTCAACAGGACAAGGATCAGGCAGAATCGTTGAACTCCTTGATTTATAAAGAATAGCTACACGTGCAAATTCCGCTTAAACCTCAAGCTTTGGATGGCATAAAGAGAGCTGTGGTAGGGGAGAAACCGGTTTCCGATCTGCGCTCCGGTCTTCACCCTGCGAGGAAGAGGGACTGTCCGCTGCGCAGCAATTTACGGGGAAACGTCAAAGTGGTAGCCGCTTCGTAGCGTAGGCAGAGGTGACGTTTCTATTGCCCGTAAATCACTGCTCAGTTGAGTAGGGTTATGCGAGTCGCTGCGCCTGGAAACCTGTTTCTCCGGCAAGAGGTAGCGCTTTCTAGGTGCTTGTTTATAGCGCATCAGGGAAGAAGAGCGTTAAACTGGCACCTAATTATAGAGGTGGGGGAGAAACAGGTTTCCGATCTGCGCTCCGGTCTTCACCCTGCATGGAAGAGGGACTGTCCGCTGCGCAGCAATTTACGGGGAAACGTCAAAGTGGTAGCCGCTTCGTAGCGTAGGCAGAGGTGACGTTTCTATTGCCCGTAAATCACTGCTCCGCTGAGTAGGGTTACGAGAGTCGCTGCGCCTGGAAACCTGTTTCTCCGGCGAGCGTTAATGCTTTCTAGGTGCTTTATTTAATAGAGAAATCAAGGGAGTATGTGTCAAAGGACTATGCCTATCAAATGAAGCTACAGAGGTAAATCTGAGCCACACTCCAGAGCAATTGTAGAGATCCTCTTGATTTACTTCTAAAAAAAGCCAATAAGAGCACCAAAGCTGGCCGAGGAAAACGGAGAAAAAGCGAAGATCTTTGGAACACAGACCGAGGCGGAATGAAAAAAGAGAAACACGGTTTTAAGCGTCCACCTCTGAGAAGCATCCTGAATCGACCACTTTGGACGCGGTTTCGCTTTTTTCATGTAGCCGTTCAGTGAATCCCCCGAGCTAGTGTTCCAAGAATCTGGAGCATTTTCTCCGTTTTCCTCTCCTGCACTACAGCTCGACGCGGTTTCACTTTTTTCATGTAGCCGTCCAGTGAATCCTCCAAGCTAGTGTTCCAAGAGTCTGGAGCGTTTTCTCCGTTTTCCTCCCCTCCACTACAGCTCGCCCTCTTCTTTTTTTCTACAAATCGTTTATTCACAAGGAATATTCTGATAAACGGAGAAGTGGGTATGTGTACATATTGACGTCAGGTTAAATACTTCCAGGAAAAAGCGAGGGAACAAAATGAGCAAGAACAAACAGAACGTAGGTGTGATCGGCGCAGGCGTCATGGGAGAGCGTATGATGAATGCGATTCGCACGCATGAAAAATTTCGGGTAGCAGCAGTGAGCGATGTTTCTGCTGATCGTGCGCAGGAAGCAGCCAAGCTGTCCGGCGATGTGCCGTGGTACACCGATTATAAAGAACTGCTGGAAAAGGAAGAGCTGGACGTCATTTATTTAGCCGTTCCTCCAAAATTCCACCATTCCATTGCACTTGATGTCCTCGCACACAAAAAGCATTTGCTGTGCGAAAAGCCTTTAGCCAACTCGCTAGCAGAAGCAGAAGAAATGCTGGCAGCAGCTAAAGAAGCGGGAGTCGTTCATGCGATGAATTTCCCGCTCTACTACCAGTCTATCTTTCCGGAGCTGCGCAGACGTTTGGAAAAGCTGGGAACGATCCGTCGTATCGATATCCTGACACATTTCCATCAATGGCCGCGTCCATGGCAGCAAACACCTTGGTTGTCCGGTCGTGAGCAGGGCGGATTCATCCGCGAGGTTTTACCTCACTTCACTCATTTGACGTATGCGTTGTTCGGCGATTTGCAGGTCGTTCGCTCGGAGGTAGAGTATCCAGAGGACCCTACACTTTGCGAAACAGGGGTATCTGCTTATTTGCGTCTGGCGGACGGTACCCCGATTACGGTCAATGGTTTGGCAGGTATTGGGCATCAGGAGCATTTAGATTACCGCATTTATGGAACAGAAGGCACACTGAGTGTAGTAAACTGGGGAAGCCTGTTTGTTGGCGGAAATGGAGAAGCACCGACAGCCGTTGAGATTCAACCATTGGATCGTCTGTCGCTCTTGCTAGATGAGCTGGCGATTGCCTTGGCTGGTGGTGAAGGCCGCCTCGTAACGTTTGAGACGGGGGTATCGGTACAGCGAGTGCTAGAAGGGCTGCTGGGTCAGGACTAAGACGATTCAAGGTTGTCGAGAGTTTTCTCGGCAACCTTTTTTTGTTCAAGTGGTGTGGGAGTCTTTTAAATTTGTCGATTATTAGTAAAAAGCCGTGAGGGAAAGGGAAACGAATCGAATTGTCGAATAGCAAACGAATACGACGTAAATAAGTGAAGGGCAGAAATGGATGAATATCTCGTTGATAATCAAGAAATGGAAGAGGCCTCTACTCATCGTTCTGATGATCAGCCTGATACAGGTCACTGTTTTTTTGGTGTTCTACCTGCAACAAAACAAACACCTTCCCGAACAGTTCTTTCAGCTAGCACGTTCCCTAGCCACAGCATTTTCGCAGACCGATGTGACGGATCAGGAAAAAGTTATGAGCAAAAAATTTACCATGTTCCAAGGGGATCATGCTGCTTTAGATTTTAACGATCTGAAGGAAGCGATTCTGGCTGCTAAAAAATCACCACAGTCAACGAGCATCAGGCTGACGAAAGAGGATCGAACGATATGGTCCAATGACGACACGAAAAAGGAATCGGCAGCACATCCTATGGTGGATGCGCCTTATCTTAGTCAATTACCAGAATTGCCGCGTGGGTGTGAAGTGACGACCTTGGCTATGCTGCTTCAATATAACGGCTTTACTGTGGATAAGATGACGCTTGCCCATGAAATCGTGAAGGACCCTACACCTCTTACCTACGACAGAGACAATAACATGCGATGGGGCAACCCATATAAAGGCTTTGTTGGAGACATGTATGATGCGAAAAATCCGGGCTTTGGTGTGTTTCATAAGCCGATCGAGGAATTAGCACGAAAATATGCTGGTCAGCAGGTCATGAACCTGTCGGGCCTCGATTTTTCCGATATGACGAGCATCGTAGGGCAAGGGATTCCTGTCTGGGTAATCGTGACCTCAACGTTCACACAGGATACAAGCCGTTCGGTGAAATGGCAAACCGCAGATGGACCGATTCAGACGACACGTAATGAGCATTCCGTTTTGCTCACAGGGTATGATGGCACCTACGTTTATTTTCATGATCCTCTGAGACGTGCAGAAAAAAGTAGCCGAAGAGCCGTATCAACCTTTGAACAAGGCTGGAATCAAATGGGCAAGCAGGCGATTACCATCATTTTGCAAAATGAGAAAATTGTCGATAATTAATATTTTTGTTATGATGTTATCCAAGCATGAATCAATTGACAAGTATTGCTAAATAAAGAAAGGAATATTTTTTGCATGCTTAAAAAATTGAAGTGGATAACGATGTCGATTCTCTTGTTGTGCTTTGGGATTGTTGGTTACTACACGTATTCCTTCGCGCAGTTTGCCATGACGATTAGCAAACCAAAAGTAGATGTCACGAGCAATGCATCTCAGGAGCCTGTCGTACAAAAGCAAAAGCCTCCTGTATACGAATTGCCGGAGTGGGAAGGGACAGAGAGGGTTAATATTTTGCTGCTAGGCGGGGATGGCAGGGAAGTGGAAGACGCAGGGCGATCAGACTCCATGCTGCTCGTCTCCATTGAACCGGTGACAAAACAGGTTCATTTATTCTCCATCCTGCGGGATACGTACGTAAGCATTCCTGGCCATGGGAAAAACAAAATCAACGCAGCGCTCGCTTTCGGTGGTCCTGAACTATCGATGAAGGCGGTCAGTGATCTGGTCGGACTCCCGGTCCACTATTACTATTACATCGATCTCGACAGCTTTATCAAGCTGGTAGATGCGGTAGGCGGTGTAGATCTGGAAGTGGAAAAAGATATGAAATATTTGGACCCAACCGATAAGCCAGAATATCAGATCAACTTGAAAAAAGGAATGCAGCATCTGGACGGCCAAAAGGCGTTGCAGTACGTACGATTCCGCAAAGATGCCATGTCGGATTTCACTCGAACGGAACGCCAACGCAAATTCTTGGGTGCTGTAGCCGAGAAGCTGCAATCAACCTCTACGCTGATAACGCTGCCGAGCATGTTGAAGGAAATGGCACCGTACATCCAAACAAACATGAGTCCAGAGAAAATGCTGCAGCTGGCTGTTAGCTTGCATAAAGGCACGGGCTCCATCCAAACCGCGCAGCTTCCTCCGATGGAGCTTTTGCGGGAAGAAAAAATACATGGAGCATCGGTTCTCACTGTAAATACGTCACAGCTGCAACAATATGTGACAGGGCAATTACAGGAGAACGACACGAATCAAGAGGAACAAAAATCAGAGCAACAGTAGCTAACGGCTTGTCCCTTGGGCAAAAAGTGGGTTGTCGAGATAATCTCGGCAGCCTTTTTTGTTATCCAGTATAAGTGTAGCCACCGCACTGCGAAAAGGAATGGCAAGCCAGTTTTCTATTCACAAAAAATCCAAAACTTTCCTTTTTGTACTTGTGTTAACATGAAGGGGATAAGTCCAAATTCTCTGAATAGAGGGTGAAGATCATGGGACAAACAGGGTTTCTATCGGTAAACGATACGGATATTTATTATGAGATTGCAGGAGTAGGAGAACCGATCGTACTGGTGCACGGCGCCCCATTGGATAGCCGGATGTGGGAGCCGCAAATGGAAGTGCTATCGAAAAAATTTCAAGTCATTCGTTATGATATGCGAGGACTCGGAAAGTCGATTGACCCGGGCCAGCCCTTTACCTTGTATGAAGACCTCTATTCTTTGCTAAATGAACTGGGCATCAAAAAAGCGACGTTTGTTGGGGCATCCTTTGGCAGCTATGTGAGCGTAGAATTCTCGCTTGCCTATCCGGAAATGGTAGAGCGCTTGATCCTCGTATGCCCGGGTGGCTTCGAGGTACCTTCGGAGGACCGGCAGCAATGGTTCAAAAAGATAATGGAAGCAATGAGTCTCGGACAAGTAGATGAAGCTCTCGACCTAAACCTGCACCTCGTTTTAGATGGACCAGCAGAAGAAAAAGGGCGCGTGCAGCAAAGACGAGCATGGCTGCATGACATTTATCGCGATATCTTTAACCAACCGCCAAGAGAGTTTAATAAGCCAAATGCGCTTCAGCCTGATCCGCGAGGACGGCTTGGCGAAGTGAGTGTACCGACATGTGTAGTGCTCGGGCAATTAGACCATCCCGACTTTATCGAAACAGCCGAGAGACTTGCGAGTGAAATTCCAAATGCCAGGCTGGTGCCATTTGAAAGCGCCGCTCATTTGCCTAACGTCGATAGCCCGGAGAAATTAAACGAATTGATTGTAGAAATGTGTTCAAGCAAGCTCGCAAAATAATTAAGGAACAGCAAAAAACCAAGGCAAAAAGCTCGTAACCAGTTGGCTACGGGCTTTTTTTATCAGTTCGTGACTTTACTTTGCATCAAAAAGTCAACAAATGTGCGCATGATCCCGTGAAACGGAGTATCCTTTAAATAGATCAACTCAAAGTTCCGGTTAATTTGCGGCAGGTTGAGGACGGCAACCTCTTGCAGCTGACCCTCGTCCACGTCGTTGGAGATGGCAAAACGGGGTAAAAAGGCAATCCCCAGCTTTTGCTTGACCATCCGTTTGACGACCTCGATATTGTCTGCCTCCATCACGACGTTGTTTTGAAGCTGATAATGGCTGAAGGCGTTATTAATCAGCTTCCAGTCGAGAGAGCCGCGGTTAAACAAAATCAGCGGCTCGCGGGCAACCTCTTCGATCGAGACCTGGTGCCGGAAAGCAAATGGATGCTCTGGAAATATCGCCAGCACCATATCATCCGACATCAGTTGAATCCGATTGATTTGCGGATGGGTGACGGCTCTGGCAATTCCAAAGGAAACCTCATGATTGAGCACCATGTCGAGAACCTGATGGGAATGACCCGTAAGAATCGTCAGCTTGATTTTGGGATAGAGCATCTGAAATTGCTCAATCAGGGTTGGTAAAATGTAAAAGGCAGAGACGAATACCGCAGAGATCGTGAGCTCGCCTTCAACGTCGCCATGTGATCGCTGAATTGCTTGTTGACCTTCCTGCAGCATATGCAGGATACTTTTGGCATAAGGGAGGAACAAGTCTCCTTCTTTGGTCAGGGAGATTGTATGTCCCGTGCGCTGAAACAATTTACAGTCCAGCGAGGTTTCTAATGCTTTGATTCGCATGCTGACAGTAGGCTGGGAGAGGTATAGCAAATCAGCTGTTTTACTGAAGCTCCCAGTCAGGGCGACGAAAATAAACGCCTCAATTTGCTCCATGTTCATAGATTAGGCTCCATTATGCAAATTTTTGAAGATGCCTATTGCAATATTTTATTGGAATCGCTCTCCAAAATACCTTACCGTAAAATCAGGAGAATAGGTAGTATACTTTGCAGAAAAAAATGAGGGACGGCGATGGCTATGTCAAGCATGAATATTATTGATTTTCACTGCGATGCGTTATTGAAAATCTGGGAAAAACAAGGGAATCTGGCCTTTGCTGATGCGAAGGAGCTGGATATCAACAAACAGCGCCTGCTGCAAGGTGGGGTAAAGGTGCAATGCTTTGCCATTTTTACGTCTCCAGACATGCCATCCGACCAAAGGTTTCAGGCGGCATTGGATCAAATCCACTATTTTTATGTAGAAGTACTGGGCAAACATCCTGAGATGAAGCAGATTCGCGAATGGCACGAGCTGGACCTTTTGCAGGAGGGAGAAATCGGAGCGATCCTGACGCTGGAAGGGGTCGAGCCGATTGGGAATGATCTGAAGAAGCTGAACATTCTTTATCAATTGGGTGTGCGTTCGGTGGGACTGACATGGAACCCTGCGAATCTGGCGGCAGATGGTGTCTTGGAGCCGAGGAACGCGGGTTTGACTACATTTGGCAAGGAAATCATTCACTTTCATAACGAACATAAAATCTTGACCGATGTTTCCCACCTGTCTGAGACGAGCTTTTGGGATACAATGGAAATAGCAAAATACCCGATTGCAAGTCATTCTAACGCAAAAGCGATCTGTAACAACCCGCGGAACTTGACGGACGAGCAGGCAAAAGCGATGTTCGCCAAAAGAGCAAACGTGCATGTTGTCTATTGCCCGATGTTTATCAAGGAGTCAGGAGTGACCACGATTGACGATTTGATCAGACATATCGAGCATTTTTGCTCACTGGGCGGAGTACGGAACATCGGATTGGGCTCCGATTTTGATGGCATCACGGCAAAGGTAGTAGGGCTGGAGCATGCGGGTGTCAGCCAAAACCTGATCAATGAGCTATTAAAGCGTTACACCGAGGAGGAAGTACGCGGCTTTGCCTCCGAAAACTTTTTGCGCAATCGCCCTCTGTAGGCGGTCCTTTACATAGGTGACGGGAGAAAGGGTTGGATAGAAGGATGACACAAAAGAAAAAGCAAAAAATTCGGGAATATGGCGTGACGATTGGACAGCTTCCCACAGGGGAAAAAAATGATATTACGGACGTAGCAGGTGTGCGCGTAGGTCATGTGACCATTAAGCAGGAGCTTGCGGGAGCGGACGAAGACTATGCTTGCACTGGCGTGACCGCAATTTTGCCTCATGGAGACAGTCTGTTTCGGGAAAAAGTGACTGCTGCCAGCTATGTGATCAACGGCTTCGGCAAAACAACCGGGCTCGTCCAGGTTAACGAGCTGGGTGTGATCGAGTCGCCGATCATGCTGACCAACACTTTTTCCGTGCCTGCTGTGACACAGGGAACGCTGCAATACATGCTCGATACGAATGAGGAAATCGGAGATACGACAGGGACGATCAACATCGTGGTGGGCGAATGCAACGATGGTCATCTCAATTCGATTCGTCGCTGTATCGTTACGCCAGAGGATGCCCGGGAAGCCATCCTGCGGGCATCAGAAGCTCCTGTAGAGGAAGGGGCAGTAGGTGCGGGGACAGGCATGGTCGCCTTTGGCTACAAGGGAGGCATAGGCTCTTCTTCACGAGTGATTGCAGGAGATGAGCAGTCATTTACAGTAGGGGCGCTTGTGCTCAGTAATTTTGGTAACAAGACAGAATTTTTAGGAGACAAGTTGTTTGCTGATCAATTAAAAGAAGCACCTTCCGTAGAAAAAGCAGAGGACGGCTCGATTATTATGGTGCTGGCAACAGATGCGCCGCTAAGTGATCGACAGCTGCTCCGTGTCGCAAAGCGCGCGGGGATCGGGCTGGGACGTACAGGCAGTCATTTTGGACATGGCAGCGGGGATATTGTGATCGCCTTTTCTACTGCGCAGCGCATTATGCACAAGGCAGAGGGCTATCAGGAGTCGCGGGTGCAGCTGCGAGAGGAACATCCCCTCATGAATCAGCTGTTTGCGGCGGCTGCTGAAGCGACAGAAGAAGCGATTTACAATTCACTTACGCAAGCGCAAGCGACGAAAGGGAGAAAAGGGCGCATCGTCCATGCATGGGGGGAGATGTAATGAAGCTCGCAGGTGAATCGAGTTTGAATGCCTATGTCGAAAAATTCATGGAAGAGCATCGCGTTCCGGGAATTTCTCTTGCTATCTCACGTCATGGGCATGTGATTTATCAAAAAGGCTTTGGTGTCCGTGAATTGGATACAAAGGAGCCAGTAACACCAGCGACTGTATTTGGAATCGCCTCTGTCACCAAGTCGTTTACGGCAGTGGCAATCATGCAGCTGGCCGCAGCGGGAAAGCTTTCACTTGACGATCCCGTTTGCAAATACATTCCGTCCTTTCGTCCAGGTGGACAAGCAGATCCAGAAAAGATCAAAATCCGTCATCTGTTATCCCACACCTCAGGGGTGCCACCACTGCTTCGCCGGGAAGAATTGACGAAATTAAATGATCATTTGGAGTACGTAGGCTCCCTCACTTACGAGCCGCTTGGAGAGCCCGGTGAGTATATTAGCTACTGTAATGACATGTTTTTGCTGCTGGGAGCCATTATTGAGCGTGTAACTGGACGACTCTACCGCAGATATATGACGGATCATTTGCTGGAACCACTGGAGATGCATCGAAGCACATTTAGTCTCGAAGAGGTAGCGCGCTTGGATGATGTATCCGTTCCTTATGTGCAAAGAGGCGAGGGCAAACCAATCGAGAAGGCGACATGGCCAACACTCGGGAATTATGAGGTGGGCGGTGGGATTCGTTCAAACGTACTGGACTTGATGAAGTACGGTCAGCTGTTTGTAAACGACGGCTGCTATGAGAAAAAAGAAATAGCCAGTGCAGCGCTGCTTCGTACGATGTGGCAGCCGGTCCACAGATTGGCGAGAAATACGTGGTACGGCTACGCCCTCAAAATGACTCCTGATTATCACGGAGCTACACTTGTGGAGCATGGAGGGGGACAGCCTGGCGTATCATCCAACTTTGGCTTTGTCCCAGAACAAGGACTGGTAGTAGCAGTGTTATCCAATCTCGACAATGTGCCGATCCGCAATGTATGGCTAGCAGCTGTGAATGCAGCGCTGGAGCTGCCGGTGGAGGAAAAAGAACCGATAGAGCCAGTCTACGAGGCGAGCAAAGACGAGCTGGAGAGACTGGTCGGTACATATCAATCAGCAGAAGGTGGAGATCTACGCATTTTTCTGCGTGAAGGAATCCCTGTAGCCGATGTAGCGGGAGACGAATTTGAGCTGCGTGCAAGCGCTGGCGACACTCTCGTCTTTGTGGAAAATGAAATGCCCCTCCGCTTCTTCTTCAAGGCAGAACGTCAGGCGTGGGCTGCTTTGCTAGGACTTCGGATGCTGGTTCGGGCGAGTGCCTAGAGCGTATTCTCTGCTAGATAAAAAATCCCGTTTCACACTCAATGTGGAACGGGATTTTTGCAGTCTATCTTTTTACGGGTTTACAGAGAGGCTTTGTAAATGCTTTGAACGGACGAAGCGAGTGTCGCGTTGAATTCCTCGTCAGACTGTCCAGCAGTGAGGTCCTGCGACAAGGCGCGGGAGAAGCTGGCGATCAATCCGTCGTTTCGGGACAGCTTTTCGTTTGCTTCTGCTTGCGAGTAGCCGCCTGACAAAGCAACGATTCGAACGACATGTGGATCGTCCATCAGATCGCGGTAGAAGTTGTCTTCTGTCGGGATGGAGAGCTTGAGCATGATTTTCACGTCTTTGCCCAGAGCAGCTAATTGAGCGGAGATCTCATCCTTCAACAGCTTTTCCGATGCTACCTTATCCGAGCTGTGAATATCCACTTCCGGTTCAATAATCGGAACCAGTCCCATCTGAGCGATTTGGTTGCCGATTTCAAACTGTTGCTCCACGACTTTTTTGATCCCGACAGGATTGGCTTCCTTGATCACCGAGCGCATTTTCGTTCCGAAGATATTGCGTGACCGTGCCCGCTGTAACAGGTCGTTCAGGCCGGAGATAGGCTTCATGAGCTGAACGCCGTCTTCCAGCTCGGCGAGCCCTTTATCGACTTTCAGAAAAGGCACGATGCCTTTTTGCTCCCAAAGATAATCGGCGGTCAATTGCCCGTCAATGAAACGCTCCATCGTGTTCTCAAAAAGAATGGCACCCAAAATATGCTCGGAATGAAACGCAGGACTTTTGATAATACGCGTTCTCATCTCATGCACCAGGGCATACATCTCTTCTTCTGAGGAATAGCTGTCCTCTGGAATGCCGTATTGCAACAGCGCCTTTGGCGTGCTTCCGCCGCTTTGGTCCAACGCAGCGATAAACCCTTTTCCCGTGTGAATGCGATCCAATTGCTTTGTATTCATGGGTGAGTCTCCTTCCTATTTCAGAACGTAAATGGCATCTTGAACGTTTTCATTATAGCACCTTTCCGTTGCAGGTTTACTCTTGAACGTGTTTGTCTAGTTTTTGCAATCGTGATAGGATATCCAGTAAATCAGGCAGTCGCAGAAGTGCTGCTTTCAAAAAACGTAGTGAGGTTGTTACATGGCAAAGACGATATTGATTGTGGAAGATGAACCTATTTTACGGGAAGTCATCAAGGATTATTTGCTCGAAGAAGGTTTTGAAGTGCTGGAGGCGGGAGATGGGAAACAGGGGCTGGCGTTATTCCAGGAGCATGACGTGCATTTGATCATTTTGGACATCATGCTGCCTGAACTGGACGGATGGTCAGTGTGCCAGCGCATTCGCAAGGTGTCGAACGTACCGATCATCATACTGACAGCGCGTTCGGACGAGGATGATGCGTTGCTTGGCTTCGAGCTGGGTGCGGACGACTATGTCACGAAGCCGTACAGTCCTGCCATACTACTGGCACGGGCAAAACGGCTGCTGCAAAGACGGCATCAACCGGAATCAGAGGACGATACCCTGTCCATTTGCGGCATTACCGTTCATTTCCCATCCCGTACCGTTTCGGTCGACGGGGCGAGCTGTAGCTTGACGCATACGGAATTTGAAATTTTGGCGCATCTCATGAAAAATAAAGGGATCATTATCACGAGGGAACAATTAATCACGAAAATTTGGGGATATGATTTCGTGGGGGATGATCGTACGGTCAACAGTCATATTCGCAATCTGCGTTCCAAGCTGGGCGAGCATGCCAAATTCATTGTCACCGTCGTTCGATCAGGCTATAAATTCGAGGATCAGCCATGAAAAAGGGAATTGTGCTCAAGCTGTTTCTGGTAACGACCGGGTTATGTCTGTTCATTTTGGCGATCATTTATGTGGGACAAACCGTATTCTTCAAACAATTTTATGAGCATCAAAAGGTGGAGGATGTACAGACAGCCCTCCAGTCTTATCAACAGGACTACCTGAAAAATGACGGCGACGCAGAGGACGCGGCCAAACTCGAACAGGAATTTTATCAAAAACACAACACTTGGATTACGATCGTGGATGCCATGGGCAATCTGGAACAGACCGACGATTTTTTCATGGAGGTCAGACTGGAACGCTCCGAAGACTTCCCCGAGCTTTCGGGTAAAACGATAACCATTCCGTTGTACACGGTCATGCAGGTGGAGGACTTTAGCAGAGGCGCTTCGTTTCTTGATCCATGGATCAAAGAAGGGGGAGGGATCGCCATTGAAGGCTTAATCATGAATAATCATTTGGTGCCGCAGCGGATGGGAAGGAGTCACCGCAATTTGAGAGAGGAAGATCAACTGGCAAACCAGCAGATGGTGAATAAAGAGTATGAAGTCGTTCCCCGATTTAAGAATCCGACTGCTTATCATGAGAAATATCCTTCTGTGCTTGTCAGCGGAACCATTGAGAAAGTTCGAATTCCGGATGGGTCCGGAATCTCGCGCTATACCAACCATTTGTTTCTGGATCGGATCAAAGTCTTTCAAGCGGATCTTCTATACGGAGACTATGACAGCAGCGCAAACGAAAGTCAGATGATCAGCTTTGAAGAAAACCATGTGAATTACAAAATATTCGTGGATCGCATCGAAGATCGAAACGGGAAGCCTGCTTACATGTTTGCGATGACTTCGCTGCAGCCCGTTAGTGAAGCTGCGGGAGTGATGCAGCGATACTATATTTATATCATCGTTGCCACATTGCTGCTCGTACTCTTGGCATCGTTCTATTTTTCCCGCTGGCTTGCCCGTCCTCTGCTGCGGATTAACCAGACGACGCAAAAAATGGCCGGCCTGGACTTTTCTGAGAAAATTCCGGTAACGACCAAGGATGAGATTGGCGAGCTTTCAAGGAATATCAACGAGCTTTCCGAACGTCTGCATTCCCATATCCATCGGCTGGAGCAAGACATTGAGAAGGAGAAGCAGCTGGAGAATACGCGAAAAGAATTTATTTCCGGGGTGTCGCATGAATTGAAGACCCCATTAAGCGTCATTCAAAGCTGCCTCTCCATCCTTCGAGACGGGGTTGCGAGCCATAAGCGGGAGTATTATTTTGCGGCGATGGAAGATGAAGTGAAAAGAATGGATTTGCTGATCGTAGATATGCTGGAGCTAGCGAAGTATGAATCGGGCACCTATAAGCTGAAGCTGGACTCGTTTTATATCGATACGGTGATTGAACACATCTGCCGAAATTTGCAGTTGCAGATAGAGAACAAACAATTGCGCATGCATACCCAGCTTTCATCGGTCGAAGTTATGGCCAATCAAAACCGGATTGAGCAAGTGATCGTTAATTTTCTCACAAACGCGATTCGCTACACGCCAGAACAAGAGTCCATTATGGTGTCGGCTATTGAAGAGAAAAATACCGTGAAAGTAACGATCGAAAATAAGGGGGCCCATATTCCAGATGAGCAATTGGAGAAGATATGGGATCGTTTCTATCGCGGCGAGCCGTCCCGCCAGCGTTCAAGTGGAGGAACAGGACTTGGACTCGCTATCGCCAAGAAGATACTGGAGCTGCATAACGTGCCGTATGGAGCAAGGAATACATCCGAAGGTGTGATGTTCTATTTTTATTTGAATAAAAAAGAGTAGACAGGCAGTTCCAGACACAAGGAGCTTTCCCAAAGGGTTTACCGACCTATGTGGGAAGCTTCTTTTTTTGTTGCTTCCCGGGCTCGCTGCAGCCACGTTTCTATAAATTAATTTGATAGAATCTGCATCTGATCTTCATCTCTGACTAGTAAACTCACTGTGGAAGTGACAAGAAAGGGGAATGCTCAATACCGGACACCACGAGAGAAGAGATGAATTTCAAATAAGGAGAGAACAATGGACATGGTAAAAAAAGTAATTTCAACGCTATTCATGGGAAGTATCGCTTTGGCCTTGTCAGCATGCGGCAATGAGCAAGCTGACCAAAACCAACAAAGCCCGACATCCCACATTCAAGTCAATTCGGCGGAGGCAGCAACTGCAGCTTCCTATAAAACAATCTTTCAAAACAGCGTGTTTCTGGGTGATTCCATTACAGAGGGGTTGTCCTACCATGACGTTTTGAATGAGGAGAATGTCATAGGAGACGCGGGAAAGACAACCGAGCTGGCGTTAGAAAACATGGATGATTTGACCAAGCGCAACCCGAAATTCGTATTCATCATGCTGGGATCGGATGATCTCTTGCTGCCTCCCCAAATAACCGATAACCCCATGCAATATTCGCTGAACTATTACGAGAAATTGATAGAGGGCATCAAGAGGAAGCTTCCCGATGCCGCCATAACGGTTTTATCGGTTACTCCGGTTAAGCCGGAAATGGAGAAGGAATTCCCCGGATACAAAAATATAAGCGATTATAATCAGGGCTTGAAAGAACTGGCCGCTAAAGAAAAGGTCGAGTTTATGGATTTATCCCCCCTATTTGCGGACAACAAAAATCTGCACACTTCGGACGGCGTTCATTTTAAACCAGAGTTTTATACGAGCATGTTGGAATTGCTGAAAGATCAAGTGAAATAGCAAGCGAAGCGGTCAACAACAGGAGGTGACAGGGATTGGTCTTCAGCAGCCTATTATTTCTATTCCTTTTCCTGCCGGTCACTATTCTGATCTACTATGCATCGCCTAATACGCTCAGAAATGCCATCCTGCTCGTCGCTAGCCTGATCTTTTATGCATGGGGCGAGCCGGTCTACATTTTCCTCATGATCTTCTCGACCGTATTTGACTATGTGAATGGGATTCTGATCGAAAAATACAGGCAGCGCAAGGCGATAGCACGTGGAGTTCTGCTCCTATCCTTGATGGGAAGCTTGGGAATTCTGGGCTTCTTCAAATATGCTAGCTTCGTCATCGACAATGTGAATTTGTTGTTTGCCATGAACTTGCAGGCAGACGCACTTCCACTCCCGGTAGGGATATCCTTCTACACATTCCAAACAATGTCTTATGTTGTCGATGTGTACCGGGGGAAGGTGCCTGTTCAGAGGAATCTGATCTCCTTTGGCGCCTACGTGACGATGTTCCCGCAGCTTGTGGCAGGACCGATTGTCAAATACGGAGAGATTGCCGAGCAATTGACCACCCGCAAGGTCACACTGGACCGGTTCGGGGAAGGTGCGGAATTAGTGATTACGGGACTTGCGAAAAAGGTGCTTCTCGCCAACAATATCGGACTATTGTGGACGAGTGTGAAAGCGACGCCTGCGGGTGAGCTGTCGGTTCTTTCAGCCTGGCTTGGCATTATCGCTTTCACTTTTCAAATTTATTTCGATTTTAGCGGGTATTCCGATATGGCGCGCGGTTTAGGGAAAATATTCGGCTTCGAATTCATGGAGAATTTTCGATATCCCTATATTTCCAAGAGTATTACGGAATTTTGGCGGAGGTGGCATATTTCTCTGGGGACCTGGTTCCGTGAATATATCTATATTCCGCTCGGCGGCAATCGGGTTGGTATGCAAAAGCAATTCAGAAACCTGTTTGTGGTGTGGTTTGTCACTGGATTGTGGCATGGAGCGAGCTGGAATTTTATCATATGGGGTCTGTATTTTGGCTTTTTTGTCACGGTCGAAAAGCTGTTTCTTTTGAAATGGCTACAGCGCTTCCCAGCCTTTATCAGCCATGTCTACACGCTGTTCATCGTGATCATCGGCTGGGTATTTTTCGAATTTGAGCATCTGTCCGCAGCCATGTTCTTTATCGGAACGATGTTTGGTGTGGGGGCACATGGATTCATGGACGACCAGTCGCTTTACGATCTGTCGACGAACGCCCTGCTTTTGCTCATCCTCGGACTCTGCGCTACCCCGCTGCCTCGCAAAGCACTATTAACTATCAGAAGCAAGTTCGCGCGATTCGGATCGGTTGCCGCTCTCGGCCTTTCTTTCATCCTGCTCGTGGCGTCAACAGCCTATCTGGTTCATGTAACGTACAATCCATTCCTATACTTTCGTTTTTAAGGAGGGGATTTATTTTGAAGGGATGCGCCCAAGCCTACTATCGTGCAATCGCCATTTTGCTGCTGCTTTTTACCGGATCGATATTGGCTGTCAACCTCTTGACCCCAAGTGAAGACTTTTCCGAATCGGAGAACCGGATGCTGCAGCAGCTCCCGAAATTTTCGCTTTCCAAGCTGATGTCAGGCAAGTTTGCTTCGGAATTTGAAGCGTACTTATCCGATCAGTTTATGCTAAGGAACCTGTGGATTGGACTCAAAGCCAATGTTGATCGGGGGATGGGAAAGAAAGAGAGCAACGGAGTTTACCTCGGCAAGGACGGGTATTTGCTTCAAAAGTTTACCCGTCCTGAAAAGGGTGATGTACAAGACAAGATAAAAGCGATTCAAGCTTTTGATGAGGCTTCGCCCAAGCTACGCAAATATGTGATGCTGGTTCCTACGGCTGTTACCGTGCTTGCGGACAAATTGCCGCGCTATGCCCCTGGCAGTGATGAACGGACCTACTCTGACGAGGTCAGGCGAGCTCTTCCGGGCAACATTCGATGGATCGATGTATATCCGGCGCTGGAGGCAAACAAAGAGCAGCCGATTTATTACAAGACAGACCATCACTGGACGACCAAGGGTGCTTATATCGCCTATCGAGAGCTGGGGAGGTCGATGGGATTTACACCAAAGAATGAAGAGGATTTCAGCATTCGCCAGGTTACCAGCGGGTTCTATGGTTCTCTGTATTCGAAAATCGGGTTCAGGCACGTACAGCCTGACTCTATTGAGCTTTACGAGCCGAGGGAGCAAGAGAGCTTGACTGTGGAAAATATCGATGAGCAGAAAAGCTCAATTTCGATGTACGACATGGGAAATCTCGCCAAGAAGGATAAATACACCGTGTTTTTCAATGGGAATCACGGCTTGATCCGAATCAAAACAAGCAGTCAGGAGAAAAGAAGACTGCTCGTCGTGAAAGATTCGTATGCCAACAGCTTTCTCCCTTTTTTGACGCCGCATTTCAGCGAAATTGACGTAGTGGACCTCAGATATTACGACGGGGATGTATGGAAGCTTGCGAGAGAGCGGCACATGGATGAAATGCTGATTTTGTATAACATCACTACATTTTTTGAAGATCCATCCATAAAAAAAGTAGGAGATTCCGTGGAATGAAAAAACAAGGGAGGGCAAGAACGATGCTGAACAGAAGAAATCGGAATGGTCTGTTTTTCCTGTCTGTCGTTTTGATCTTATGCGGCAATTTGGTAGGTTGTTCCGGCATGAACGAAGATAGCAAGGACGTTTCCGCTAGTGAAGTTGAAGAGCGCATCAAGCAAGCTGTTTCTTTGGAAGAGATGCAAAAAGGGGATATGAACAGACTCAAGAAGCTGTACCAAATCGATGAAAAGGAAGTCCAGGACTTTGTACTGTACACTGCGACCTCCAACGTGAAGGCGAATGAACTGGCTGTGATCAAAGTGAAACAGGCGGATCAAGTGGAAAGCGTTCAGGAAAAAATCAGGGAGAGGATTGAAGCTCAGAAGCGTAAGCTGAAGGACTACCGTCCGAAGGAATTTTACCTCGTCGAACGGCATGTATTAAAAGCGAATCAATCCTATATTTTGTTTGTGGTTTCTGAGGATATCGAGGCAATCGAAGCCGTTTTTGACGAGGCTCTTTCCTAACAGCGAAAACGAGTAAAGATAATGCAAACATTGGTAAAGATATCAAAACTAATTATTCAGAATATTTATTATAATACGAACTGTCCTACAAATATAAACAAGGGGGTTCGTGTATGGGAATTCGTTCCTGGATTTCTATGGCACTCCAAGTGAGTGTCGCGACAGCAATGCTGGTAGGATGTAGCCAGCCTTCCGCTACTCCAGAGGCTAAGTCACCGGCGCCTGGGCCAGGTAGTGAGCAGAGCGGACAAACCGTCAAACTGAAGATGGTTGAGAGCATTACCAGTCCACAACGGACCGAGATGTTGAAGGGAATGCTCGCAAAGTTTGAAGAAAAAAATCCGGGTATCAAAGTCGATTTAATTTCCCCTCCGTTTGAGGGAGCAGACCAAAAAATTACCCAGATGCTCATGGCAAAGGAAGAGCTGGATGTACTGGAAGTGCGAGAATTCAATGCCAAGCAGTTTTCGATGAACGGGTTTATTGAGAATTTGAAGCCGTACACGGACAAATGGCAAAATTACGATCAGCTCACAGATGTAGCCAAGCGCCGCGCGACATGGGTTGATAATACCCCGTACTACATTCCGAATGGGCTGTATCAGCGGGTCCTGTATTACCGGACAGACTGGTTTAAGGAAGCGGGCATAGAGGTGCCGAAAACGTGGGACGAGCTTTTGGCAGCAGGGAAAAAGCTGACGGACCCTGCGAAAAATCGCTTCGGCTACAGCTTCCGTGGAGGCTCGACCGGCTGGGATTACGCGCTGATCACGATGTGGGCGTACAACGGCACACAAGTAGATCCGGCTTCGGCATTTTTCTTAAAGGATGGACGCACGCTCTTTTCTACGCCGGAGTCTCTCGAAGCGATGCGTTACTACAAACAGCTGTACAAGGAAGCGTCACCAGCCGATTCCGTGAGCTGGGGCTTTCAGGAAATGGTGCAGGGCTTTGTAGCAGGCTCTACCGCTATGCTGATCCAGGACCCTGACGTCATCGACGGAGCCAAAGAAAAGATGCAGGAGGGCACATGGGCTACGGCTCCAATACCAGTCGGACCATCTGGCGTGGCTCAGCAGGTCGTAGGCGGCCCGGGCTGGGGGATGACTGCCTATTCCAAGCATAAGGAGGAGGCGTGGAAGCTGATTGAATTCCTATCCGATCCAGAGCAAGCCACGCATTTTGCCAAAAAGACCTCCGTCATCCCTGTAGTGAAGAGTGCAGCCGAAGATGAATTTTATAAGTCGGGCTACTTCAAGCCGTTTATCGAAATGAATCAGCAGCCCGCTACCTTCCTCGATGTTTCCAGACCAGTTGATTACAAGGGCTGGGGAGCGTGGCAAAGCACGGCAGACAAAGATATTCAGAGCTATTTGCTAGACCAGCTGTCTGCAGAGGATCTCTTGAAGAAGTGGGATCAGTATTGGACGAAAGAAAAGGCAGAACGGAAATAGGCGAGGGGGAAGACGGTCGTGCAAACACAAAAACCCATCGTCATAAAGACGAAGCCGCTCGTACCGGAACGGAAAAAGACATTTCGTGTCACGAGGGAAGGAGCATTCATCCTCCTGTGCCTTTTGCCTGCTATATTGTTTGTTTCGGTATTTACGTACTACCCGCTTTTGCGCGGCGTGATCATGTCCTTTCAAAACTACACCTTGTTTGATCTAATGAATATCGAGTTTATCGGATTGGACAATTTTGTAAATGTAGTGACGAGTCCTGAATTCCCGCGGGTTGCGATGAACAGCTTTTACTGGGTAGTTATCTCCTTGTTTTTTCAGCTGTTGTTTGGCTTCGCACTTGCGCTGATGATGCGTCGTCGTTTTCGGGGGAGAGGAATTTATCAGGCGTTTGTCTTCTTTCCGTGGGCGATGTCAGGTTTTCTGATCGGGCTGATCTGGCGCTGGATGTTTAATGCGCAATTCGGCGTGATCAACGATCTTTTGCTGAGGTCAGGCTTGATAGATGCTCCCATTCCTTTTTTAGCAGACGGAAAATGGGCGATGGCTGCGGTCATAATCGCAAACATTTGGTACGGAGTCGCTTTCTTTGCAATCATGATTCTAGCGGCGCTCCAATCGATTCCCGAGGAGCTGTACGAAGCGGCAGCGATGGATGGGGCTGGACGAATTCAACAGTTTTGGAGTGTGACACTGCCGTACATTATGCCTACCATGCTCGTGACAATTTTGCTCAGGGTAATCTGGATACTGAACTTCCCCGATATCATTTATTCGATGACAAATGGAGGTCCAGCAGGCTCTACGCATATTTTTGCGACGTACATGATCGACAAAGTGATTTTCGGTCAGGATTACGGTCAGGCATCGGCGATTGGAGTCATCATCGTGCTAATCCTGCTGCTGTTTACCGTTTTCTACGTGAAAGCGACCAAGGTGGAGAAGGGAGGGGACTTTTAGATGGATCGAGACCATCTATGGTGGAAGACAGGAAGAGTGGTCGTGCTGGGAAGCTTTTTGGCTTTCGCGATTTTTCCCCTGTACTGGATTGTGATTACATCGCTCAAAGGGCAAAAGGAAATCTTTTCACTGCCGATCAGCTATTGGCCTGAACAGGTTACTTTTCTGAATTACATCGAAATCTTTCGGATATCCCACTTTCAGATGTACATTTGGAACAGCTTTCTCGTCTCGCTTGTCGCCTCGTCCATCGTGGTCGTCATCGCGATGCTTGGCGGCTATGTGCTGGCACGCTTTTCCTTTCGGGGCAAGCGCCAGGTTATGTTTGGCTTTTTGATCACGCAGATGATCCCGATGTTCATCGGCATGGCACCGCTGTATGTCATGATGTCCAAGATGCACATCTTAAACAGCCTGGCATCTCTCATGCTGATCTACACGGTCATGCTCATTCCGTTTTGTACGATCATCATGTCTGGCTTCTTTCAGCGTATTCCTACGGCGCTTGAAGAAGCGGCGATGATGGACGGCTGCTCCCGGATAAGCGCATTGTTTCGTGTCATCGTCCCAATCATGCTCCCGGGAATTGCCGCCACATTCATCTTTGCCTTTGTTCAGTGCTGGAATGAGCTGATTATGGCAGTCTTGTTCATTGACGAGGAGTCGGTCAAAACGATTCCGGTAGCCATGAATGCTTTTATCAAAAAGTACGACATTGAGTGGGGAGCGATGTCAGCAGCTACTGTACTTTCAGTCATCCCCACCATGCTGTTATTTGCGTTTTGCCAGAAATACCTTGTCGAAGGGCTGACGCAGGGCGCAGTCAAAGGCTGACGAGTCGCTTATGAATGAAAAAAGAGCACTTTCCTCTTGGGGAGAGTGCTCTTTTGCTAGGCCAACATATTATATTTGCTACGAGGCAGGGGGCGCCAGTTCAAAGCGCACAAGCGTCTCACCAGAGTCTGCACGCTTTTCAAGCTCAACAATCCGCCAGTTTTTCGAAATCGCTTGTCTCAGCCAAGCAAGGGCATCTTCTTTGAGAGGCACCTGATCCAGCGTGTCGCCGGCGACCTGATAGTCTCGCTCTGCCTGAATATCATATCGTTTGTTCAAAAGGAATTTGATTCCGTTAAATGTCGTGAATTTGATTTGATAGCCCTCGCGGATCGCGGTCTCCAGCGTCTGCGGATCGTTTTTGAAAAGCTCAAAAAGATGCGTGAAATCGTATTTGCCGCCCTCTATATCCAAAAAAGGCTCGGTATTTCCTGAGCGCAGCTTGTGAATGATTTCTTCATCAACAAATCCATGGGCACGAGCTGCCTCCAGCAACATCGTTTCCCATTGGGATAGCTTTACAGTAGACATGGATCGCTCCTCCTCGCTTTACTGCTAGTATACTCCAGAGGATTTGTAAATCACAACCATAATTCCGACCTTTTTTGTATGAAAAGGAATTGGCTAACGATCAGGTATCGTCACTACGAGGAGAAAGGCTTGAGCTGACCTTGTTGCTGCTGCTTAGGCTCTTTCGAGGTAGTGGTCAAGGTCACGCCACCAATGATTAGCACGGCGCCAAATAATTGAACAGCTGTGACGGGCTTCGCCAGGAGGAAAAATCCAAAGACCATGGCGATAAACGGCTCCAGGTTGGAAAACATCGCTGCTTTGGCAGCTCCGACCTTTTGCAGCTGACTATTCCAGATCAGGGTCACGATGCCGTGCATGATCACGGCAGTGACAAACAAGAGCAGCCAGGAAGAAAGGCTCGGGCTTATGGTTGCCGCAGGCAGGCTGACGAGCACAAATGGAAGCATGGAGCCAAATCCGATCAAATTGGAAAAAAGCGTCGTGACGAGCGGAGGAAGCCGATGCCCCAATACGCGGACGAGAATAATGGATGCCGCAAAGGTGAGCATCGTCAGAAAAATCCAGAGAATGCCCGCGTCAAAATGCAACTCGGCCCCCGTATAGATGACGAACAGCACACCCGCGGTACCGATTACTGAACCGATGGCCATGCGACCGGTCAAGGATTCCTTTAGAAACAGCGCTGCCAAAAGTGCAGTCGTAATTGGTGTCAAAGCCAAGATGAGTGCCGAGGTCGTTGGATCAGCCGTCACAAGTCCCTTATAAAACGACCATTGATTAATAAAGACACCGACGATCCCAAGTGCTGCCAGCAGCAGCCAGTCTGTTCGGGAGAGGGCAGGGATTTTCAAGCGCCCCTTTGCCCAGATCAGCAAAAAGAGAGAAATAAACAATAAGCGCATCGCCGACAAGAGGAGGGGGGAAAACTCAGCGACCAGCATTTTTCCGAATACAAAATTACTGCCCCAGGCGGTGACACAAAAGATGAGCAGTAAGTAGGAGCGTAGCATGACATTCGTTCCTTCCTGTTCAATCAAAGCGGTTTTATTGCGAATCAGGTCGTTCTGGTGTTCGGAAATAGTGCTTCCAGAGCCAGGTGACGCACAAGTACGCAAGCAAGGTCAGGGCTGTGCTGGAGGAAGCGATCCAGATCGCTTTCATGTTGTCCACAAATACCCTGCTGCCGTAGCCGGCGGCTAAACCAATTACCGCACTGATCAAAATAAAATTATGTGCCTTACCCTGCGTCAGAACGATAACGACAACAGGCAAAAAGAGGGATGCGTAAATGATCCCAAAGAAAAACAGCAGGTCAAGCAGTGTTGGTTGAAAGTAAAGGGTGAGACAAAATGATAGCGCGCCAATCGCGATTGCCAGAATATAGCTCAAGCGAATCTTTTGCCGCTCAGTTGCATGCGGGCGAAACAATTGATAGACGTTGTTTACCATAAGGCTGATCATCGAGTGAAGACCCGCACCAAAGGCAGACATGATGGCACCAAATGAGCATAGTACAAACAAAATAAGCAAAAACATCGTATCGATCTTCCGTACCAGATCAAAGAGCAGCGAGTAAATATCATCGAAGCCGCCAGTGAAGATGACGATAATGATGAGCGAGGAAAACGATAAGGGGACCGTCGCAAAAATCAAGCCTGACAATAAAAAGGTCGGTACGACTTTCTTTTCCTCCATCATATACAGCCTCTGCCAGGAAGCCTGATCGACGAAGACTTGTCCAAAGCCGATTAAAAGCCCCGTGATGATAAAAAAGAATCCTTCGTAATTGTTTACTACCAGTAAATACGGATGGTATAACCGCAAGCCGTTGTAGACGTGCTCTACGCCCTTTCCCACAAAAAAGTAGACGGGAATCAGGATCGCCGCCGCAAAGGTAATGACTATTTGAACGATGGCAAATCGGTGGATGGAACGAATCCCGCCAATTCCGGCAAACAGGACGCAAAAAATAAAAAAGCAGAGCAGACCGAGTGGAATGGGCAGACCAAACAGGATGTTCAGAAGTACTCCGCCAGCCATGCCTTGAACGAACATGCCTTCGACAGTCGTGATGAGCAAAATGATAATCATCAGCCAGTAGCCAAAAGGATGGAGCTTGCCCCGCATGTAATCCCCGATCGTCATCCCTTCAGACAATTCACGCCGCACTCTGCGCCCCAAAAAACCGAAGGCACTGAGCGCAAAAGCTCCCATCAGGGCAAAGCCAATTCCGCCAAAGATCCCGTATTTGACCAATGCCTCAGGCGAGCCAAAGATGGTGTTGCCCGTCACCCAGCGGGCGAGAATGGAGACGACTCCGAGACCAATGCCGATCTTGGCAGCCCCCATCACGTACTCGCGAAATGATAAGTAGGTCAAGTTACATTCCCCTTGTCCCGATATTCTTTTGGTGTTTTTCCGACCACTTTTCGAAAAATGGTACTGAAGTAATGCTGGCTGTTAAACCCTGTTCGCTCCGCTACCGTTGAAATGCTCCAGTCAGGGTGGCCAATCAAAAATTTCTTGGACATTTGGATTCGGTATTGCATGAGATATTCGGAAAAGGAAACGCCTACCTCTTCATGGAACCGCCGACTCAAATAAGTAGGATTGATATGAACCTCGGACGCCAAATCAGCGAGGTTAAGTTTTTCAGCAAATTTTTGATGGATGATGTTCATCGCATCGGATATGATTCGCGTGTATGCCGAGAGCGCCGGGCTTTTTTGATATTTTTTTAAAATCTCTACGAGCTCATTTTCAATAACAGGCTTCGTAATATAATCTACAACACCGAGACGGATCGATTGCTTGGCATAATGAAAATCTTGATAGGCAGTGACGATGATCAGCTCAATTTCTTTATGCTGAGCTCGCAGCTCCTCGCCAAGCGCCAACCCCGATTTTCCCGGTAGATTAATATCCAGAAAGGCGAGATGAAGAGGCACCTTCTGACTGATAGCCATAGCTTGACTGCCATCTGCCGCCTTGTACAGGTTCCACAAGGGAAACATCGGCTGGATCAAATATTCCAGTTGTTCCAGCTCTAACGGTTCGTCATCTACTAGCAGAACGTTCATGCTCTCACCTCACGTCGATTTGTTCATAAATAAAGGGCCATTGCACGGTCACATGGGTTCCGCCTTCTGCCACCGGTGTCAGCTCCAGGCTTGCATGATCACCAAAACAAAGGTGGAGCCGCCTGCGGATGTTGTCCAATCCGTGACCGCTCTTCTCATGGTGTTGATCCACTGCCGCTTCGCTATCCTCCTGAAAAGCTGTGAGACCAGAGGAGCCGTTATCGATGACCTCGAGCAGCACATCTTCCTCCTTTGGGCTAATCCGAATTTCCAGCAGGGCTTCTCCCATCTTTCGCTCCAATCCATGCTTAAAGGCATTTTCCACGAGGGTTTGGAGGACGAAGGGAGGGATAGAGGCCATCAGAAGATCATCAGGACAATCAAGGTGGATGGAGAGGCGACTGCCGAAGCGCAGCTTTTGAATCTCCAAATACTGCTCCGTGTACTGAATTTCTCTGGACAGGGAAATCAGTGGCTCGGTTGACTTGTATTTGAACTTGAGAAACTGGGAGAGGACCTCTAGGGCTCTCACCAGCTCCTTCGTTCGATTGAGCCTGGCTAGACTCAAAATAACATTCAGCGTATTGAACAGAAAATGGGGCTGGATTTGTTGATTCAGTTGATTGTACAGAGCCTTTTGCAGCTCTTTTTCCAGCTCGATTTTTACATTGCGGTTCTCCAAAAGATCAATCCGCTTTTCAAAAATAAACAAAAACAATAAAGCAATAGCTCCTATGATAGGAGCCAAAATAAACAACAGAATGAGCAACGTGAAACCTTCGAAGCTTATCATGAGATCCCTTCTGTACGGAAGCTGTAGTGATTTTTCGCAGTTACATCATATCATGTTGCCTGGATATCTATTTTCTTTTTAGAAAAATTTAATCTCTATTGAACGAGATGGCAAGCTACCTGGTGGGTATCGTGCAGACTCGTGAGTTCCGGAGTCTCTGTTTTGCAGCGCTCCACTGCATGTGGGCAGCGAGTGTGAAAGCGGCATCCCGTAGGTGGATTGATTGGGGAAGGCACGTCCCCGCGCAGAATGATGCGCTCCTGTTTTTTGGTTGCGTCTGGTACCGGAATAGCAGACAAGAGTGCCTGTGTATAAGGATGCTGCGGGTTGTCGAACAGCGATTTTTTATCAGCGATCTCGACTACTTTCCCCAAATACATGACCATAACCCGATCAGAAATGTGGCGAACGACGCCCAAATCGTGGGAAATGAACAGATAGGTTAGTTTAAACTGACGCTGTAGCGATTTTAGCAGATTCAGCACTTGCGCTTGAATCGATACGTCGAGCGCGGATACTGCCTCGTCACAAATGATCAGCTTAGGCTGCATGGCGAGGGCACGGGCAATCCCGATCCGTTGACGCTGTCCGCCACTGAATTCGTGCGGGAAGCGGTCAATCTGGTCTGGACGCAATCCTACATAGCCGAGCAGCTCGATGATTCGCTCGCGACGCTTGCCCGCAGGAACGATGTTTTGAATCGCCAGCGCCTCACCGAGAATTTGGGACACAGATTGACGTGGATTGAGTGAAGCAAACGGGTCCTGAAAAATAACCTGGAGATGCTTTCGCATGTCGCGCATTTGCGATTTGGACATCGCTAGCAGATCTTGTCCTTCAAACAGGACGGAGCCGCTCGTTGGTTCGTCCAGACGGAGAATCGCACGACCGGTGGTGGATTTCCCGCAACCGGACTCGCCTACAATACTGAGCGTTTCTCCTTCGTAGATCGTGAAGCTGATATCGTCAACGGCTTTTACGTGGTTGACAGTCCGACCAAAGATTCCGCCTTTGATCGGGAAGTGCTGCTTGAGGTTGTTTACTTCTAGCAACGGTTTTTTCTTGGACTCTGCTTGTGTGATCATGTTTGTCATACCCCCGTTCCCGTAACAGTCTGGTTGGCGCCGTCCCACTCAGGAGTATACATCCAACAGCGGACCTTGCTCTCGTCCTCTTGCAGAAGCAGCTCTGGCAGCTTATCGTGGCACAACTGCGTCGCGTGAGGGCAACGAGGGGCGAAGCGGCAGCCTTGTGGCATATCGAATGGGCTAGGAACGTTACCCTTGATCGCTTGCAACTCTTCCACATCCTCATCGAGGCGGGGGAGAGAGGTCATCAGACCTACCGTGTAAGGGTGCTTCGGACTTGCAAATAAGTTTTTCGCAGTCGTATATTCTACCACTTTTCCTGCGTACATAACCGCAACACGGTCACATGTTTCAGCGACAACTCCCAGGTCATGGGTAATCATGATTGTGCTCATGCCCATTTCGACCTGAAGCTTTTTCATCAGCTCCAAAATTTGAGCCTGAATCGTCACGTCCAGAGCCGTCGTCGGTTCGTCCGCGATCAAAATCTCAGGACGGCAAGCCAGTGCCATCGCAATCATCACACGTTGGCGCATCCCGCCAGACAGCTCATGTGGTTCTTGTGTTGCACGTTTTTCAGGAGAGGGGATACCTACGAGTCTCAGCATATCCACCGCTTTTTCCCAGGCTTCCTTGCGCCCCATGTGTTGGTGCAAGCGAAGTACCTCGGCAATTTGTTCACCCACCGTATAAACCGGGTTGAGTGAGGTCATAGGCTCTTGAAAAATCATCGAAATTTCGTTGCCGCGAATGGCGCGCATCTCGGCTTCGGATTTTGTCACGAGGTTTTGCCCTTTAAAGAGGATTTCTCCTCCTACAATTTTTCCCGGAGGACTGGCGATCAAACGCAGTATCGAGAGGGAAGTGATACTTTTTCCACAGCCCGATTCACCAACCAGACCCAGCGTCTCTCCTTTGTTCAGAGAGAAATCAACGCCATCCACTGCTTTGCTGACGCCATCTTCCGTGAAAAAATGCGTTTGCAGGTTGCGAACTTCCAGGATTACATCTTGTTGCTTTGGCATGATTACTCCCTCCTTAGCTCAGATCAATTCGTTTATTGAAGTAGCGATACAACACATCGACTAAAAGGTTAACGAACACGAAGATGACGGACGCGATCAATACACCGCCCTGCACGACTGGCAGATCACGCATACGAATCGCATCTACAATCAAGCGGCCTAGGCCATTGATAGCAAAAACGGATTCGACGAGTACGGTACCGCCAAGCAGGAAACCGAATTGCAAGCCTACGACAGTGATGATCGGGATCAACGCGTTTTTGAGTGCATGTTTGTAAATGATGACCTGCTCTCTCAAGCCTTTTGCTTTGGCAGTGCGAATGTAGTCCTGACGTACAACGTCGAGCATGCTGGAGCGTGTCATCCTGGCTACAATCGCCGCTCCACCTGTACCTAGAGTGATCGCTGGCAAAATCATGTGCTGCCATGTGCCCCAGCCGGCAACAGGGAATAGATGAAGCTTCACGGAGAAGTAGTAGATCAAGCTGAGACCAAGCCAAAAGCTAGGCAAGGATACACCGAGCAAAGCGATGATCATAATCGTAATATCTGCCCAGGAGTATTGCTTGGTAGCAGAGATGATACCTGCGATCATACCGAGCACGATCGTAACAAAAATACTTGCAAGAGCCAGCTCAATCGTAGCAGGCAGACGAGCCATAATTTCATCAAAAACCGGCAAGTTGGAACGAAGTGACGTACCTAAATCACCAGTAGCAACGTCTGTAACGTAGTGAAAGTACTGGACCATGATCGGCTGATCGAGGCCGAGCTGCGTCCGGATTTTGGCGATTGTCTCTGCGGAAGCGCCTTCACCTGCAAGCAGAACAGCTGGGTCGCCGGGAACCATTTGCATGATCAAAAATACGACCAGAATGACACCGAGCAGGACGGGAATCATCTGCAGCAAGCGACGAATAATGTAGACAAACATTGAGCATTCCCTCCTAATGTTTCATTCTTGGGTCGAGAGCGTCCCGGAGGCCGTCTCCGAAAATATTGAAGCCGAGAACCAGTGTCGCAATGGCAAGACCAGGGAACATGGCTAGGTACGGAGCCGTAAACAAAAAGTCGCGTCCGTTACTGAGCATCGCACCCCATTCAGGCAGTGGAGGCTGTGCACCAAG
Organism: Brevibacillus sp. SIMBA_040; assembly: GCF_046535075.1. Taxonomy (NCBI): domain Bacteria; kingdom Bacillati; phylum Bacillota; class Bacilli; order Caryophanales; family Paenibacillaceae; genus Brevibacillus; species Brevibacillus sp. SIMBA_040. The sequence continues at coordinate 455,272 of NZ_JAWRXI010000003.1, forward strand.
ACCGAGGAACGACAGACCAGCTGCTGAAAGAATCGCAGTCGCCAGACGCATTGTCGCTTGAACAATGATAGGAGACAGAATGTTTGGAAAAATGTGTTTGAAAATGATAGTGAAGTCATTAGCACCCAGAGAGCGAATCGCATCGATGTACTCCAGCTTTTTCACCGTCAAGGTAGAACCGCGAACAATCCGTGCAAACACAGGAATCGAAAATACACCGACGGCGACCATTACGTTGAACAAACTCGGACCGAGTGCACTCACGATGGCCAGGGAGAGCAGGATACCCGGGAATGCAAGCAGAACATCAATAACGCGGGAGATAATCGTATCTACCCATTTTCCGTAGTAGCCGGAAAGCAGACCAAGAATAATTCCGAAGAAAGCACCAATAAAAACAGAGACAAAACCGACAGACATCGAGAGGCGTGTTCCGTATAAGAGACGGCTAAGCACATCTCTTCCCTTGTCATCGGTTCCCATCCAGTGCTCGGCGGATGGCGGCTTCAGCTTGTTCACCAAATCGATTGCGTACGGATCACTAGGAGCGATGAGTGGTGCCAAGAGGGCGATTGCAATGTAAAAAACGACAATACAGCCGCCTGCCATGGCCAGTTTGTTTTTGCGCAGCTTTCTGTAAAAAGTCCGCCATCTGCCTGGACGTGCAGTCGTTGCCTTTGGCGGAAGAGCTTGATTGGTTGGTGCGTACTCAACCTTCATGATGCAACCCTCCTTTTGCTTATGTCTCAAGTTATCAGAAAAATGTATGAAGTAAAGGCAATTTGAACAAGTCGTAAAAATAGTGAAAATAGACGTAAAGATTGTGCAAATCAAGTATTCGTGGTTCCTAGATAATGGGTAGGGAAGGCATGGATAGACAATAAGAGAGGATGGATGGTGAATGGGTGTTACCTATTGGTTGACCAATGTTCGTTTGGAGACGGGCTACCGTGTGGAAAACGGTATCGTGGCTGGAACAGAGGCATCCTTGTTTCACATCTTGATAAAAGACGGAAAATTTGCACGGATCACTCCGGCGACTGAAACGCTCGAAGACGGGATTGCCCAAAAGGATGCCAAAGGTCTGCTGGCGCTTCCATCGTTTGTAGAAAAGCACGTGCATCTGGACAAGACACTCATGGGGGAACCGTGGCGTGCAGTCATTCCGGTGTCGGGCATCATTGAGCGTTGTGAGATTGAAAAGCGCACGCTCCCGACTCTGCCAACGACTACGCAGGAGCGCGCCAAAAATCTGCTCGCTATCCTGCAATCGTACGGAGCTACACATGTGCGCACACATGTAGACATTTATCCGGAAGCTGGCATCACCAATCTCGAAACGGTAAAAGAGGCGTTGGCCGACTATTCCACGCGACTGTCGCATGAGATCGTGGCATTCCCGCAGCACGGCTTGCTGCGTACCGAGGCAAAAGGACTGCTCCGTGCTGCTCTGCGCCAAGGCGCGACTCATGTCGGTGGCGTAGACCCTGCCAATGTGGATGGCGACATCGAGGAATCGCTGAGCCAAATGATGGAGCTGGCTGTTGAAGCAAACGCAGGCGTAGACCTTCATCTGCATGATCCCGGACATCTGGGAACGTTTACGATGAAGCGCTTGGCGCAGATGACGGTAGATGCTGGCTGGCAAGGACGAGTGGCTATCAGTCATGCCTTTGCGCTTGGAGATATTCCCGTAGCAGAAGCGGAAGAGATGGCAGCCATATTACGCGAAGCTGGAATTACGATCATCACGAGTGTTCCGTACAGCCGCATCATTCCACCAGTACAGCTGCTGCACCAAAATGGTGTCGATGTAGCGGTAGGCTGCGACAATATTTTTGACACCTGGCAGCCGTATGGAAATGGTGATGTGCTCGAGCGTCTGTGGAGACTGGCAGAGCGCAACCGTTATTTAGATGAGCGGGCGCTGTCTCAATCACTGCGTTTTATTACGGGCGGCAAAACAACGCTGGACGCACAGGGCACACAGCAGTGGCCGAAAGCAGGCGATGAGGCGAGTCTCGTTCTGGTCGAGGCTACCTGCTCGGCAGAGGCGATTGCACGTCGTGCGAACCGTCACGCTGTATTCTTTAAAGGGACTCTGGCTGCAGGTCAAGTGGAAGAAGTGACCGCAGTAAAGGAGTGAGGAAGCATGAAAGCATCCCCGTATTGGATCATTAATGCACGCTTGGAGAGCGGGTATGAGTGGGACCAAGGAGTCATCAGGGAAACGCGGACAGAGCTTTGCGATTTGCTGATTGAAAACGGGAAGATCACCCGGATCGAGCCATCCAGTGAAATATTGGAGGACGGGATTCCCAAGAAGGATGCAAAAGGCTTGCTCATTTTGCCTTCTATGGCAGAGAAGCACATTCATCTGGAAAAAACGTACTACGGCGGACCTTGGAAAGCGACGACGCCTGTGAAAAACTTGTTTGAACGCCATACCGAGGACAGAAGTCTTTTACCAATGTATTTGGGGCAAGCACAGAACGGCGCAGAAAACATCCTGTCATTACTCGTCCAAACCGGTGTCACGCATGTTCGGACTCACTGCCACGTTGATCCGCAGGTAGGACTCGGATTTTTGGAGGGCATACTCCAAGCTTTCAATACCTTTGCAGATCGCTTGTCCTATGAAATCGTGGCGTTTCCCCATTATGGAATGCTCCGTACGGATGCCAAAAGCTACGTGCGTGAGGCGCTGCAAAACGGGGCGACCCATGTGGGCGGTGTCGATCCAGGCGGGGTAGATGGAGATATCGAGCGTTCACTTGCCACCATGATGGAGCTGGCGGTGGAAGCGGATGCTGACATTGATTTGCATCTGCATGATCCCGGTCATCTTGGTGTGTTTACGATCAAACGTCTTGCTGCGATGACCGAAGAAGCTGGCTGGCAAGGACGCGTGACAGTAAGCCATGCACTCGGACTTGGCGATGTAACGCCCCAGGAAGCAGAAGAAGTGGCAGCACGTCTCGCATCCTTGGGCATTTCCATTGCCTCAACCGTTCCGATCAATCGCCCGACGATCCCGATTCCACTTCTGCATGAGGCAGGGGTAGCCGTGATGCTGGGGAACGACAGTCTGACAGATAACTGGACGCCGTTTGGCAGTGGAGATCTACTTGAAAAGGCCGGCCGACTCGCAGAGCGTTTTCGACTGACCGATGAGCGCAGGCTGGGTGTTGCTCTTGGTTTTGTCACAGAGGGGCGGATTCCGCTCGATGATGCAGGAAACCGAATTTGGCCGTTGATCGGAGATGAGGCGAGCCTGATGGCTGTCGAAGCCTCTTGCAGCGCCGAAGCCGTAGCCAGACGTGCCAAACGCCGCGTCGTTCTCTATCAGGGAACACGGGTAGCTGGTGAGTGGTAAGCTCTTTTTCGTTCCAACCTTCAAATGGAAAGGATGTCATGAATAGATGTCTACAGCTTATTGGATAACCAATGTTCGCTTGGAGAGCGGATACCGCAAAGAAAATGACAAGGTCGTCGCTACGGATACAGAGGTCGCTCATCTGTTGGTAGAGGATGGACGAATCGCGCAGATCGTCTTCGGTGCCGATGTACCGCAGACAAAGCTGCCTACTGAGGATGCACGCGGACTTTTAGGGCTGCCGTCTTTTCGCGATATGCACATCCACATTGACAAGACGTACTACGGAGGCCCTTGGAAAGCGGTCACTCCGGTTAAAAATATTTTGGGACGATTGGAAGAAGAAAGTGAGCTAATGCCAAAGCTCTTACCTACTGCGCAGGAGCGTGCGGAAAAAATGCTGGGATTGCTGTTGTCGGCAGGATCTACCCAAATTCGTTCCCACTGCAACATCGATCCGTACATCGGTCTGAAAAACCTGGAAGCGACACTGGCTGCCATGGAAACCTTCAGCGGCAAGCTGCAATGTGAGGTAGTCGCCTTCCCGCAGCAAGGGCTTTTGCGCAGCAATCAGGTGGAGAACATCCGCCAGGCGCTGAAAATGGGTGCGACCTACGTCGGCGGTGTCGATCCGGCAACGGTTGACCAAAATATCGAAAAGTCACTCGCTACTGTTTTCGAGCTCGCGGTAGAAGCGAATGCGCCAATCGATGTTCATTTGCATGATCCTGATCACCTGGGCATTTTCACCTTCAAGCGACTGGCGAAAATGACCGAGGAAGCAGGCTGGCAGGGCCGAGTTACGATCAGTCATGCGAACTCCTTGGCCGATATCAGCCTGGAGGAAGCGGCAGATGTAGCTGAAATGCTGGCTGGGCTTGGCATTTCCATCACATCTACTGTTCCGGTCATCAAACCGACCATACCGATTCCGCTTTTGCATGAAAAGGGCGTGTCCGTTTCACTAGGGGACGACAGTATTACCGATCACTGGTCCCCGTTTGGTCAGGGGGACAGCCTGGAAAAAGCAGGCCGCTTGGCTGAGCGTTTCCGTTTGCAGGATGAGCGCTCCCTGTCTCAGGCTTTGGGCTTTATTACGGGCGGCAAAACTCCGCTGGATAAAGAGGGAAAACGTATGTGGCCAAATGTTGGTGATGAAGCGGACATCGTATTTGTCTATGCAGCTTCTGCTGCAGAGGCTGTTGCCCGCCGCTCGAAGCGTCAGGCCGTCATGTTCCGTGGAAATGTGGTCTCGGGCTCTTTGTAAGAGAGTGAGAAGAAAACTTCAAAAAAGAGGCAGAACCTTAGGTAAAATGTACCCTATAGAGTAGACACGTTAAAAAAGTCTACCTATAGGGTACTTTTTTGTATACTTGAGAAAAACAG